>NC_012034.1:1457500-1792500 GCF_000022325.1 Caldicellulosiruptor bescii DSM 6725 | reverse complement strand
ACGAATGGCGTAACGACTTGGGCGCTGTCTTGGCGGTGTGCCCGGCGAAATTGTGGTACCAGTGAAGACGCTGGTTACCCGCGGTTGGACAGAAAGACCCCGTGGAGCTTTACTGCAGCCTGGCACTGTGTTCTGGTGTGTCCTGTACAGGATAGGTGGGAGGCAGAGAAGTGGGGGCGCCAGCCTCCATGGAGCCGCCGGTGGGATACCACTCTGGGTGCACTGGGGCACTAACCAGACACTCTGAACCGAGTGATGGGACACTGTCAGGTGGGCAGTTTGACTGGGGCGGTCGCCTCCTAAAAGGTAACGGAGGCGCCCAAAGGTCACCTCAGCACGGATGGAAATCGTGCGGTAGGAGTGCAAAGGCGGTAAGGTGGCTTGACTGTGAGAGAGACATCTCGAGCAGGGACGAAAGTCGGGCTTAGTGATCCGGCGGTTTTCGAGTGGGAGAGCCGTCGCTCAACGGATAAAAGTTACCCCGGGGATAACAGGCTGATCTCCCCCGAGAGTCCACATCGACGGGGAGGTTTGGCACCTCGATGTCGGCTCATCGCATCCTGGGGCTGAAGTAGGTCCCAAGGGTTGGGCTGTTCGCCCATTAAAGCGGTACGTGAGCTGGGTTCAGAACGTCGTGAGACAGTTCGGTCCTTATCCGCCGCGGGCGCAGGGTATTTGAGGGGAGCTGACCCTAGTACGAGAGGACCGGGTTGGACGGACCGCTGGTTTACCAGTTGTTCCGCCAGGGGCACGGCTGGGAAGCCAAGTCCGGATGGGATAAACGCTGAAAGCATCTAAGCGTGAAGCCCACCCCAAGATGAGATACCCCACACCTCAAAGGTGGTAAGGGTCCTGGGAGACTAC
Organism: Caldicellulosiruptor bescii DSM 6725; assembly: GCF_000022325.1. Classification (NCBI taxonomy): domain Bacteria; kingdom Bacillati; phylum Bacillota; order Caldicellulosiruptorales; family Caldicellulosiruptoraceae; genus Caldicellulosiruptor; species Caldicellulosiruptor bescii. The sequence continues at coordinate 1,791,636 of NC_012034.1, read as the reverse complement.
CAGGTAGATAGGCCGCATGTGTAAGCGCTGTGAGGCGTTGAGCAAGGCGGTACTAATGGCCCGAGGAGCTTGACCGAAAGATTAGCTTTCTCCCTATTCACTTGCGAGGCTGCTTAAAAAGCTGCTGAAGAAAATGAATAAGCTGACAAATCCGGTGGCGAAAGAGCGAGGGAAACACCCGTTCCCATTCCGAACACGGAAGTTAAGCCTCGCAACGCCGATGATACTGTGCTGGAGACGGCACGGGAAAGTAGGTGGCTGCCGGATTTTTTATTTTGTTTAGTATCGTTAATCTTTTAACAATAAAATGAATACCAATCATTTTGATAACTTAAAAAAGTCAATAAAGAAGGCTGATTTGAAAGAAAAACTTTAAATTGTAATATTACAAGTATAATTTTATCTGTAATAAATTGTTTTAAAGCAAAAATGACTATCCGATTATTTTTTGGACAGTTCTTTAAACAGAAAAAATTTTTGTTGTTTTGCAAATAATAAAAAATTCAATTTACTTCCAAGTTATTGAATTGAACAATAGTTATAAGCAAAAACAAAATGGTTAAAAGAATAGAAATAATAATTGTTTCTGTTGCATTTTGCAGATTATCATTATTTGTGAGTAAGATTAAATTGTATGGACTGAATTTTTTAAGTTTTTCAAACTGAGAAATAAATGCTGCGGAATACACAAATGTGCATGTTAAAATTCCTGCTGTAATATTTTTCTTTGTGAGACTGCTAAAAAACAATGTAAGTGAAATTACAAACAAATAATAAATACACAAAAGATAAAAAACACAAATTATATGTGAAAAAGATAGTTTTTGTCCTTCAAATAAAAGGTTAGCATAATATTGATTGAGTGTTAGACCGATAAACAGAAAAAAGCAGATTGCAATTGCAGTATTAAAATACTTTGCAAGTACAATTTGAATTTTATTTGCCCCTTTTGAGAAGGGTAAAACAATTTTTTGAGAATAGATTTCTTCATTTATACTGCCAGCGTTAGAGAATATTATAAACAGCGTACTTATCTGAAAGAGATCTTTAATATAGTTTGCCAAAGCATCTCTTGGGTTAAATTTGAATAGCCGAGTTATTAAATTGTTGGGAATTTTGTTACTAATAAAAGATGGAAGAAGTTTTAGCATTATTGGATCTAAAATGGCAAACAATATTATACCTATTGCGAAAATGAGATATCTGTACTGCCTTATTCCTTCAACAAATTCTTTTCTAAAATACGCTTTAAATGTCACTTTTATCTACCACCTTTATAAATATGTCTTCCAGTGAAGGCTTTCTCAAATAAAATGACAAAATAGGTGTTTCAAACTGTGATAAAATTTTAATTAAATCTATTTTAGCATATTCAATATTGTTAACGAAAATAGAAACCTTTCCATAATTATCAATATCAATCTTTTGAATATAAGAAACTTTAGATAATCTATCTTTAAAATTTTCGGGTATACTTTCAAACTCAACACAAAAAATAGGTTGAATGTATCGTTTTTGGAGGTTTTCTAAACTACTACTTACAATTACTTTGCCTTCATGTAATATAGTGACATAGTCGCATATTCTCTCTACGTCGTTCAATATATGTGTTGAGAAGAAGACAGTGATTCCTTCTTCTTTCAAAGATTTTATATGTTCTAACACTTCAGCTCTTCCTTCTGGGTCTAAAGAAGCAGTCGGTTCATCAAGAAGCAATAGTTTAGGCTTATTAAATATTGCGACAGCTATTCCAAGCCTTTGAAGCATTCCACCCGAAAAAGTTGAGATTTTTCTTTTAGAAACGTTTGAAAGTTTTACAATCTCAAGAACTTCTTCAGTCCTCTTTTGAATAGTTCTACTTTCAAAATTGCAAATTTGTCCTATTAAGTTTAAATACTCAACTGGTGTGAGATAACCGTAGAATACAGGATTTTGAGGAAGGAATCCAATTTGTTTCACTATGGCATTTTTGTTTGTCTTATAATTAAGATTCTCAAATAAGATTGATCCTTCATCAAAACTAATTAGTCCAGAAAGAATTTTCATTGTGGTTGTCTTACCTGCTCCATTTGGTCCAAGAAAACCATGAACAGTAGCAGGTTGTACTTCAAATGATATGCCTTTTAAAGCTTTTACCTTTCCAAAGCTTTTGTGAAGATTTATTACTTTCAACAAACTAATCACGCTCTCTTCCGAGTAGCAGGTAAACTATAGGACCTACAAAGTTGAAAATAATTATTATTAGTGCCCATGTCCATTTTGGAAGGTATTTTACTTTGTCATTTTTCAACTTAACAAGACAGAAAATCATAAGAACAAACTGCAGAACAATTACAGGTGCAAGTAATTTTAGCATTTCTTCCATATCCATATTTCCGAGCATTCCAAAACACTCCTTTTCAGTAAGTTTTTCTATTTTTATCTTTTAAAATTACCCTCGTGATAAGAAGATATATTATAAGACTGCTGGGGAAGTTCAGAAGTCCAAATAGTCCCCAGAGGAAATAGTATTTTTCGCCTCTGTTTTTAGCATCGAAGAATATATACACAGCCTGAGCCATCAGTAAGGAGAATAAAATTAACAGAAGACCCAGTGGTATTTTCTCATCAGAAAACTGCTGGACCAAAAAAAGCAAAAAGCTCAAGCAAACGATAGCAGTGATGAAAAAAAATATAAATGTTTTATTAATCTTCATGTTCTCACACCTTTCCTTTTGAGAATATCAATGATGCAGGGATTAAAATCCATGGAATCAGCGTTCCGAAGAGCATCTGAAGCCTTACAAAAAATCCAAAACCATTGATGTTAATTAGCAAAATATAAATGGAAAAGACAAGGAAACTCAATAAAATGAATAATAGAAGATTAACCTTTTCCTGCTTTTTGGCTTTTGCTTCTATTGCATCTTCAATGACTTTCTGGATATCTATCTTTACCAAAGGAGATTCATTCATAGGTTCAAGTTTGTTTTTTAAAAGTATTAGCTTTTCAAGCAAAGCACTATTAAAATCTAATTTTTCTAAAGCTTCATTTTCTAATTCTTCATAGTATTTATCAATAGTTAAATCTTGAATTTTCTCATTCTTTTTTGCTTTCACTTTCCAGCACTCCTTTCTTTTCAAGCTCTTTTATCAGAAACTTTATGGCAAAATGGAGCCTTGACCTTACTGTCCCGACAGGACAGTTCAAAATTTTGGCAATTTCTTTGTATTTATATCCATAAAAATGTTTTAGAATAAAAACAGCCCTGAATTTATAGTCAAGCGACAAAATAGCACTACAGATGTCTTTGTATTCACTGTTTGATATGGCAGCATGTTCTACGTCCTGCATATAATCTTTGTATGAGTCATCTAAGTAGGTATATCTTTTATTTTTTCTTAAAAAGTCCTTGTACACATTTATAGAGATTTTTATAAGCCATGTTGAAAACTTTGCATCTGGTGAGAACTTATCTATGTTCATGATAGCTCGTAAAAGTGTTTCTTGCACAACATCCTGGGCAAAATGATAATCTTGAGTCATCTTCGTCACAAAACCTGAGAGAATATTTAAGTTATTTTCAATGAGCTTGTAGAGAGCTTCTTTGTTTCCTTTCTTTGCCTCTTCTATTAACCTTTTTTCATCCACTACCTATCACTCCTGCTATAAATTAAACGCTATTGATTGCAAAAAAGTTCAAAGTGATTTGGATTACAAAAATATTAAAAAATCTTGTAAATTTGCTTATCAGTATTGATACCCCTTTTTTGATGGAGTATGATTATAATTAGAAGGACAGATATTATGTAAAGGATGAGTAAGAATGCTCAAAAGAATAATAACAAAAGCTCTGATATTACTTATAATTTCACTAATAATAGTCCTTATTATCGAAAGCTTGTTTATGGCAGCAAGCGCTAAAAATTTAAACAAGTTGCCGGCTTCAGGTCAAAAAACTTCAAAATCTGCAAAACAAAATATCCAGAGAGAATTAGTTTTCCAGCAGCAGATTGATTTGAACTCAGATGCGCAGATAGATACAGTAAGTATTTGGCTTGATAAAAACCTGAAAAAATATGTGCTAAGTGTAAACAATGTGCTTTATCAACCAAAAGAAAACATTTTGCAGGTAATTGGAACTGAGATTGTAGATATTGACAGCAGTGATGGATACAAGGAGATCTTGCTACATTACAGATCAAACAAGGTTGAAAAGTATATTATATTAGAATATAACGGTAAAGTTTTAAAAGAACTTCTTAATACTGATTCAAAACCAATCATCGATGGGAATAAAGAGGTCATTATTGAAAGGAATATGGATTTCTGGGTGAAAAAAGAAAGATACATTTTGGATCAGAATGCATCTGGCGTGCGAACTTTAAAACTTTCTCCGCAAGAGCTTTACTATGTTGGGGTGTTTGCATATGTTAAAAGACCTTTTGTGTTATATTCGTACAGAGAACAGAAAACTAAGCTCACCACAACAAAAAAGGGTGAAAAAATAGAGATAGTACAATGCGATCCTTCGAACTGGTTTAAGGACCAATCAAAGAAGAACAACAAGATGTACGATTGGTATATGATAAAGACCGAAAAAGGTTTGCTTGGATGGGCAATGTTGAAAGATTTTATAAACTGCATTGACATTGTGAAAGCTCAGGGACAGTAAAATAATTAAAGTTAATAACCAAAAGGCCATTCATGAGAATGGTCTTTTATTTTTTCAATGGCAAAAATTTATGATATAATAGATACAAACTCTTACCCTATAATTCGTACAAAAAAGGAAAGGTATTCACATGAAAAATATTGTGCTCACAGGTTTTATGGGAAGTGGTAAAACAACCATAGGAAAATTAATTGCCGAAAAACTCGATATAGAGCTTATTGACACAGACTCAGAGGTAATAAAAGAGTTTGGTATGACAATTGACAAGATATTTGAAGTGCACGGTGAGAAAAAATTCAGAGAGGTCGAAACAAAGGTAATTGAGAGAGTTTCAAAGCTTGAAAATGTTGTTATCTCAACAGGTGGAGGAGTTGTTTTAAATCCCGAAAACGTAAAGCTTTTGAGAGAAAACGGGGTAATATATTTTTTGTATGCCCCAGCCGAAAGTATTCTCAAAAGGCTAAAAGACGATGATACAAGACCTCTCTTGAAAAATGGTGATAAGCTCAGCAACATCATCAGGCTTTTGAACATGAGAATGCCATTTTATAAAAACTGCGATTTTGAAATAAACACAGACATACTCACTCCAGAGCTTGCAGCAGAAAAGATAATTTCAATTCACTTAGCAAAGGAGAGTAAAAGATGATAAGATTTGGTCCTGCAGGAAACTCTCAGAGTTTTTACGATGCTGGTTATAAATCAAGCGTTGATGCGCCAAAGTGGCTAAAATCAATAGGTCTTTCTGCTTATGAGTACCAGTGTAACAAAGGGGTGAATATTTCGAAAGAAAAGGCAAGACAGATTGGTCAGGAAGCGCAAAAGTACGATATACTTGTCTCCATCCACGCACCTTACTATATAAACTTTGGCAGCCAAGAAGAAGAAAAGCTGCAAAAGTCAAAAGAGTACATCTATGAATGTGTAGAAGTTGCAAAGGAGATGAAAGCGCAAAGGATTGTATTTCATCCCGGTTCGTGCGCAAAGGTAAAAAGAAGCTTGGCTTTTGAAACAGCCAAAAAAGCAATATTGGAAGTTGTAAATGTGTTAAAAGAAATGCATGTAGATGGAATTTTTTTGTGTCCGGAAACAATGGGAAAGAAAAACAATCTTGGCAGTAGCGATGAGATAATAGAAATTTGCAAAATGGACGAGATGCTGCTTCCAACCATTGATTTTGGGCACATAAATGCTTTCGAAGGCGGCAGCTTGAAGACAGAAGAGGATTTTGAAAATTTACTCAAGAAATTTATTGACCAGCTTGGATATGAGAGGATGAAATATTTTCACAGCCATTTTAGCAGGATAGAATATACATCACAGGGTGAGAAAAAACACTGGAACTATGAAGACAAACAGTTTGAGCCTGACTTTGAACCACTGGCAGAGGCTCTTTGCAAGCTAAAGCTTGAACCTGTGATAATCTGTGAATCAAAAGACTATATGGCAGAGGATGCTCTTGTTCTAAAAAAAATATATCAAGAGACTTTGGAAAAGAGGATGTGAATATTTACCATGAAAAAGGTCTTGGTCATAAACGGCCCAAATCTTAATCTTCTTGGAATAAGAGAAAAAAATATATATGGCAGCGTATCATACGAAGATGTCCTCAAATCTATTTCACGAAAAGCACAGGAACTTGGATTTGAAGTTGAGTTTTTTCAATCAAACCATGAAGGAGAAATAATAGATAAAATCCATAGAGCATATTTTGAAAAGGTTGATGCTATTATAATAAACCCAGGTGCTTATACTCACTATAGCTATGCAATCCATGATGCAATAAAAGCTGTAAACATTCCCACGATTGAAGTGCACATTTCCAACATTCATGCAAGAGAGGAGTTCAGACACAAAAGTGTGATTGCTCCTGCTTGCACAGGTCAAATCTCAGGTTTTGGCATCAAAAGCTATATAATAGCACTTTATGCTTTGAAAGAAATTTTAGACTAAATTAATGCTGCAGTTGTTATTCTAAATTTTAGAAAGGAGCAAAGCTTTGGCAATGGTTAGCACAAGAGTTGAAAAACTGTTCAAAAGAGATGAGAGTATCGAAGCAGTTTTTGTGTCCAAAAAAGAAAATGTCAGATACCTTAGCAATTTCAAAGGCGATGAAAGCTTCCTGCTTATTACAAGAGAAGGAGCAAAGTATCTTCTGACAGACTTTAGGTATACCGAGCAGGCAAAAAAAGAAGCAACTGAATTTGAAGTTGTTGACTACAAAGGAAAACTTTATGATACTATAAAAGACTTGATGGTATCGCATAACATTTCAAAGCTTTTTATTGAAGGGTATCATCTGCCGTTTTTGTTTGTGAGTGAGATGAAAGAAAAGCTTGAACACAGGGTATGTGCACTTTCGTTTTCTTTGGATGAAATAAGAGCTGTTAAAGATGATGAAGAGATAGAGAAAATAAAAAAAGCTGTTGAGATTGCTGACAGAGCATTTGAGCACATCTTAAAGTTCATAAAGCCGGGTATTTCAGAAAATGACGTGGTTGCAGAGCTCAACTACTTTATACTGAAAAACGGTGCAAAAGGCTTTTCATTTGAACCTATAGTTGCCTCTGGGAAAAGAAGCTCTTTGCCCCACGGCGTCGCAACAGACAAAAAGATTGAAGCTGGCGATACTGTTACAATTGACTTTGGATGCAACTTTGACGGCTACATGTCTGATATGACAAGGACGGTATTTGTAGGGAAAGTGGAAAGTCAGATGGTAAAGGTATACCATATAGTAAAGGAAGCTCAGCAAAAGGCAGAAGAGTTTATAAAAGAGGGCTTAAAGGCAAACGAAGTTGACAAGATTGCCCGTGACTATATAGGCTCTTTTGGTTATATGGAAAAGTTTGGACACTCTTTGGGACATGGTGTTGGACTTGAAATTCACGAACTTCCAAGGCTTTCACCAAAGTCTGAGATGGTTTTAGAAGAAAATATGGTTGTAACGATAGAGCCGGGCATTTATATTGAGGATTTTGGAGGTGTGAGGATAGAAGATATAGTTGTTGTGAAAAGTGGTGGATGTGAGATTTTGACAAAGTCGACAAAGGAGCTAATTGTAATTTAGAAATTTGGTATTGTCAGATGAGAAGTTTTCTGATATACTTAAAAATAAGAATAGCTTTAGGCTTTAGAGAGGTTAGAAAGATCATATTTTTTGAGCTTATAAAAAGCTTAGAAGAGATGAGATGAGAAGAGAATAGAAGAGATGAGAGGAGATGAGCTGTAAAATGGAAAAGGTGGCAAACGTGCGCCCCGATAGCTCATCGGGGCTTTTTTGTTATCATGATATTAGAAATAGTATACCTTTCTTTGAAGAATATTCAAACGATTCAATTGACCTATCAAATATAGATTTTGATTCAATCGAGGGGGATTTCTTTTTCTTTGAAAATTCCCAGATGGCAGCATTTTGCACTGATAGGTTGTTATGTATCACAGTTTACCATGACAGGACCGAGATTGATTTTGAAGGGACTATAGATGTTTTCTATGGCGATGTTTCTGCAATGCTTGATAGCATATTGGAAATCTTAATTCAAAAGAATGCTTATATCACCTGTCAATTTAACTATCATGCAGTAAATTTGTTAGAAGACATATATTCTGCTGACAGTCCCTATATAGTTCTAAATGTTTACAGAAAAAATGTACTTGTTGATAAACTTACAGGCAAGAAAACTCTTTTGGTGAGCAAGGAATCTGAAAAAGATGCAGAGGTAGATTTTAAGAGGTACCAGAGAAGTTTGTTTGATGTAAAAAGCAATGTGGTCTTTTCAACACCAAAAGAGTACTTTATCAGCACAGTCAAGCAGGCAAAAGAGGATATCAGAAATGGTGAGATTTTTCAGATTGTTCTGTCTCAGATAATATTGGTCAAAAGCAATATATCAACAAACCATCTTTTTTACACAATGAAAGAGAGAAATCCTTCAGAGTACAGCATTGTGATAAACAATGAAGAAAGCCAAGTGATTTGTTTTTCGCCAGAGACTCTTATAAAGAAAAAAGGAAACACAGTAAAGACATTTCCAATTGCAGGAACGTACAGGATAAACGAAGGCGATGATGTTGCCCAGAAAAAGATTGAGATACTGAAAGACAAGAAAGAGATAAGTGAACATGTCATGCTTGTTGACCTTGCGCGAAATGATCTTGGAAGGATTTCAAAACCCGGGACTGTAAAAGTAGAAGAGTACTTGAGAATAAAAAGGCTTTATAATCTCATTCATATATATTCAGTTGTTACAGGTGAACTTGAAGAAAAGAGCCTCACAAAAACGATACTATCTGTTTTTCCGGCCGGGACGCTGACCGGCGCACCCAAGATAAGAGCTATGCAGCTAATTGAAAAGTACGAAAGGCAGAGAAGAGATCTTTACGGAGGAGCAATTGGATATATCTACAAAGACCAGTTTGACCTTGCCATAGCTATAAGAATGGCTGTGAAGGACAAAAAGGAAAGCATTATCAAGCTTCAAAGTGGTGCGGGAATTGTAAATTTGTCAGTGCCTGAGAATGAGTATCAGGAGTGTTTGACCAAGCTCAGAGCGTTTTTGAGGATAATGGAGGTGAATGAGGATGATATTGTTAATAGATAACTATGACTCTTTTACGTTTAATCTTTACCAGATGATTGCAAGCAAAACAAAAGTTTTGGTGTTCAGGAACAACAAGGTTACAGTTGATACAATAAAAAAGTTAAATCCGGCGGGTATAATAATTTCTCCAGGTCCTGGCAGTCCAAAAGATGCGGGTGTAAGCAAAGAGGTTGTAAATACATTTGCGGGTAGTATTCCAATCTTGGGTGTGTGTCTTGGTCATCAGGTGATTGGAGAATGTTTCGGGGCACGAATTACTCATGCAAAAACAATTTACCATGGAATGAGATCGAGGGTTGACTTGCTTGAAAGCGGTAAAAGAAGCAGGCTTTTTAAAGGTGTGCCAGAGAGATTTTTTGCAGGAAGGTACCATTCACTTGTGGTTGAGAAATCTTCGTCTTTAAAACAGCTTGAGATAGCTGCTGTGAGTGAAGATGATGAGGTCATGTCCTTGGTAAATGATAACTTGAGAGTCTATGGGATTCAGTTTCATCCTGAGTCAATCCTGACTCCTGATGGCGAGACAATTATTCAAAACTTTTTAGAAATATGCTATGATGGGGTGGGAAAAGATGCTCATCGATGTGCTTGAGCTTGTGACAAACAAAAAGGATTTAGAATATGACCAGGTAAAAAATCTTCTTGACAACATCTTGGAAGGAGAACTTGATGAGATAAAGTTTGGCGCATTTTTGGCAGCGCTAAAAACAAAGGGTGAAACAGAAAAAGAAATTTCGGCATTTGTTGATGCTTTTTATGACAAGGCAAAAAAACTTAATTTTGACCATCCAGCTACAATTGATACATGTGGAACAGGTGGCGATGGAAAAGGCACATTTAACATCTCAACAGCTGCAGCTATTGTCCTTAGCTGTTTTGACGTAAAAGTAGCAAAACACGGTAACAGAAGCATTACAAGCAACTCAGGCTCAGCTGATATCTTAGAAAAACTTGGAATTGATATTCAAGCTGAGGAAGATAAAATTTTAAAAGGGCTTGAGAAACTCAACTTTGCGTTTTTATTTGCACCACTGTATCATCCTGCTATGAAAAAGGTTGCAAATTTAAGAAGATCACTTGGTATCAGAACTGTTTTTAACATCTTAGGTCCCCTTTTGAACCCTGTACCACTTAAATATCAGGTTGTTGGGACATTCAGCTTTGATGCGCAGGATAAAGTGGCTTCTGTGTTAAGAGGTAACAGAAAAAAAGCTGCTGTCATACATAGTCTTGACGGACTTGACGAGATTTCCATTTCTCAAAAGACAAGGGTGCTTGAGATACAAGACAAGAATATCAAAGAATATTATATTGACCCAAAAGACTATGGAATTAAATTTGATACAAACTCAATCAGAGGCTTTTCGCCTGAAGAAAATGCAAGGATTTTGATAAGTGTGCTTGAGGGAGAAAAGTCGCCTTATTTTTGGGCTGTTGTTTTGAATTGTGGATTTGCACTTTACATTTGTGAGGTTGCAAAAGATGTTGAAGAAGGAATTAAGCTTTCCTCAAAAGCAATCGAGAGCAAAAAAGCTTATTTAAAGCTCAAAGAGCTTAGGCAGTTTTATAAATCGGGAGTGTAATTAAAAATGAGTGTGCTTGAGCGTATCTTGAGCTATAAAAAAGAAGAGGTAGAAAGGTGCAAAAATCTCATACCTGTTGAGAAAATGAAGAAACTTGCAGTTGAGAAGATTAAAGGTGGCTATTTAGAAAACAAGTTCAAAAGAATATTCAAAAAAGATAAATTCTGTATAATTGGTGAAATAAAAAGAGCATCACCTTCGGAGGGTGTAATATCAGAGGATGCCAATGCAAAAGCAATAGCAAAGATGTATGAAAATTTAGGGTTTTTTGCTATATCAGTTTTGACAGAAAGATTTTTTTTCAAGGGTTCGGAACAAGATTTGATGGAAGTAAAAAAAGAGGTATCTCTGCCCGTGTTAAGAAAAGACTTTATCATTGATATCTGGCAGCTTTACCAGACAAAGATGATAGGCGCAGATGCAGCTTTGCTTATCACAAAAGCTTTGTCAGAGAAACAGCTTGCAATATTCATCAAAATTTTAGAAATTCTTGATATTGTCCCGCTTGTTGAGGTTGAAAATGAGTATGAAATTGAAAAAGCTTTAAAGTGTGGTGCAAAACTCATAGGAATTAACAACAGAAACCTGGATGATTTGTCTATCGACATAACAAAGACAGAAAGGCTTTTGAAGTATATTCCAAAAGAAGTTGCTGTGATAAGCGAAAGTGGAATTAAGACAAAAGAGGATTTTGACTATATTCTCTCACTTGGTATTGATGGATGTTTGATAGGGACATCTTTTATGAAATCGCAAAATCCGCTTGAAATAATTGGTGATAGGATATGATAGTAAAGTTTTGTGGGCTAAAGAGGCTTGTTGACATTGAGATGTGCAATAAACTTCAGCCTGATATGATAGGCTTAATATTTGCTCAAAGTCCAAGAAAGGTTGAAAAGGACCTTGCAAAAGAGATGGTTTTAACAAAAAGTCCTTCAATAAAATCAGTGGGGGTTTTTAAAGACCAGAACATATCAGAGGTTATAAAAATAGCGACTTATCTTCAACTTGACTTTGTGCAGCTGCACGGCAAAGAAAATTATGGATATATAAAGCATTTGAAAGACCTTGGATTTAGGGTCATAAAGGCTATTGAAGTTGAAAGACAACAAGATTTAATAGAAGCTAAACGCTATACAGAAATAGCTGACTTTGTGCTTCTTGACAGACCCAAAGGCAGTGGTTTGGATATCACAGAGGTTGCAAAACTTGCTGACTTTGATTATATCATTGCGGGTGGAATAACACCTGAAAATATAGATAAATACCTAAATCTAAATCCAATTGGGATTGACATCAGCTCAGGAATTGAGACAGATGGTTACAAGGATTTTATAAAGATGAAAAAGATTATTGATAAGGTAAACAAATACAAGGTTGGTGAAACAAAAAATGGATAGGTATTTTGGAAGGTTTGGTGGAATGTATGCACCAGAAACTCTTATGCCAGCTCTTTTAGAGATAGAAGAAGAGTTTTGCAAGCTTGTGAAAGATGAAAATTTTCTCTCTGAATATGAGTACTATCTCAAAAACTATGTTGGAAGACCATCGCCACTTTACTTTGCCAAAAACTTGAGCGAGCATCTTGGAGTCAAAATATATCTCAAAAGAGAAGACCTGAACCACACCGGTGCACACAAGATAAACAACTGCATTGGCCAGGCACTTTTGGCAAAGCATATGGGTAAAAAAAGACTTATTGCCGAGACAGGAGCTGGTCAGCACGGTGTTGCAACAGCTACAGTTGCTGCTCTTTTTGGGATGGAATGCGAGATATTTATGGGTGAAGAGGATGCAAAAAGGCAGTTTCATAACGTGCAGAGGATGAAAATGCTTGGCAGTAAGGTAAGAGTAGTTAGCAAGGGAAGCAAGACATTAAAAGATGCAATAAACGAGGCAATGCGTGACTGGAGCGAGACCTTTGAATATACCTTTTATCTTTTTGGTACAGCTGCAGGACCTCATCCGTTCCCAACAATTGTAAAATACTTTCAGAGTGTGATTGGAAAAGAGACAAAAGATCAGATAATAAAGCTTGAAGGAAGGCTTCCAGACTATATCTTTGCGTGTGTGGGTGGTGGTTCTAACGCAATTGGTATCTTCTCAGCGTTTTTGGAAGATCATGAGGTAAAGCTTATTGGTGTTGAGGGTGCAGGAGAGGGAATACATACAGGCAAAACGGCTGCGACGCTATGTAGTGGGTCTGTTGGAATCTTGCATGGTGCTAAAACGTATATTTTACAGGATGAAGAAGGGCAAATTCTAAACACACATTCGATCTCAGCAGGACTTGACTACCCGGGTGTTGGACCAGAACATGCGTATTTGAAAGAGACAGGAAGGGTTGAGTATGTGGGGGCTACTGATAAAGAAGCTGTGGATGCATTTTTGTTGCTTACAAGGCTTGAAGGGATAATTCCAGCGCTGGAGTCGAGCCATGCCCTTGGAGAGGTTATTAAAAGGGCAAAGATGGGACTGTTCAAAACCAGTGACATTGTTGTTGTGAACCTTTCTGGAAGAGGTGATAAGGATATAAATACAGTCCTTGAGCTTTGGAAGGATGATGAACTATGAATTTTATAGATGAAAGATTTGAAAGGCTAAAAAAAGAGGGAAAAAAAGCTTTCATAGGCTATGTTACGTTTGGGTATCCAACTTTTGAAGAAACACTTTGGTTTATAAAGCTTGTATATTCATATGTAGACATTTTAGAGATTGGTTTTCCTTTTTCTGACCCTATTGCAGATGGAGAAATTATTCAAAAAGCTTCTATAAAAGCTCTCAGTGAAGGTGTCAAATTGAGCCACCTTTTTGAAAGCATTGAAAAGTTTAAAAAAGATAAGCCGGTTGTGCTAATGTTGTATGCAAACACAGTTTACAAAAGGGGAATTGATAGATTTTTTGAAAGTTGCAAAGCTTGCGGTGTGGATGGCGTGATAATCCCAGATGTTTCGTTTGAAGAGAGCTTTGAGTTCAAAGAAGTAGCTGAAAAGTTTGGTATTGTCTATATTGACCTTGTATCAATATCTTCTCTTGAGAGAGCCAAGATGATAGGTAGGCAGAGCCGTGGTTTTTTGTATTGTGTTTCAAGAAAAGGTGTGACAGGTTTCAAAGGGCAGATTGATGATAGGATTTTTACTTTTCTAAAAGAACTAAAAACCGTTACCTCAACACCTTTAGCAGTTGGATTTGGTATAAAGAGTAAAGAAGATGTGCAAAAGTTCAAAGACCTTGCAGATGGTATTGTCATTGGAAGTGCAATAATCACAAAGATAGATGAAGGAAAAGACAAACTTGAAGATTTTTTGAAAGAAATCTCAGAAAGTCTAAAAGACAAATAAATTTAAGGGGATGCGAAAAACATCCCCTTTTTATATTTTCACCTTCCTACCGTGCTACGCTTCAGTTTACAGAAGCCTCCGTATTTTCACTTTCTTTCAAAAGCCGACTGATTTTCTTTGGTGTCTCCTCAATTTTTGAAAACTCTTCTGCTTCAAGATTCTCAAGTTCAACTGGCAAGTTGAATTCTTTTAAATTAATCAAGTTGTAATCAAAATAGATGTCACACCTGGGAGAAAACATTTCAAATCCCCCCTTCCAATATATATTATACCCTCTTTTTCGTTAATATGTTCGATGTATGCAGGGATACTTCAAAAATACATGTATATTTAAGGCCAAAAATTTTTGCTATAATAGAATGTAGTTTGGCAAAAAGGAGAAAAGTAAAATGAGCGCTTTTATAGAGTTTAAAAATGTGAGCTTTTCGTATGTAAGCTCTGATGGGACAAAAACACCAGCTTTGATTGATATAAATCTTAAGATAGAAAGAGGAGAATTTGTTGCGATATTGGGGCTAAATGGTTCTGGCAAATCAACCCTTGCAAAACTAATAAACGGTCTTTTAATTCCAGAAAAAGGCGATGTGATTGTAGATGGTATGAATACAAAAGATACAGAAAAAATCTGGAATATCAGAAGAAAGTGCGGATATATATTTCAAAACCCTGACAACCAGCTTGTTGCATCAATTGTTGAAGAAGATGTTGCATTTGGACCTGAAAACTTAGGAATGCCGAGAGAAAAGATAAGAAAAGCTGTTGATAGCGCACTTTTGGCTGTTGAAATGATAGAGTATAAAAATCATGCCACATACAAACTGTCTGGTGGGCAAAAACAGAGGGTTGCAATTGCTGGTGTTCTGGCGATGAAACCAGAGTGCATCATATTGGATGAGCCAACCTCTATGCTTGACCCAAAAGGAAGAAAAGAGGTTATAGCTACTATACAGAGACTTAATAAGGAAGAGAGAAAGACCATTGTTTTGGTCACACACAATATCGACGAGATGATCTTGAGCCAAAGAAGCATTGTGCTGGATAAAGGACGTATAAAGTTTGATGGTTCTTTTCTTGAGCTATTAAAGCTTGACTGGTTTTATGAGATGGGTTTTGACATGCCACAAATTTTGAAGCTCTCAATTGAACTTAGAAAAAGAGGTGTAAAGATTAATAAGGAAATCTGGTCGGTTGACGAAATGGAGAGATTTTTATGTTCATTGAAATGAAAAATGTAGACTTTATATATGGCTACAAAACACCATTTGAAAAAAAGGCGCTTGAAAATATAAACCTATCAATAACAAAGGGAGAGTTTATTGGAATTATTGGCAAAACTGGTTCGGGCAAATCTACTTTGGTTCAGCTGATGAACGGGCTTTTGGTGCCGCAGATAGGTGATGTTGTTGTTGATGGTATAAATACAAAGGATAAAAAGAAGGCAAAGGAAATTCGAAAAAGAGTTGGGCTTGTGTTTCAATACCCTGAATATCAGCTATTTGAGGAGACAGTTTACAAAGACATAGCGTTTGGTCCTCAAAACCTTGGATTTTCTGAAGATGAAGTAAAAAGAAGGGTAAAAGAGGTGTGTGAGCTTTTAGAGATACCCAAAGAGCTTTTAGAAAAATCGCCGTTTGAACTTTCGGGTGGTCAAAAACGAAGGGTTGCAATTGCAGGAATACTTGCAATGGACCCAGATTGTATAATTCTTGATGAACCAACAGCCGGGCTTGATATGCGTGGTCGAAAAAGGATTTTTAATATCATAGAAAGACTTCACAAAGAAGCAAAAAAGACAATAATTTTGATTTCACACAGCTTAGAAGATGTTGCAGTGCTCAGTGAGAGGGTTATTATTCTGAGCAAAGGCAAAGTTCATTTCGATGGTCCCAAACATCAGGCTTTTGAGAATATAGAGCTTCTTGAAAAAAGTGGACTTTTGCCACCTGACATTCTTTATCTCCAACACAGATTAAAACTTAAGGGTTTTAAGATTGACAGGTTTGAATACAGTATTGAAAATGTTGCTGATATGATTGTGAAAAATCTTGCATTCAAAAGAGAAGGTGAAATGCTATAATGGTTGACTTTGTGATTGGTCAGTATATAAAAAAAGATTCATTTGTGCACAGGCTTGACCCAAGGACAAAGATAATAGTGCTATTCTTTTTTTGTATCTCAATATTTGTGGTAAATAACTTTTATGGATATATATTTTTGTTTGCCTTAATACTTCTATGGATTTTGCTCTCAAAAGTAAACCCGCTTATACTTTTGCGCGGAACAAAACCTGTATTTATATTAATCCTTATAACAGTAGTTTTTAATCTTTTTATGACTCAAGGAAAACCTGTGATAAAGATATTAGGGCTTGTTATAACCGACAGAGGTATTATACTTTCTATCTTTTTAGTAATTCGACTTTTGCTGCTCATTTTTGCAACAAGCCTTCTTACTCTCACAACATCGCCAATTGAAATAACAGATGCTCTGGAAGTGTTATTAAAACCTCTAAAAAATGTGAAATTTCCTGTTCATGAAATCTCTATGATGATGTCAATTGCCTTAAGGTTTATACCAACCATCTACGAAGAGGCTGACAAGATTATGAAGGCTCAAATGTCAAGAGGTGCTGATTTTGAAACAGGGGGATTAATAAAAAAAGCAAAGTCGCTTTTGCCGCTTTTGATTCCACTTTTTATTTCAGCTTTCAAAAGAGCAGATGAGCTTGCAATTGCGATGGAGGCGCGCTGCTACAGAGGTTCAGAAGGTCGCACAAAGCTCAAAAAACTTGAGTTTGGAATTCCTGACTATATTTCGTTTGTTGTATGTGGGATTTTAATCATACTTGCGATTGTTGTGAGGTGAAAATGCTTGAGAAACATTCTTTTGACTATAGAATATGATGGCACAGGATATTTTGGGTGGCAAAAGCAGCCCAATAAAAAAACCATTCAGGGAACTATTGAAGAGGCTATAAAGAAGTTGACAGGAGAAGAGGTAAACTTGATTGGTTCTGGAAGAACAGACAGAGGTGTTCATGCTTTAAATCAAAAAGCTAATTTCAAAACAAGCAGCAAAATTCCAACAGACAAGTTTCCGCTTGCCTTAAATTCTGTCCTGCCTGGCGATATATCTATAAAAGACGCGGTTGAGGCGCCTTTAGATTTTTCTGCGCGATACAGTGCAAGGCAGAAGACTTATAAGTATCTTATTTATAACAAAAAAAGCCGTCCTGCGCTTTTGAGAAACTATGCGTATTATTATCCATACCAGCTTGATGTTGATGCCATGCAAAGAGCATGTGAATACTTTATAGGGGAGTATGACTTTAAAAGTTTTTGTTCTGCTGATTCTGAAGCAAAGACAACCATAAGGCGTGTATACAATGCATATTTGACCTTTGAAAATGAGTGCATTGCAATATATATAACAGCCAATGGCTTTCTTTACAACATGGCAAGGATTATCGCAGGAACAATCTTAGATGTGGGAGCAGGAAAATTAAAACCAATGGATATTCCGCTTATAATAGAAAGCAAAGACAGAACCAAGGCAGGAAAGACCTTGCCACCATGGGGACTTTACCTTGTGGATGTTGTTTACTGACAAAAATAAATGGTGGGGATAATAGGACTCGAACCTATGACCTCTTGCATGTCAAGCAAGCGCTCTAACCAACTGAGCTATATCCCCACCAGTTAGCTATTTACTTTTTGCAGTATGTATTATAACATATATCTTGTAAAATGCAAATATCAAATGAAGGCTGCAATTGAACATAAAGGAAAATTTGAAGAATGTAACGGGGAGTACTTTAAATGAGAAAGTTTTTAAAAATTTCGCTTTGCACTTTGGCTACTGTTATTTTGATATTTGCAGTTACGGAAGCATCAATAATTATTTTTGGCATTTCTGCAAAGCCTAAAAAGTCAGACTGTATTATTGTTTTGGGCTGTGCAGTTTATGGCGATTTTCCAAGTCCGTTTTTTCGAGAAAGACTTAACAGAGCTTTTGAACTTTATAAAAATGGGTATGCAAGATACATAATTGTCTGTGGTGCAAAAGGGCCGGGTGAAAACATTTCTGAAGCTGAGGCAGGCAAGAGGTATCTTGTAGAAATGGGAGTTTTGCCTGAGTTTGTTTTGAAGGAAGATAAATCTTTTTCGACATATGAAAATTTGTTGTATTCAAAAAGGATTATGAACAAGAAAGGTTTCAAAAGCGCTATAATTGTTTCAAATATGTTTCACTTAGAAAGAGCACATTTGATTGCTAAAAAATTAAAAATAAATTCTTCTTTTTCAGGTGTATATGTAAAACAATATTTGCATGAAGAATACTATGGTTTTGTGCGCGAAAGTGTAGCTGTGTGGTATGAGATTCTCAAAACTCTTACATCTTTCTGATTTTTCCCGCCCAACTTAGTGTAAAATATTTATAGGACATTGGATGGAAAAAAGCTCCCTCCTCTTGGTAGAAGAGAAAAAATGAAGTAGAATATAATGATGAAAAAATAAAAAAAGAAAAAGGAAAAACAAACCAAAGGAGGGAGCAAAATGACTGAAAATATTGTATCAAAAATAGAAGAACTTTTAAAGACTTTTGAGGAAGGATTAGAGAAGATAGTGAAAAGGGAGAAGGATTTAGCGGAATATTCAATTGAACTTAAGAAGCAGTTAGACCTGATAGGCAAGGAGATGATAAAGGAAGCATGTGAACTTATAGATGAATCATTGAAAGAAAACGAAGAGAGGAAGAAGAGGTATGAAGTTGTGAGGAGAGACAAGAGGGGTTTAAAGACAATATTTGGTGATATTGAATATGAGAGAACATATTACAAAGATAAGGAAGGCAAAGGATATGTTTATTTAGTTGATATAGTTTTAGGGATAGAGAGATATCAAAGGATAGACAATGCGGTAAAGGGAGCGATAATAGAGAGAGTAGTAGACATGTCATATGAGAAGGCAGCAAAGGAAGTATTAGGGGAGGATAGGATTAGTAGACAAAGTGTAATGAATATTTTGAAAGGGATAGATAGTAAAGAATTAGATGAAATCCAGCATAGCAAGAGTGTAAAAGGAGAGAAGAAAGTTGTAAAAGAGCTTTATATCGAGGCGGATGAAGACCATATTTCATTACAGAATGGGAAGAAAGAGATAGCGAAGCTTGCTTACATAAATACGGGATATAAGGAAGAGAAGGGCGTTGTTATTAGGAAGGAATTAAAGGATTTGCATTATTTTAGCAGTGTAAAAGAGGATGCAGATGATTTTTGGGCAAAAGTGGGTAAGTATATTGAAGAGAATTTTGAAGTTGAGAAGATAGAAAACATATATCTTTTAGGAGATGGAGCTAATTGGATAAAGAAGGGATTAGAGTGGATAGATGGAGCGGAATTTGTATTAGATAAGTTTCACTTAACGAAGGAGATAATGAAAATAGCAGGAGGGGATAGAAAATTATTTAATGAGATTTTGAAAGCATTAAGAGAGAAGGATAGAGAGGGATTTGAGGCATTAGTAAAAGAAAAGATGGAGGAGGTAAAAGAAGATGAGTTAGCTAAGAGGAGGATAAAGAAGGGAAGGAGATACATACTTTCGCACTGGGATAATATAGTATTAGAAGCAGCGAATGTTAATATAAAGGGATGTAGTGCAGAAGGGCATGTAAGTCATGTATTAGCAGAGAGGATGAGTTCAAGACCAAGAGGATGGAGCGAAGATATAGCGGAGACCATGGTAAAGTTATTGAGTTTAAAATATAATGGTTTTGAACTTATGAATGTATATTTAGAGAAGATAAAAGCCAAGAAGTCAGAAAGGCAAGAAGTTAAAGAAATAGCAAAAGGAATTATAAAGAACGGGAAAAGAGTACGAAAAGGTACGGAAAAGTGGAATAATATACCAGTTATAGCAAATGGTAAAGTTAACCAGTTACGAAGAGCATTAAAGTCTTTGATTAGTTGTAGCTTCTATAATGCAGGTATATTCTGATAAAAATTTTTTCCTACAAACTCTTGACACTATCCCCGCCCAAATACCTATTGACAACATCAAGATAAGGTATTATAATATTCAATGTGCAAAGGGAAAAAACGAGCGGGTGTAGTTCAATGGTAGAACACCAGCCTTCCAAGCTGGCAGCGTGGGTTCGATTCCCATCACCCGCTCCAGAAAAAGAATATAACGCCCTCAGCAGCAAAAAGCTGTTGAGGGTTTTTTGTTTTCTGTTTAAAAACAAAATATTCTATTTCGACAAAATATTACATTAAATACTGAAGGGTTTTTTAGGGTAATATAGAATTAGAAATAATATAACTTTCAAATCGAGGTGCAATAAAATGGATTTTGAAGCAATCATTATGGAAGGAACACTGATTTTAAAGATAAAAGGCGAGCTTGACCAGTACAATGCAGATAAATACAGAGTCAGATTTGATATGAAAATTGTAAGTCCAGAAGTTCAAAAAGTTGTGATAGACATTTCAGAACTTTCATTTATGGACTCATCAGGTGTTGGCTTTCTTGTAGGAAGGTTCAGAACGGCAAAAGCGTTTGCCAAAGAACTTGTTCTGGTTTGCAACTCAAACTATATCAACAAGCTTCTTTCAACTTGTGGAATAGAAAAGCTTATAAAGAAATATACCACTATTGAAGAGGCATTGAGTTAAATTAAAAGAATTGAAAGGGTGTGAATTTTTGAAGATGAAGGTTTTAAATTATATGGAACTAAAAATTCCGTCAAAAGCTCAAAACGAAGCATTTGCAAGGGTTGCTGTTGCTGCGTTTGTTGCTCAGCTTGATCCTACTTTAGATGAAGTTACTGAAATAAAAACTGCTGTATCTGAAGCTGTAACAAATTCAATAATTCATGCATATGAGGATAAAATTGGGGAAATAATAATAAAAGGAAAGATTTATGAAAATTATGTTGTTGAGATTGAAGTAATTGACTTTGGTAAAGGAATTGAAGATGTTGAGCTTGCTCGGCAACCACTCTTTACAACAAAACCTGACCAGGAACGCTCTGGTATGGGATTTACTGTGATGGAAACATTCATGGATAAGCTTGAGGTTACATCAGAGGTTGGTAAGGGCACATGTGTTAAGATGCTTAAAGCTATCAAAAAACGAAAGAGCGAGGGAGTTGAAATTGAGCAAGGCTTCCCAGGAGGAATTGATAAGTAGGGCTAAAAATGGTGATAAACTTGCACGCCAGCAGTTGATAGAAAACAATCTTGCGCTTGTGTGGAGTGTTGTAAAAAAGTTTGCTGCAAAAGGGGTAGAACTTGAGGATTTGTTCCAGATAGGCTCAATAGGGCTTATAAAGGCTGTTGACAGGTTTGACCCGTCGTTTAATGTCAGGTTTTCAACATATGCTGTTCCTATGATAATTGGTGAGATAAAAAGATATCTGCGCGATGATGGCAAGATAAAGGTTTCACGAAAGATAAAAGAAAATCAGGGTAAAATAAAAAAACTAAGAAACCAGTTTGTATCAAACCATGGAAGAGAACCCACAATCTCAGAGATTTCGCAGTTGACAGGACTTTCAAACGATGAGATTTTGCTTTGTTTGGATGCGTCATCTGAGGTTGCATCGCTGAGTGAAGTTATAAATCAGGAAGAGGGAAAACCTATCACGCTGATGGACATAGCATCTGATGAAGAAGATTATTCGACAAAACTTTTGGATTTAATGGCACTAAAAGAAGGGCTTAAAAAATTAAAAGGACGGGAACGCTACATAATATTTATGCGCTACTTCAAAAACAAAACACAATCTGAGATTGCAAAACAGCTCAATATCTCCCAGGTGCATGTATCAAGGATTGAAAAAAGAGCTTTGGAGAGGATAAAAAGGGAGTTTGTTTGACACGCTGTGATTGAGAAAGCGTGTCTTTTATTTTTATATAGAAATTTTTTCCCTTTTGTGATTTAATATAAATAAAATTACCTGTTCAGTTTTTAAAATTTCAATGGAAAAACTAATTGAATTTTTCTTCCCGCCGAGGTGTGCATTTTGCGGCAAGCTTGGCAAAAGCCTGTGCGATGATTGCAAGAAAAATATAAGATTTATTTCAGGCAATACATGCCAAAAATGCGGAATACCTATTGGTGATAGTGATTTGCCGTTTTGTCCATCTTGCTTGAGAGAAAACTTTGCATTTGAAAAAGTCTTTCCAGTATTCTACTATGAAGGGGTAGTTCGAAGAGGCGTTCATCTTTTCAAGTACAGAGGTTTTTATCAAAATGCAATAACCTTCTCAAGGCTTATGGTTAAAAAGATTATTGATGCTGGTATCAATGCTGATATAATAACCTTTGTGCCAACAAGCTATGAAAGGTATTTACAAAGGGGTTTTAATCATTCTTATCTGCTTGCCAAAAATATTGGGAAGATACTTAAAATTCCCACGGTTGACCTTCTTACAAGAGTAGGTTTTACAAAACCTTTTTATAACCTCTCACGCCACGAAAGACAAAGTGAAATAAAAGGTAAAATTAAGCTTAAAAAAGGGTATGAAAATATTATAAAAGGCAAAAAAGTTATTCTTGTTGACGATATCTTCACAACAGGTGCTACAGCAAATGAGTGTTCAAAAGTTTTGCTTGAAAATGGTGTAAAGTGCGTTTTTGTCTCTGTTCTTGCAATAACAAAGCTTGCAAGATAAAGTGCCAATTTAAAATTTTAAAAGGGGGTTTTAAAATATGGATGTCAGAAACTGTCGAAGATGTGGTAAAATTTATCTTTATGATGGAAGTCCTATTTGTCCTCAATGCAGAAAAGAGGAAGAAGAGGATTTCAAAAAAGTGAAAGAGTATCTTTATGATCATCCCGGTGCAACCTTGCCAGAAGTATCAAACGCAACAGGCGTGTCACCTGAAAAGATTTTAAGGTTTTTAAAAGAGGAAAGACTTGAGATTGTGGGTGAGAGCAATATCATTTTAGAATGTGAAAGATGTGGGAAGGCAATTAAAACAGGAAGGCTTTGTGATGAGTGTAAAAAAGAGGTTGGAACAAGGTTTTTGAGTTATCTTGACGACAAAAAGCTTCAAGAATCGAAAAAGAAAAATGAAGAGTTTGCAAAAAGAAAAGAAGCAGGTTACAGGTATCTTTCGAAGGAGTTAAAAGAAGATGAGAACAAGTGAAAAATTAATTAAACTTTTTTGAATTTTCACACGATAATAACTGTAGAAGAAGCTTCGAAGCTAATAAAGTCGAGGTAGGGATGCAAAATGAGGATAGAAGATAGAATTAGGATATTTCAGATCTACACCCAAACAGCAAAGGTAACCAGAGTAGAAAAGAAGCAGGAGCCTACGGCAACTGATAAGGTTGAAATATCAAGCGAAGCAAGAGATTTTCAGGCAATTTTGAATGCTATAAAGCAAACACCTGATGTTCGTGAGGATAAAGTAAATGAGATAAAAAAGAAGATTGACTCTGGCACATACAATGTATCTGGAAAAGATGTTGTTGAAAAGCTAATAAGAGAATACAAAGATTCAAAAAAGAACGAGTAAATTATTTGGCTGCTTTTAAAAATTAATAGCAGCCTTAATGTTTATTTATAAACGTTTGTGATTTTTAATATCAAATAGAATGGGAAGGAAACAGGAAGATGAACTATGTAGAAAAAATAATCGAGCTTTTAGAAGAAGAGTATAAGGTATTTGAGAGGATTTTGAACCTCAGCAATGAAAAAACAAAATACATTGTAGAAAATAATCTCTCAGCGCTAATTGAAGTATCAAATCAAGAGAAAAAAGAGACAGAAATAATCGAAAAACTTGAAAGAGAAAGGCAAGAAATCTTGAATGCTTTATCAAAAGAAAAAAATATCGCTATTGTCAATCTAAACGAGCTTGTAAATATAGCCACACCTGATGAATGGCAGAGAATAAACGATTTGAAAGTAAAACTTGGTGAAATTATTTTTAAGCTTAAAAAAACAAATGACCTTAACGCTTCATTAGTTTCAAGTGCACTTGAATATATAGATTTTATGACAAACGTAATTTCATCGTATTTTTCGGACAACACTACATATCAAAAGGATGGGCAGACAGGGTCACAAAAGAAAAACCTTTTTGATGTTAAGCTGTAGAAAAAAGGGGTTGAAGTAGAATGTCGTTTTACGGGCTTGAGATTGCAAGAACAGGTATATTTGTCAACAGAAAAGGGTTAGAGGTGACATCGCACAACGTTGCCAATGCTTCAACGCCAGGGTATACAAGACAGGTTTTAAATGTAAAGTCAAATCCACCATCTGCCAAGGTTGGTTTTTATAGCCCAAAGTTTCAGGTTGGTTTGGGTGCTGATGTGCAAAGCCTTGAGCAAATAAGAGATATGTTTTTAGATGTTCAATATAGAAACGAATATTCGCGCCAGGGAGAGTATGAAATAAAAGCTGATAACCTGAATTTTATTGAAGCCATATTTAATGAGCCAAGCGATACAGGCTTGTCTTCTGTTATAGACCAATTTTTCTCAAGCTTGCAGGAGCTTTCAAAAAATCCAGAGAGTTTAACAGTTCGTGCGCTTGTTCGCCAGAGAGCTCAAGCTTTGACTGATGCGATACATAAAATGTATAAACAGCTTGAAGATTTGCAGAGCGAGCTAAATGACCAGGTATATGATAAAATTTTAGAAATAAACAGCATAGCTTCTCAGATTGCAGATTTAAACCAGCAGATATTTGTTTTGGAGCTTCGAGGTGAAAAGGCAAATGACCTTCGTGACCAGAGAAATCTTCTTGTTGACAAACTCTCAAAAATTGTTGACACAACTGCTTATGAAGACAAAGATGGCAGGTTCATTGTGCAGATAGCTGGAGGAGAGACCCTTGTAAATCACTTTACAGTCTATCAGCTTGAGACAGACAAATCGAAAATTATGAGAAAAAGTGGATTTGACTCAAGTGGTCTGCCAACAGGATTCAATCCTGACGACCCGCTATCACAGCAAAATCTTTACGATGTTCCAGGACTTTTTGTTGTTATGTGGAAAGACACAGGGCAGGTTTTGAATATAAAATCTGGTGAATTAAAAGGATTATTAGATGTTCGTGATGGTGTAGGTGGACTTGATGAAGATGTGTCTGTAAATGGTCAGCCAGTTGATGTTCCCAATAAAAATTCTTTTACAGGTATTCCTTACTATTTGAACAGACTCAATGAGTTTGCTCAAAAACTTATCGAAAAGTTCAATGAACTTCACACACAGGGTTGGTCACTCAACGGACAAAATACAGGTATAAACTTTTTCGAACCACCTGTTGGCCAGACATTTTTCTATGCAAGGTATATAAAAGTCTCTGATGCTATTATGAACGACCTTAACAACATTGCAACAACTTATGATGCAAGTAGTCTTCCAGGTGGGAATGACCTTGTTGTTGATATGCTAAAGCTAAGAAACGACAATTCAGTTTTCAAAGAAGGAAAATTTGAAGATTTTCTAAAGTCTTTAATTTCAAACCTTGGGGTTGATTCTCAGGGTGCCAAAAACTTTGCAGAAAACCAAAAGGTAATGGTCACCCAGCTTGACAACAGACGCCAGGCAGTATCAGGTGTTTCCATAGATGAAGAGATGACAAACCTAATCAAATACCAGCACGGTTTTCAAGCCTCAGCCAGAATGATTAATGCTTTTGACGAGATGCTTGATGTTATAGTCAACAGACTTGGTATTGTTGGAAGATAGCAGGCTTTTTATAGAATGAGAAGTTTGTGAGGTGAAGCTTTCGTGAGAATTACAAACAATATGATGGTCAACAACTTTTTGATAAATCTAAACAAAAACTTAAGCAGGTTAGACGACATTCAATATAAAATGGCAACAGGTAAGAAAATCCGTTATCCGTCAGATAACCCGGTGATTACTGCAAGGTCATTGAGACTGCGAACTGACGTTTCTGAAATAGAACAGCTTCAGAAAAATGTGGATGATGCAATATCGTGGGTTGACACAACAGAAAGTGCTCTTGCGGATATCAATGAAAGTCTTCAGAGAGTTAGAGAGCTTGCTGTGCGTGGTGCAAACGGAACAAACACAAAAGAAGATATGGCTCAGATTGCAAAAGAGGTTGCTCAGATAAAACAGCATATAATTCAAGTTGGGAATACAAACTATGCAGGAAGGTATATCTTCTCTGGTTTTAAAACAGACACAGCACCGATAAATTCTGATGGTTCTTTTTCAGATACAAATAGTTTTGATTCAACTGGAGGGTATCCTATTGATTTGTCGACTGGTAAAAATATTATTCAGTTTGAGCTTATGAAAGCGAACTATATTAGCATTAATAAGATAGCCAACCAGGTTTTTTATATTCAAGGTGAAACTGATGAAAATAAAGGTAATTTATTCAAAGTTTTAGATAATCTTATAAATGCACTTGAAAGCGGGGATGTAACTTCAGTAAATTCTCTTTTGAGCGATATTGACAGACACATCGACAACGTTGTTGCACAGCGTGGAGATGTCGGTGCCCTTCAGAACAGACTTGAGCTTATTAAAAATAGGCTCAGTGACGACAATGTGAACTTTACTACATTGCTATCAAACAACGAGGATGTTGACATGGCAGAGATTATTATGCAGCTGAAAACCGCAGAAAATGTTTACAGGGCAGCACTTCAAACAGGGGCACAGATTTTGCCACCAACACTTTTGGATTTTCTAAGATTTTAAATAGCATTTGGCAGAAAAGCTTGAGGAAGTGCTAAAAATGCAAATAGCAAGGATTCAAATTCACCAGGAGTTTGTAAAGGTAAAACTTTCTCAGGAGCATATAAAAGTTAGAATAAATCAAGACAGGTGCTGGGAAGAGGTAAACCTTGGTTCAACAGACTACCTTGTGCGAAGCTCTGCACAAAGAGGTTATGAGCAGGTTTTAAGGTATATAGAAAAGACAGCAGAAAATGGCAACAGGCTTGCCAGAATTGAAGATGGTGGTCAGCCTATAATTGACATATGCATAGAAGAAGCATTTCCTGAGTATGACTATAACGTAGATGTCATCCCAAAAAGCCGCCCGCAAATTTACTTTGAAGGTGGCAAGGTGTATATAGATTTTGAGATGGGCAAGGTTGATGTGAGGGTATGATGGAAAAAGATAAGATTGTAAAAATTTTAAGGGAGTATTTTGAGAAAGAGGATGCTGTTGTATTCGCATATTTGTTTGGTTCATATGCAAAAGGGAAATTGCACGAAAAAAGTGATGTAGACGTTGCAGTATATCTTAATGAAAGGATAGCAAAGGATTCAAAAAAAGTATTAGAATTTCAAATCAAACATATGTCAAATATTTCTGATATATTAAGAAGAGAAGTGGATTTAGTAGTTTTAAATCAAGCTTCACCTCTGTTGAGGCATGAAGTAATTTCTGAAGGCATTTTGCTGCTCGAAAAAGACCATGATAAGTTAGTAAATTTCAAAAAAATGAGTTTTTATTATTATCAAGATTGGCTGCATATTATGAAAATCAAGATGATGTATATAAAAGAGAGGATAGCAGCAAATGGTAAAAAAAGAGTTGGTCAGTGAAAAAATAGATAGGATATGGTTTAGTTTAAACAGATTAAAAAGATTTCAAAATATTAACTTGGAAGAATTCAAAAAAGACCAAGATGTTCAGGACATAGTTATCTATAATCTTTTTTTAATAATTCAAAATTTAATAGATATAGGAAACCACATAATAGCAGATGAAGGTTTTGAAACTCCAGGTTATTATGGAGAGATTCCTGAGATATTATCAAAAGAAAAGGTTGTTTCAGAAAATTTGGCTTCAGTTTTTAAAAAGATGATTTCTTTTCGGAATATAATTGTGCATGAGTATTCTAAAGTTGACTTAGCAAAGGTTTATGATATTTTAATTTACGGCATTGACGATATAAATAAAATCCTTGATGAAATTATAAAATATGCAAAACTTTAAACAGTTGAGCATATAAAGAGTTAAAAAGAGGAGATTAAAGATGGTGGTACAAAAATCAGTTGTAAAATCAAGAGTTTTTGGCGAGCTTGAAGTCAGTGAAGAAAACATAATATTCTTTGAAGAGGGTATTCCTGCATTTGAGAATTTGAAGAAATTTGTCATAGTAAAAGAGGACCAAAGTCCATTTTACTGGCTTCAATCAGTTGAAGACAAGGATATCGCTTTTGTAATAATCAATCCTTTTGAAATAAAGCCAGATTATGAATTTGATTTGCCAGATGAAGTTGTAAATAAATTAGAAATAACTTCTGCTCAAGACGTTGCAGTTTTTTGTATTGTTGTAATTCCAGAAGATGTAAAGCAAACAAGAGTTAATCTCAAAGCTCCAATTATTATAAATGTGCACAAGAGAAAGGGAATACAGTATCTTTTAGATGATGAAAGATATCCACTTCGATATTACCTTTTTGAAAATTTGAATTCAGATGAGCAGAAATGAGGTATATAAAAGATGCTTGTTCTTTCACGAAAAGAAGGAGACCAAATTTTAATTGGAGATGATATAATAATAAAAGTCATCAGCATAGAAAAGGACTGTGTAAAACTTGGAATAGATGCCCCAAAAAATATAAAGGTTTTACGATATGAGCTACTTCAAGAAGTCAAAAACGAAAATGTCGAAGCGTTGCAGGGTAAAGAGAGGCTTATTAGAATCAAGGATTTGAAAGGGCTTTTCAAAGATGGTTAAAGATGAGATTGTAAAGGTTTTAAGAGAATATTTTGAGAAAGATGATAAGGTTATATTTGCATATCTTTTTGGTTCATACGCAAGAGGAAATGCTAACAAATCAAGTGATATCGATATTGCTGCATACATCAAAAAAGGCAAAGATGCAACTGAAGATCTGTTATATCAACTTGATACAAAGAAAAATCTTGAGAAGATTTTAGATAATGAAGTAGATTTTGTTATTTTGAATGATGCTGATCCTCTTTTGAAACATGAGGTTTTTAGTGATGGTATATTGATAATTGACAAAGATCATGATTTATATGTTGATGTTAGAGTAAAAAACTTTTATGAATATATGGACAAAAAAAAGTATCTTGAAATTTGTGCACTTTATCAAAGGGAGTATTTTATGGATGGTAAAAAGAGAGATTATAACTCAAAAGGTTGAAAATATAAAAGCAAGTTTAAAAAAAATTAGATTGTTTTCAGATCTTACATTAGAACAATTTTTAGAAGATGGAATAGCTCAAGATGTTGTAGTTTTCAATCTGTTTTTGATTGTCCAAAATCTTATTGACATAGGAAATCACGTTATTTCAGATAACAGTTTAGGAGAACCTTCATCTTATAGCGATATCCCTATTATTTTAAAACGTGCAAAGATATTAAATGAAAATGAGATGCAAATTTTTAGGTCTATGATTCAGTTTAGAAATATAATTGCTCATGAATATGCTAAAATAGATTTGCATATTGTATATGATATATTCAAGAACAAGTTAACTAATATAGAGTTAATCGTGAGTAAGTTTATAGAATACTGTGGGATTTAATTAAATGTTTTAAGGCAGGCAGAAGACCTGCCTTTTTACTTTTTTGGCAGGACAATCTAATAAATATAGTCTCAAAAATACAAAGTATACTTTGAAAAATTAGCTTAAAAGTATAAAGTATACTTTAAATTTTTAGACTAAAAATTTAAAGTATATGATATAATATTAAATAAGGAGGTGAAAAATTGACTATTACAAGCTCAGAAAACATATTGAGAATTTTATACTCTTATAATCCCTGGTGGAGAGAAGGATATTTTCCACAAGATTTATCTAAACCTGTAAAGAGAATGGCATACTATAGGGTTTTTAGTCTCCTAAATCATCCAACCATCAGAAGATATATTATACTCTCAGGCGCACGTCGTGCAGGTAAAACAACCATATTATACCAAATAATAGAGTCACTTTTAAAGGATAAAGTTAATCCCAAAAAGATACTATACGTTTCGTTTGATCATCCTTTGTTTAAACTTTGTTCATTTGATCAAATTTTGAGTCTTTATGAACTAAACATTAACCAATCAGAAGAAGCTTATATATTTTTAGATGAAATTCAATACGCGAGCGATTGGGACAGATGGTTAAAAGTATATTACGATACAAAACCGAAATGGAAAGTTGTTGCCACAGGTTCTGCTTCACCTAAACTTATTGAAGGAGCAAAGGAAAGCGGTGTTGGTCGCTGGACAGTGATTTCTGTTCCGACTCTTTCTTTTTATGAATTTTGTGAAATACTTGGTACTAAAGAGTGCCCCAAAGATTTACCAGATTTAAATTTAAGAGAGCTTTCAAATTTAAGTAACCATCAAATTTCTGAACTTGTCTTTTTGCTTATGCCTCTGCAGAAATATTTCAACAGGTACTTGATGGTTGGGGGCTTTCCTGAATTTGTATTTTCAGAGGACTGGTTTTTAATTCAGAGAATTTTAAGAGAAGATGTTGTAGATAAAGTCATCAAAAGAGATATTCCTTCTCTATTTAGTGTTAGAAACTTGACAGTATTAGAGAAAGTTTTCTTGTATTTGTGCTTCAACTCTTCAAGTGTAATAAATATTTCGACCATCAGCAAACAAATTGAAAATGTATCAGTGACCACGATAGAAAATTATATTCATTTACTTGAAAATGCAAATTTGATTTACAGAAGTTTTCCAATCGAATTAGGGGGCAAAAAAATTTTGAAAGCAAAACCAAAAATATATATATCTGACCCAGCTATTAGAAATGCAGTTTTAATGATAGACAATCTCTTTATTGATAGCAAAGAACTTGGAATTACAGTTGAAACAGCAGTTTTTAAGCATATATACAGCTTCTACAGTGAAGAGAATGTAAAGATAGGCTATTTTAGAAAACCGACTGATAATCAAAAAGAAATTGATATAGTTGCCCAGCTTCCAAATGGTAAGAGCCTAATTGAGGTGAAGTTTAGAGAAGATAGCACACTTTCTGAGAGTGATGCAATTGTGGAGATGTGTCAAAAAGAAAAAGATATAATCTCAGCAGTGCTTATTACAAAGAGAGCAGAAGATTATGGCTGGCTTGAGCTATCTGCAAAGGTTCGAATAATAAAGATTCCTGCGTTTGTGTTTATGTATTTGTTTGGGAGAAGGTAATTGAGAGTGTTATTTTGAAAATTTGGTGGGTAATAAAATATCAAATAATAAAAAATGAGGTGGTGTTACTTGGTGGGAGAAAATATTACATTAGGTGATATTGTTTATTGGTTTTTCAGATTAAATGGTTGTTTTACTATCAGAAACTTTGTTATTCATCCAGAAAGACGAGGAAGTCAAAGAACAGAAGTAGATCTATTAGCGGTAAGATTTCCTTATAGAGAAGAAATAGGAATGCAAGATCATGAGATTTTTGTGAAAGAGAAAACTCAATTGTTTATTGTAGAAGTAAAGTCAACAGATAAATTTGGTGACTTTAATGAAGCAACTATTAGAAACTTAGATGAGATAATAAAACGAGTAGGGTTTGTTAAAAGAAATGAGATTAGAGAGGTTGTTGATACTTTAAGAACAAGGGCATTTTGGGAAGATGGAAATAAAGTCAAGAGAATAGACTTGATGTATGTTATAAAAAAATATCCCCATGATTTAGTGAAAGTAAAAGATTTCTTATCATACAAAAATTTTCTTGTTGTTGAGAGCGATATCTTACCATTTATATTTAGAAGGTTTACAGAATACTATAGGCAAAAAAGAGATCATGAACAGTGGGATATAGTAGGAAAGTTTCTATTTGAATTGGCAATTAGAAATGCTGAAGGTGATTTTTGTAAAATGGCAATAGAAAAACTAAATAGATCTATCAAAGTTTAAAAATTTTTTTCTACCTCTAAATTTACTTCGGGATATTTCCGATAATTTTATTGAAAACAAAATAAAGCTTCACAGGGACGTGAAGCAAAAAATTAATTTCAGGGAGGGTGTTGTTAAGATGCGTATTAATAATAACATTCAAGCATTAAACACTTATAACAGGTTAACAATCAACAGTAATAATTTATCAAAGTCTTTAGAGAAGCTTTCATCTGGTATGAGAATCAACAGAGCTGGCGATGATGCAGCAGGTTTGGCTATTTCAGAGAAGATGAGAGCGCAGATTAGAGGTTTGGATCAAGCTACTCGAAATGCTCAAGATGCTATTTCGTTGATCCAGACAGCAGAAGGTGGATTAAATGAGGTACATTCAATTTTACAAAGAATGAGAGAATTAGCAGTTCAAGCAGCAAATGATACAAATGTTGAACAAGACAGAAGTGCTATTAGTGATGAAATTAACCAATTGATTCAAGAACTTGATAGAATTTCTTCAACTACCGAATTTAACACACAAAAACTTTTGGATGGTACATTTAGTGGAAAATTTCAGATTGGCGCAAATGAAGGACAAACATTGCAGCTCAACATTAGTAAGATTAATTCAGCTTCTTTAGGATTAGCATCATCGATTGAGGTAGAAACTGTAAATAATGCAAATGCGGGTAACTTGATAAAAGATGGTGTATATACAGTAGATAGTTCAAACAACTTGATAGATGCAGCTGGAAAGATAGTAGGTACAGTGAGTGGGATGACGATTACTTTAGCTGATGGAACCACAACAGTTAGTTTTACAAGTGAAAATATTACAACAGGTGCTATTATTAGAGTATCAGACAATGGTAATACTTTTACTATGGAAAAGACAGTAGTAAGTGGTCAGACAAACGATAAGTTAGCAGCTGGGACATATACAATAAGTGGTTCAGATGTGTTGAAAGACAATGTAAAAATAGGTACGGTAGACACTACAACTAAAACAAAAATTAATTTGTTAGATGGCACGTCAATTGATTTAGCAATAGTATTTGGTAAGACGGCTAATTTGGCTGATGGGGATACGTTTGTAATTAAAGGTGTTAATGTATCAAACAATTTCCTTGCAAGTGGAAGTGTAACGGCTATAGATAAAGCGTTAGAACTTGTATCAAAAGAAAGAGCAAAACTGGGTGCTTATCAGAATAGACTTGAACATACTATTACAAACCTTAGCACATCTAGTGAAAACTTGACAGCTGCAGAGAGCCGAATCAGAGACGTTGACATGGCAAAAGAGATGATGAATTATACAAAGAACAATATTCTCATGCAGGCTGCAACAGCAATGCTTGCACAAGCTAATCAGCTTCCGCAAGCAGTATTACAATTATTAAGATAAAATATATTTGTAGATATAGTAAAGGGCTACTCACAAATCTGAGGGAGAGTAGCCCTTTACTTTGTAATATATAAATTATGAAGAAACTTTGTATTGTTAGCAAAAAAGTATAAATAGATAAGGGATAATGGATTGGCCTTTATGAGTAAGAGTTTGTTTTTGGTTTTTTTGTGTTATTTAAAAATGTTAAATATGGGGTTGTGACATCAATGTCTAAAAGGAAGATATTTATAGAGGGTAAAAATGTTGACGAAAGAACTTGTTTTGGATGGCAAGATCAGGACGCAGCACTTTATGGACTGAGAGAAGGATATTTGAACGCAGCTAATGATCTAGTAAGTTTAGTTATCGAAAGGGGAAAAATAGGAGATGTGGCTATATTAGACACGTATATATTTCCGATTTTCTTCTTGTATAGACATACTATAGAATTATGTCTCAAACTCAAAGATATATATTACAGATGTTATAGACTGATACCTAAGGGTGAACATGATTTAAGTATTTTGTGGAAAGAGGTAAAAGAAAAAGTTATAGAAAAAGCAAAAGGAATTACGTCTTCTGAAAAGCTAAGAAGTGTATTTAACATGATTAACATAGAAGAGATAGAGGAAATGATTTTAGAGTTAGATGATGTTGACAAGAAAGGTGATGTGTTTAGATATCTTATTGATAAAAATGACAATCTTTATTTTACATCTCAGGAATTTATTGATTATATTAATTTAAAGGAAAATATAAACTATTTATATGAAACTCTTGATTATATTTACAATGTTATTGAAAAATGCTTAGACAAATATAGCATTAGGAATTTGATAAGTAATGATGAGTCTGACAAGGAGCATATTGAATCTTCAAGAGGAAAGGGCGAAGAAATAAAATAAAAAATTATGCAGAAGAAATTGTTTACTGGTATTTTAGATTTAATGGGTTTTTTCATCATTAATAATTTTGTTTTGAATAGATCTACAAATATGATATTTTAAAATAAATTTGATTACGGCATATTTACAATTGTTGAGTGATAAAATAAAATCGTGTTATTCCAAGATTAGTTGATAAGTATACTAAATTTGTTAAAAATAGATATTTTTGAAAAGCCAAATTATACAAAAGTAAATTATGCATTTCAAATAATATTATTCAAAGAAAGAGCAGATATGCGTTTTTTCTCTTGGTGTTAGTCCAAAGTTACTTAGATTTATTTGCAAAAATTTTATAAGGACTTGCTTTTAAAAGTGATGTTCCACTAGAAAAAATCACAGAAGGCTATATTCATACATACAAAAATTGCTTTGTATCTTTTTTGCTGGTGAAGATATATAATTTGAAAATTAGATAATTTTATTTTAAAACAAATATCAATAAGGGTATTTACATTAACGAGAATTCGTTTAAAATGTGGAGGGATGCGTTATATATTTAAACGAAAATGAAATTGAAAAGCTCGAAAAGAAATTTTATGAAGATGATTTCAATGAATGTCTTGAGCAACTCATAAAAATGGATATGATAGAAAAAGACTTTGTAAAAGATATTGCAGAAATAGTTTTGACAGAAGGATATGATTCATTGTCAGAAAATCAAAGGAGAGCTTTTATATTTTGTGCTATTAAACCAAATTCCAAAAAAGAATGTGATAGATGTGGTATTGAAATTCCATGGTCAGAGATGATAGAAGCTGTAGAGACGGGTTTATGTGGATATATTGTTTGTATAAGCTTCAGCATGACAAGTAATAAGGTGGGTAAAAGGAAGTATTACTGGAGTAAGAGTTATTTCTACTTCAAAAACCATTGAACACAACACCACATACCTTGCAAGTTTACTTCAAATCCTTGAGAAAAACCACATCAACTCCTTGGCGTATATGTCGATTTTGATGATGAGGAGATAAAGAGCACTTGGGAGGAAAATAAAAGTGGATGAGATTGTTAAAGAAATATCTGCCAAAGAATTTTATGAGATTTTTAAAAGGTTTAAGTATTTCAATAATATTTTTATAGGCTTAGAAGTTAAGAATAAAAACTTTGGATTGGGGAAAATACAATCATTTAAAAAAAATGCGGGCGATTTCTTAGTAACTGTAAAGTTTTTGAACGGTGAGTTTTTCAATTTCAGCATGAAAAGTTTTGAGATATATTTTCAATCGGTTAGGTTTCCCACTAAGAAATTAAATGTAATAAATAAGTGGATGCAGAAAAAGGTTTCAATCGTTTTTTCAAAGAAGTTATTTATTTCGAAAAGATTTAAGAGAAGATATTTTTATCAGAAGAAAAAAGGATACAAACCAGCATATTTTATGTTTAAAACTTTTATTGAGCAGCTTAGACAGAAATACAAAAGTTTCGGAATTTACCATTATACAGATTTTACTAACTTAGAATCTATTTTTAAAGAGGGTTTCTTGTATAGCAGAGTGGATTGTATAAAAAAAGGATTACAATTTACAGATGGAGCAGATCATAATGTATTAAGTATTGCACCTTATGATGTAAAAAACAAGGTCAGATTTTATTTTAGACCCAATACACCGACTCTTTTTGAAAATGAGGGAATAAAACTTCCAGCTTACATTGGGAAAGCTCATATGCCTATTCCTGTGTGTTTGTTATTTGATGATGAATTGATTTTACTTGACACCACAGAATTTTCAAATGGTAATGCAACAAGTGTTAAGTATACCCAAATTGGTTGTACATATGCTTTTTTTAAATCAATGGAATGGGATTTAATATTTCATGAAGGATATATTGAACCTTTTGAGAGGAATAAAATAGTCAACAGAAGAAATTCTGAATTGTTAAGTACTACACCTGTATCTTTGAAATATTTGAAGAAAGTGATTTTTCGAACTAAAGCAGATTTTAAAAGAGCAAGTAATTTGTTTGGTATGAATAAAAAGTTTTGTGTAGACATAAATTATTTTTCAGACAAAAGCAGGAATTATTACTCAGAAGAAAAGATGGTGAATTTTATTGTGGATTACGAAGTTGATGTTTATTTTAATAAACAAAGGAGAATTAGTTCAATAAAATTGGAACTATATTCCTGGAGGCGTCATGAAGATTATAAAATTGAGGTAAGGTTTCTCGATAAGAGGGGAAATATTCTCCCTTTTGGCAATTTTAGAATTGAAAAATCATTAAATATTTCAACTACCGATGGAATGTTTTTATATGTGGATCTTTACAACGTAAAAGGAGATTTTTCTTGTGCAGAAAAATTAGAGGTATTGATGAACAACGTCGTTTGTGTGGAAGAATTTTTAGATAGATTTAAAGTAAAAGATATAAAAATTAATTTTAATTCATGCGTGAATGGTATTCAGATTCTGTTCGAGGTAATGATTGTAGATATAAGTCTTTTGTTTAGTAAACACAGTGCTTGGCTGTACACGTCAAATGATGAAAGAAAATATCCTGATTTAGAGGAACGAAAAATTATTTCTTTTGAAAAAATATTATTGAAGCAAGAATATTATAATATTCAAAAAGAAGATGTTGAAGTAATAATCTATATGGTAGATAATAAAATTGTGAAAAGTATAATTGTTAGCAAAGGGGAATAATACAATGAGTTTGAAATCAATAGAGAGAATTGAAAATATTATATTATTTCCTGGTACTGTTTTCAACGCAAATGCTGATGCAATAGTAAATACAGTCAATTGCATGGGTGTTATGGGAGCAGGTATAGCCTTAGAATTCAAATTAAGATATCCAGAGATGTACGAAGATTACGTTGTTAGGTGCAAAAATAATAGGGTCAAAATTGGCGAACCATATTTGTATATTGCAAAAGATGGAACTAAAATTGTTAATTTTCCGACAAAATATCATTGGAGATATCCTTCAAAAATTGAGTGGATTAAGATGGGACTTGAGTATTTTGTTCAGCATTACGAAGAGTGGAAGATAAAATCTATAGCATTTCCCAAACTGGGAACAAATGCAGGGAGGTTGCCTTGGTCGCAAGTCAAAGCAGTTATGGTTGAATACCTCAAAAAGGTGGATATTCCTGTTTATATTTGTCTTGACGAATTGGAAGAAGCTGAAGGTATTGAGAGAGAGATGTTAAGAATATTAAATGAAGAAGGCGATAGGTTTTTAGCTGAAATAAAATTGAGGCGCGACCTTCGAGATGCTATTTTAAAACAGATGCCAATAAAAAGGTTAAAGTTTTTGCAAAGTGAAAAGAAAATAAGTAATAAAACGTATGAAAAATTATTTATTGAGCTCTATAACAGAGTAAAAAAATCACAGTCTAATCACTATGAGAATTTATCATTTTTTGATAGATAGGTAGATAGGCGTAAAATACTTAGTTGTAAGTTAGAAGACACTTTTATAAAGACAATTAATTTTATTTGCTCTTTGTTATCAAGATTTGTTGCTTTTTTATATAAAAAATAGGGAGATTTCAGCACTTATCAACAAAAATAAAAAATTAAATCTTTTTTCTTGATATTCGAATATAAGTTCTGATATAATATATGCTGAAGATAGAGGGTGTTAAAAAAAATGAAACTTGAAGAAATAATTGATAAAGCAAAAAGTGTAATTCCCGAACCAAAGAGTTTAAGAGCCCAACTATTTGAGGACTGTAGAAAAAAGTTTGAAGAGAAAAAAGATTTTGAGTATTTATTGCGCTTTATTGATGAACGCGGACTTGAAATGTTTAGGAAGTATGAACAGAAGGCTTTTTTATTAGCTTTGCAATTGTTCTTTGAAAATAAGTTTAAAAATAAACAAAAAACAGAAAAAGTATTGGAAAAGTGGAAAAATATTATTCAAACAAAAGGAACAACCGAATTTATTAGATTACTGTCTAAAGAACTTAATGAAGCAATTGAAATTATAAGATTATTAGAAAAAAGTATTGGACAGATGAGAAAAGCAAGAGCTGGTGTGCAGTTTCAGGAAAGTATTAAATTTTTGCTTAGTTTGTATGGGATCAAATCGGAAATTCCAACAAATAATGAAGATAAACAAAGACTTGGTTATATTGATATTGTTGTTCCTTCTGTGGCTGAAGCTTTTACAAAACCTGACAAATGTTTTTTTATAACTTGTAAAAGAACTTTACGAGAACGTTGGCGTCAAGAAGTACCACAAGCAACAGTTAATCAAAGATTTTATTTTGTTACATTGGATTTAGACGTTCCACTTAATAAAATATGTGAATTTCAAGAAAAGAAATTAATTATTTATCTTCCAACAGAAAGTTATAATAAAATAGTTGAGGAAAGCAAAGATAGTAAAAAACCTATCAATGTGAGTTATATAAGACCCTTAGGTGAATTAGTAACTGATTTAAAAAATTAAGCAAGGTGAAATAAAATGGAAAATTTGAAATTTGATTTATTTTTAAGTAATGTAGATATCGATTTTAAAGATTACAAGATAAAAGAGTCCGTTCATGGTATTCATTCTTATCCAGCAATGATGCCAGCTCCATTAGCAGAATTTTTGATTCAAAGCTTTACAAAGAAAAATGATATAGTTCTTGATCCTTTTTGTGGGTCTGGAACTGTACTTTATGAAGCTTTAAAAAATGGGCGAAATGCTATTGGCGTTGATATAAATCCTTTGGCGATATTAATTAGCAATGTTAAGATTAACATAGGGAAAATTGAATTATCTAAATTAGAAAAATTCTTTATAGAAATCTTTAAAGCTTACCAGCAACTTGAAGGTAAAGAGTTTGAGCTACCTAAATTTAAAAATATTGATTTTTGGTTTAAAAAAGAAGTTCAAATAAACTTACAAAGATTAAAAACAGCTATTGAAGTAGTAGATCAAGATATATATAAACTTTTCTTTAAACTTGTATTCGCTAAAACAGTAAGAAATGTAAGTAATACTCGTAATTCAGAATTTAAATTATACAGACTCGAAGAAGAAAAATTGAAACAACATAATCCTGATGTTTGGAAAACTTTTGAACGAGACTTTAAAGTAACAGAGGAAAAACTTTTGTACAGAGAAATTACTAATAATTCTAATTATGTAAAAATATTTCACAAAAATATTTTAGATTTGGATGAAGTAGAAAATGAAACAGTCGACTTAATATTGACCTCTCCGCCTTATGGAGATGCTAGGACAACAGTTGCTTATGGTCAATTTTCAAGACTCTCTTTGCAGTGGCTTAATTTATGGGAGTATGATGTTGATAAAGAAAGTTTAGGTGGAAAGAAAAAAATTGGAGAATTTGATCCGATTTTATTCCAATTACCTGTTTTAAATTCTGTTTTCAATAAAATTTTACAATTGGATAGTAAAAGAGCCGAAGAAGTTCTAAGATTTTTTCATGATTATTTTTATTCAATCAAGAAGTTAACTAAGTTAGTTAGAAAAAAAGGATATGCAGTTTATGTAGTTGCGAATAGAAAAGTTCGAGGTATAGAAATTCCTACAGATGAAATTACTAAAGAAATGTTTGAATTTTTTGGATTTGTTTGGGTTGATACATTAGAACGTAATATTATTAACAAACGAATGCCCTTAAAAAATAGTCCATCTAATATTCAAGGGCAAAAAGACAATACTATGCTAAAAGAAAAAGTAGTTATACTTAGAAAAATATAGCTTATTATTGGGGTTACAAAATGTACATATAAATTATATTTAAAGATATTTAAAGAATATCCAAATTAGACCAGGAGGTATTTTATTGAAACTAATATATTCCATTGGCTGTTCATCAACAAGATTAATATAATTTTATTAAAGCAACGGATAGAAAAACTATCAAATTGATTAAATATAAAAAATGGAATAGTTTAGATGTTATTTTCAAGGGTATAATAGATATGTATAGAATTTTTATATTGTACTAAGCATAGTTTTTAAAATTATTAGCAAGCCTGAAAATATTTAACAATAAATTTTCGATTATATTAGTAGGCGACTATTGACTAATGCTTTCCGTTATGCATATAATTAAATAGCAATAAGTTTTTCAAACTGGCGTGGAAGCAAAGCAGGTGATTATAATGAAAAATTATGTTAGCATTGAATATATCAAAAATAAAATGGAAATTTTATTTGAAAGTCCAGATAAAAAATATTTAAAATTGGTTTCTTTTTTGGCTTTATATCTCAAGTCACTTTTATTTATTTTTGAAAATCCGGAAATTGACATTAAAGAAAAAGAGATTTTTGATGAATGGTTTGAAGAAAAAGGGAAGCAATATTTAAATGATTTAATTGAAGTTGTTCAGAGATATGGAAAGCATGTAGAAAATTTTGATGCTGTTATTGATTATTACATGTTCTATTTAGAAGATGCGATGGAAAATAACGATTCATATGAAATAATTGATTGGTTATATGAAATTTTTAAGAGTGTGAAAAATAGGCTATTGGAAAGAATTAATGTGGGTAAAGGCTTAGATTTGAATGAGGTTACAAAGTTTGAATTTACTTTTCAAGAAAAGTTGGATAATATAAATGAAAATGTATTTGAAACCTGCGAAATAAACGCAGGTTTTTATTTATATTAAAGTTTTCAAAAAATAATAAGACCAGATAAATTTGACGAAGCCGTGATGAATTATTTAGCTTTATTGTATTCTGAGTTACATAAGGTAGAAGTAAAATCTGTAATAGGCTGTGTTACAATGGAAACTAAAGAGAGGTTAGAAAAACAATTAGAATTAATTACTAATGGAGAGAAATTTTATTATTGTTTTGGGAGAGAAGAATTAAGAGAAATAAGAGATGCTAATTTTTGGAATAATATTGCATAGAAAACAGCGAATGGTAAAATCAGGCAAATACTACCTAACATTGTATCCTAATCCCATACTCCTTAATCTCTTTTACAAAAGGATTTTCATCGGTAAAATCTTCAGGTCTAAAAGGATGGGGTTCAATCCTAAGGTCGATGTCTCTTCTAAGTCGCATTAATAATAATCTATCTTCAATGCAGTTACCTTTGAACTGGTCAGAAATTACTGCAATATCAATGTCGCTATCATTATGATAATTTCCTTTTGCATATGAACCAAATAGATATACATCAATAACATTTATTTCTTTTTTGAACTTAGCGATATAATTTTTAATTGCATTTTCTACTCTTGGCTCAAACTTTTTAGTCATACCAAGATGTTTACCAGTGTTTTTAAAAATATATTTTATCACAAATCTAAAGTGCAAAAAAAGCACTCATTAAACTTTTCCCTTCCCACAACCGATAATATAAAAAGAAAGACTAAAAAGAGAGGGAAAGATAATGGTTGTTGATGGCATTGGAGTCAAAACCATTGATATATCAAATGTAGTGCTAAGAGTTCAAGACAACCGAACAAGACCCGAAAATATTGATGTTAGCTTGCAGGAAGAAAAGGGTATAAATAAAGAAGAAGTTAATGATAAGCTTGCAGACAAGAACAGCAGAAAAGAGCTTGATGAAGATACACTTATTAAAATGATAAACCAGGCAAATAAAGCGTTTGAGGCGAAGTACACAAGGCTTGAATTTTCAATACACAAGGAGACACATGAAATTGTTGTAAAAGTATATGACAAAGAGACAAATGAACTAATTAGAGAAATACCCCCAGAGAAGATTTTAGATATAATTGCAAAACTTTGGGAGCTTGCGGGCATTTTTGTTGATGAGAGAAGATAGGTGGTGATAAAAAATGAATGTTAACTCAACTAATTCGACAAGCTATACAAATCCTTATGACATGTATAAATACTACACAAGAGTAGGTGGGCTTGCAAGCGGGCTTGACACAGACTCTATCATCCAGGGTTTGATGAGTGTTGAGAAGACAAAGTATAATAAACTCTATCAGCAAAAACAGCTTTTAGAGTGGCAAAGACAGGATTATATGGATATGGCAAGTGCTATATCAAGTTTTAAAGACTATCTATTTAATCTCAAGCTTTCAAGTAATTTCGTAAAGTTTAAAACAAGTGGAGAAGCTGTTGACGCTGGTTATGTTTCTGTTACAGGTACAGCTAATGCTCTTGAAGGAAATTATCAAATAAAAGTAGAACAGCTTGCAACCCAGGCGAATGCTGTAGTGAATGATCTTACGGTAATTACTAAAGATGCTCAGAATAATGTGAAACTTCAAGTTGAATTGACAGTTGGCAGTTCGACTGTCACAAAAACAATAGAGCTTGCATGGAATCCAGGAGATTCTACTTCAACTTTTGGTGCTAATTTGGCAAAAACAATAAATTCAGTATTCAGCAGTGATGGTGGCTTGAAAGCCTATTACGACTCAACCTTAAATAAACTAATAATAGCTTCTCAAAAAACAGGGAGCAATGTGAGTTTTACTGTGAAAGATGTAAACAACAATTATGCTCAAATAACAAGTGGAACAGGCACAGATGCAAGAGTTTATATCAAAGATAGTTTCAATAATGAATCATTTGTTCAATCATCAACAAATACAGTGAATGTATATGGTATGAGTATCACATTGAATAAAACAACATTGGATGCCCAAGGCAGCGCACAGTATAAATCTTTTTCAATTTCAAAAGATATCGATGCGATTGTAAACAATATCAAGGACTTTATTAACAAATATAATGAACTTGTTAGCAAGATATACAACAAAATTACAGAGAAGCGAAACAGAGACTATTTGCCACTGACAGAAGAACAGAAAGCCCAGATGAAGGACACAGACATTCAAAAGTGGGAGGATGCAGCTAAAAAAGGGCTTTTATATGGTGATTCTATACTTTCAAGTTTTTTGGACAATATGCGAAACTACTTATACAAACAAGTTTCAGGCCTTCCTTCTAACTTAGATACGATATCTGAAGCAGGAATAGAAACATACAGCTATTTTGAAAGCAAAGAAGGAAAAATTTATATCAAAGATGAAGCTAAGCTCAGAGATGCGATAGCAAATAATTTTGATGCATTTGTGAAGCTGTTTACAAGCAGTGGTGACGACACAAAATCTATTGATGATGATGGGATTCTCCAGCGATTTTACAGCCTTGCAAATGATACCCTAAAGAAGATATATGACAAATC
Source organism: Caldicellulosiruptor bescii DSM 6725 (assembly GCF_000022325.1). Lineage (NCBI taxonomy): Bacteria > Bacillati > Bacillota > Caldicellulosiruptorales > Caldicellulosiruptoraceae > Caldicellulosiruptor > Caldicellulosiruptor bescii. Next base: position 1,748,196 of record NC_012034.1, on the reverse strand, counting down.
TGGCAAACCATATTTTACAAGCACATATGACCCGAACAGCTTTATAGGAAAGCAGCTAAGAAGCATTATTGACCAAATGAATGCTGAGCAAGAGAGACTGCAAAAGGTGGAAGATAGATATTACAGGCAGTTTACTCAGCTTGAGCAGTTAATTGCCCAAATGAATACTCAAAGCTCGTGGTTATCTCAACAGTTTAGTGGTAGATAGCATACTTATAGAAATTTAGTAGTATAGAAATTTAGTAGTTCAGAATAACAAATTAAAATTTAAAGAATAACAAAAACATGAGGAGGCAAAATTTATGGACGCAGCAGCAAGATATCAAGAAGAAGTTATAATGACAAAGCCGCCTGAAGAACTTACTTTGATGCTTTATGATGGATGCATAAGATTTATAAAACTTGCAATGCAGGCAATTGATGAGAAAAAGTTTGACAAAGCAAATGAGAATATTATCAAGGCAGAGAATATCATCACAGAACTCATGTCAACCCTTGATATGCAATATGAGATATCAAAAAATTTGATGAGCCTATATGATTTTATTTACAGATGGCTCATTCAGGCAAATTTGAAAAAGGAAAAAAAGTATCTTGAAGAGGTACTTGAAATTGTGCAAGATTTACGAAACACATGGGCAGAGGCAATAAAGATTGCAAGACAGCAGAAGAATAAATAAAAAAGGACTGGGGTTTATGTATAATAAGCTTGTAAGTCTTCTTGAGGAAAAGGAAAAGCTTTTGGATAGGTTTTTGACGCTCACAAGTTTGCAGCAGGAGTATATTTTAAATGACAACTTTGATGAGATTTCTAAGGTTGTTGATGAAAAAGGGGATTTGATTGAGAGAATAAATAGAATAGACAGTGAGTTTTTAGAGGAGTTTGAAAGCATCAAAAGACAAAAAGGAATAAAAAGTTTTGATGAGATAACAGATATTGATAAAGAGACAGGCATTTTGCTCAAAAACCTTACATCATCTATTTTGCAAAAACTTCAAGTGATAAAAGACATAGACGAAAAGAATAATATTTTGATTCGAGCAAAATTTGATGAGATAAAAAAGACTTTAAAAAGCATGAGGTACAAAAAAGAGGCTTTGAAAGACTATTCCCAGTACAAACAAACCCAGTTTCCATCCGGCTTTGACAGGAAAGAATAGGGGCTTAAAAAGCCCCTTCTTTGTTGGTCTTTTGCCTAAACTCATTTTCTATCTTTTCAAAAAGCCAAGTAGGCTCTTGTACCTCAGGGCAAGTTTCATACAGAACAAGTGGGTCTAAGTCAAGGCAGGTTGTCTCATCGTAATTTCCACTTACATCCCATGCAAGTGTTCCATTTAAAACAGTGCATCTTTCCATAAAGAATATTTTATCTTTAAGTCTTTGAAACTCACCCTTTTCAAGAAGACTTGATGCATCAAAGAGTTTTATGCTGCCGTCATCAAAGTAAATATAAACTTTATAGTCTTCTGTAGGTATAACCTGTACAACCTCAGGATAGTATTCCATCATATATTAATCACCTCAAAAATTTTAAACTAAAGGATTAATTCTCATCAGTGATTTGTGATCTTTTGCAAGTTCCCAGTTTTGCATAAGTTCATCTTTATGAATTTCTGCCCAAGCCAACACAAGTTTTAATTGTCTTTTAGGCAAAAAACCTTTTATAACCCTTGTATTTAATATATCAATTTCTGCTTCAAATCCGGCGAAGGTTGCATGAAAGTGAGGAGGATTATGGTCGTCATAATACATTGTAATCCTTATGCCGTAGAAGAGGCAAATTTCTAGCATATTTATCTTTCACCTCAGTGCAAACGAAGGTTTATTTCTTAAAAATTATACTCTAAATTTCATTAAAATCACATTTAAAAATCTTGACAGAAATTAACTTTCAATTTCAATCTTCCTCACAAAATACAAATTCCCCAGCGCAAAGAAAGCTGCAAGTAAGAACACATATTCATACCCAAACTTATTCCACAAAAAACCAGAAAGCATGGGGAGGCTCATAGAAACAGCGTGATCCATACTTGTACCTGTTGAAAGAGTAGGAGTTAGGTCATCAGGATGTTTTATAATCTTCTTTATGTATGTTGACCTTGCCATTGATGTTGCAAACATCAAGTTGTCAATGATGTAACAACCATATGCAACCGAAAGTGCAACCCATTTTATTTTTATGTTCTCAGTTGCTGCATATCCAAGGCATATAAAAAAGATTACTAACGCATCAAATGTAAGTATGGTCTTTTCGCCAAGTCTGTCAATGAGCCTTCCGATTATGTTTCTAAAACCAATTCCTAAAAACGAACAAATGATTCCTACAAGTGCAAAATTTTCAACAGGCTGTTTGAAAATCTTAATCAAGACCCAGGGTGCAAAGGTGATAAATATTTGCTTTCTTGCTCCAAAGAAGATTGAAAGTACATAATAAAGCCAGTAATCTTTTTTGATGACAAACTTGAATCCTTTGTGCTGAGGTTTTCTTGGGAGTTTAACAGGCAGTAAAAATAATGCTGCAAATAGATACATCAGAGCAGCAATAACATATGCTGTCTTGAAAGAAAAATTCAGAAATTTAAATCCTACCATAACTATAAAATAACCTATTATAGATGCAGCTGTTGCTACAGAACTGATAAGACCCAAAGTTTTTCCGTATTCCTCTTCTTTAGAAAGCTCCATTCCAATACTTGAGCTCAAGACCATGTTCAGGTGTGTTCCGGTATTGTAAATAGCAGTCCATACAATCAATAGCAGAAAAGTTGGGGCAAAAAATCCAAGACCAAGCAAGGCAAATGAACACAAAGATGTCGCAATTATACTTACCCTCAAATCACCGAGGAAATATAAAAAGCCTATTAAGAATATAATCAAAAAACCAGGAGTTTCACGGGGAAACTCCAAAATTCCTCTTGCCATGGGAGATATCTTGTATGTTGCAGCGATGTAGTTGTTAAATATTGTATCGTTTATTCCACCGCCAATTCCCATAAAAGCGTTGGCAAAAATAAATAAAAAAATACTTGAAAAAATAACTTTAATGTTCTGCTTTGAGTTATTGTTCAGCACAATTTTTCATTCCTTTCTGTAAAATTTAAGAAACGCTTATTTATACAAGCTCAATATGAAATATAGGTGTATAGACTCTTTTTCTATCTATCTCCTCACTCAAAAAAAGAATGACCTTTTCCACAGGAATTTCATCAAAAGAAAAGTTTTCAACATAATTTTGAAAATTCTCAAAAGGTTCATTTAACACAACATCCTGAGCAATTGTTATATGGGGTGTGTACGCTCTTTTTTCTCTTTCAAATCCAACATATGCCATTGCATCCTCAACAAGCGAAAAAAGGTTATTGAGTTTTTCAAGATTGCCATCTGGTTTTAGATACACAACTCTCAAATTTCCATGCCCTTTAAAATATCCACAGGATGAGATTTTCAATGAAAAACGGGAAAAATCTTTTAGATTTTTTTCAAGCGCCTGTCTGATTTTTTCTACCTTTTCATATTCAATATCACCTAAGAACTTGAGGGTTAAATGAAAGTTATCAATGTACTTCCATCTGCCTTTTTTGCTGATTGACTTTAAAAAACTTTGTACTTCAACAATCTGCTCTTTTAAGCTTTTTGGGAAGTCAATACCAATGAATGTTCGCATTCTATCTTCATTCCTTTCAATACAGAATTTTTAGAAAAATCTTTGAATGGTACACATTAATTTGATAGAATAAATATAAACAGCTCATATCTTAAATTTTATCAGGGGGAAGTGCATTATGGAAGTACTTTATAACGTAAAACTTTTATATCCAACAGACATCCCTGTGTCACCAGGTGTAATAAACGTTGAAATTTACAAACCCCAACAAGGCAAACTTCCAATATATATTAAAAGTCTTGATGAAAACGACCCCAAAAGATTTATACAAAATATTGCTTCAATCATACAAGAAGAGCTTTTAAACAGAATAAATATTGATATTGTTACCCAAACCCAGCTTTATGTGATTGACGAGAATTCAAAGTATAAAATCATTTTTAACAATAGCTTGAAAGACTTTACCATAGAAAAGGAGTAGAAAATGGAAAATGCGAGACTTTGGAAATGTAAAAAAGATTGTTGTAAAGGTTGGGACAAGTACTGTAACATATCCAACCGGCAAACTAAATCTTTCGCGTTTAGAAAAACTTGCAAGAGTTCTTTCTGACATAAAAAATGAAGGAAGAGACGTTGTGCTTGTAACATCTGGTGCTGTTGCATCAGGTTTGGGCAGGCTTGGGCTTACCAAAAATCACAAAACCACTCAAGAAAAACAAGCACTTGCGGCAATTGGCCAGGGAATTTTAATGCAGATTTATGAAAAGCTTTTTGGTGAATACGGAGTTGTGGTTGCCCAGGTGCTTCTTACAAAGGATGTTGTTGATGAAGAGAAAAAGATGCTAAATGTTAAGAACACATTTGAGTACCTGTTCAAATATGGTGCAATTCCAATTGTGAACGAAAACGACGTTGTTGCAATTGAAGAGCTTGAGTTTGGCGACAACGATACTTTGTCTGCTTATGTTGCCACAATAATTGGTGCTGACCTTTTGATTATCCTTTCTGACATAGATGGGCTTTATTCCTGTGACCCGAGAATTGACAAGAGAGCAGAGCTTATAAAAGAGGTTTTTGAGATTGACTCATATATAGAAAGCATTGCGGGCGGTGCAGGCACTCTCAACTCAACAGGCGGTATGCAGACCAAAATTGAAGCTGCTAAGATTGCAATGCAACATGGGATTCCTATGGTTATTGCAAATGGCGAAAATCCATCAATTGTAAAAGAGATATTAGAGGGCAAAGAGATAGGGACGTTATTTGTTAATAAAAACACCGTTTCAAGATAAGTGCAAAGGGGGCAGAATAAAGATGAATGATTTGATTGAAAAAGCAAAAAAAGTGAAAGAAGCGTCAAAAAAGCTCATGAACCTTTCTGAAAATGAAAAGAACAGGGCACTTTCATGCATATCTCAAAAGATATTAGAAAAGATGGACTTTATTTTGCAGGAAAACCAAAAAGACATGGAAAATGCTGTCTCTAAAGGTATCAAAGGAGCACTTTTAGACAGGTTAAAGCTAACAGAGGACAGAATAAAGCAAATCTGCAAGGGGATTGAGGATGTTATAAAACTTCCTGACCCAGTTGGCGAAGTTATTTCTATGTGGAAGCGTCCCAACGGGCTTGTAATTGGTCAAAAGAGAGTACCGATTGGTGCAATTGGAATAATCTATGAGGCAAGACCAAATGTTACTGTGGATGCAGCCGTTTTGTGTTTAAAAGCAGGGAACAGTGTTCTTTTGCGAGGAGGATCTGAAGCCATAAACTCAAATGTTGCACTTGTAAAGGTAATGAAAGAGGGTTTGCTTGAGGCTGGAATTGAGGAAGGTAGCATAGAGATTGTGGAGGACACATCGCGAGAGACTGCGATTGCCATGATGAAATTAAATGAGTATTTGGACCTTTTAATTCCCCGCGGTGGTGCAAACCTTATAAAAACTGTTGTACAGAATGCAACAGTTCCTGTGATAGAAACTGGTGTTGGAAACTGTCACGTTTTTGTTGATGAAAGCGCTGATTTTGAGATGGCAAAAGCGATTGTTATAAACGCGAAAACACAGCGGCCCGGTGTTTGCAATGCAGCTGAAAAGCTTTTAGTTCACAAAAATATAGCAGAGAGCTTTTTGCCAATGATTGTAAAAGAACTGATGGCAAAGGGTGTTGAAATAAGAGGTTGCAGTAAGACAGTTGAGATTTGCAAGAAAAATGGTATTGAGGTAAAAGAGGCAACTGAAGATGACTGGTACACAGAGTATTTGGATTTGATAATAGGTGTGAAGGTTGTTGATAGCATTGATGCGGCAATAGAACACATAAATAAGTACGGTTCAAAACACTCAGAGGCAATTGTTACAAGAGATTATTTCAATGCACAAAAGTTTTTGGACTATGTAGATGCTGCGGCCGTGTATGTGAACGCATCAACAAGGTTCACAGATGGCTTCGAATTTGGTTTTGGTGCAGAGATTGGGATCTCAACTCAAAAACTTCATGCAAGAGGCCCTATGGGCTTAAAAGAGCTCACAACTATAAAATACATTATCTATGGAAGCGGGCAGGTAAGAGAATAGAAGAAATTGGAGTTGATTTGTTGTGAGTGATATCAAACTGGAAAATTACCAAGATATTATTAATAAAGTGGTTGAAGAGTTAAAAGGATTATATGGTGATAAACTAAGGAAAATAGTCCTCTATGGTTCATATGCTAAAGGAACTCAAAATGAAGAATCTGATATTGATATAGCGGTATTAGTTGATGAGGACGAGCAAGTGTTAAAAGACTATGAAAATAAGTTGGATGAAATAATAAGTGAAATTGGATATAGAAGCTTTAAATTAATTTCTATAGTAGACATCAGTTATCAGAGATATATGCAATATAAAGAAATCTTACCTTACTATAAAAATATAGAGAACGAAGGGATTGTATTGTATGAATGAGCATATTCAATAAGGGGCTGTTTTCATGAAATATGAAGACAGCCCGCTTTTGTTTTGTGGTATAATTAAAACTTGAGAACTTAAATTTCATATAAGAAGGGGTTTTGAAAGTTGAACCAAAAGACACTCAAAGCGTTGGAGTATGACAAGATAGTTGAGATTTTAAAAAACATGGCAAAGTCAACTCCAGCAAAGGAATATTTTGAAAACCTTATTCCATCAACCAATGTTGCAGATATAGAAAATGAACTTAATAAGGTCGATGAAAGCTACAGGTACGTTCTAAAGTATGGAAATCTACCAACTTTGGAGTTTGAAAATATACTGCCAAGCCTTAAGAAATCAAAGCTTGGGGCAACTTTAAATCCACATGAGATTTTGCAAATTGGAAAAGTGTTGAAACTTTCTTATGAGATGCGAACTTATCTTTCTTTCACACAAGACTTTAGTTTTCTTGAAAGTATGAAAAAAAGACTTGTAAATTTAAAAGAAGTAATCTCAAGAATTGACCAGACATTTTTAACACCAGATGAAATCTTAGATACAGCATCGTCAAAGCTCAAGGAGATAAGAGATAAAATCAGAAAGCTTGAAAATAAAATAAGAGACGAGTTAAATAGCATGATTCGCGACCCAAAAATCCAAAGGTTTTTACAAGAACCAATTATAACAATCAGAGGTGAAAAGCTCTTACTTCCTGTCAAGGCAGAGTTTAGAAATGAAGTAAAAGGAATTGTCCATGACCAGTCAGCAACAGGTGCAACTTTATTTGTTGAGCCTTTTGTTTGTGTTGAGATATCAAATCAAATCAAAATTTTAAAAAATCAAGAAAAAGAGGAAATAGAGAGAATTTTGCAAGAGATATCCTCTTTGATAGCAAGCTATTGTGAGGTAATTGAAACATCTTTTTATGCACTTGTTGAGCTTGACATAGTATTTACGAAAGCTATTTGGGCAAAAGAAATGAACGCAAGCAAACCAATTATTAACGCAAGTGGCATTATAAATCTCAAAAAAGCTCGGCATCCATTAATACAAAAAGACAAGGTTGTTCCTATTGATATTCATTTAGGCAAAGACTTCGACGTTCTTATAATAACAGGTCCAAACACAGGTGGAAAGACTGTAACACTAAAGACGGTTGGACTTTTTTGTCTTCTTTGCCAGAGCGGAATATTCATTCCAGCAGATGAGGGTTCTGAGCTTTGCATATTTCAAAAGATTTTTGCTGATATTGGAGATGATCAAAGTATAGTCCAGAGTCTTTCCACATTTTCAGCACATATGAAAAACATCATTGAAATAACAAAAAATGCAGATGATAAAACTCTTGTGCTATTAGATGAGATTGGAGCAGGTACAGACCCTGAAGAAGGTGCAGCTTTGGCGAAGGCAATCTTGAAATATCTTTCTGAGAAGGGCAGCAAGGTGATAGCTACAACACACTATGGTGAGCTAAAAATATTTGCTCAGCAAGAAGATCGGTTTGAAAACGCTTCTTGTGAGTTTGATGTAAAAACCCTAAAGCCTACGTACAGGCTTTTGATAGGAATTCCAGGAAGGAGCAATGCACTTGTAATTTCATCCAATCTTGGGCTTGACAAAGGTATTGTTGAGATGGCAAGAGGGTATCTGTCTCAAAAGACAATTGATCTTGACAGAATAATAAACGAAATGGAACAAAAGAGAAAAGAAGCTGAAGAAAACCTTGAACTTGCTCAAAAATTGAAGCATGAAGCACAAGCTTTAAAAGCGGCGTATGAAGAGGAGAAGAAAAGGTTTGAGACTGAAAGAGAGAGAATTCGCAAAAAGGCCATAAATGAGGCAAAAGAGATTGTTGAAAGCTCACAGTATGAAATAGAAAATCTTTTTAAAGACCTTCGAAAACTTGCTGAAAACTTAAAGGAAAAAGAAGTTTTAAAGGAGTTAGAAGAGAAAAAAAGAGAATATGAAAGGCTGATTCAAAGTATTTCACAGCAGGTAAAACAAGAAGCTGAGTCCAAAACCAAAAAAACAATACAGAATCTTCGCTTAGGTCAAAAGGTATATGTCAGAAGCTTTGATGCTGAGGGGTTTGTCGAAAGCCTGCCAGACTCAAAGGGAAATCTTACTGTCCAGATAGGTATTATGAAGATAAATGTCAATCTTTCTGATATTGAAGAGGTGGAAGGACAAGATAGCAAAATATATCAAATAGCATCTAGAAATGTAATAATCAAAGAAAAGAACATTGACATGTCCATTGATGTAAGGGGCAAAACAAGCGATGATGCTATTTTAGAGGTTGACAAGTACTTAGATGACGCATACACAGCGGGACTAAAACAGGTTACAATAATCCATGGGAAAGGCACGGGGGTTTTGCGCCAGGCGATAAGGAATTTTTTGAGACGGCATCCGCATGTAAAATCATTCAGAGATGGAACATATGGTGAAGGTGAACAGGGTGTTACGGTGGTTGAGCTGAAAGACTAATGATTTTCTTGATATTGACTTGGCAGATAAATTCAATTAAACTTATATTTAAGCTTCTATTTTTTTAACTTAAAAAAGAAGGGGACGAAATTGTGATGGAACAGCATCAAACGCTGAAACTTCAAAACAAAGTGGTAAAAGAAGCAGTTGAATGGATTTTATGGATTGGCGGTGCAGTGCTTATTGCTCTTATCCTACGCACTTATGTCTTTTCACTTGTGATTGTCCCGACCGGCTCAATGCTCAATACAATTCAGCTAAACGATAGGCTCTTTGTATATAAGCTTGGTTATGTTCTTCATATAGAAGATGTAAAAAGAGGGGACATTGTAGTTTTCAAGTATCCAGATGATAGAAAAACTTTATATGTCAAAAGAGTTATAGGTCTTCCTGGCGACACAATCGAGATAAAAGATGGTGTTTTGTACATCAACGGTAGAGTCTATGAAGAAAATTATCTGAAAGAACCCATGGTAGGAAGCTTTGGACCTTACAAAGTTCCGCCCGGACACTATTTCATGATGGGTGATAACAGGAACGACTCTCACGACAGCCGGTTCTGGGAACACAAGTATGTTCCAAGAGACGATATTTTAGGCAAGGTAGTCTTCAGGGTATGGCCGCTCAGCCGCGCAGGAATAGTGAAATAGATGAAGGCAAAAACTGCTGATAGTAATAAAAGTTTATCTTTATGATAGATTCGTTGTTTTAAAAAAATTTGAGTGATTCGGAGGGTTGATTGTAAGTTATGAATGATGTTTTCCATGAACAGTTGATTGTGAGAAAAAAGACATCAAGCGAAAAGGCAAAACAAGTGCTGATTATTATCGGCGGAGTGTTGGTTGGACTTATAACATTCTTTATACCAATCATAAACACCTTAGGTCCTGTTCTTTTAGTTTTGGCTATATGGGGGGCGATTTATCTTTCGAGGAACTACAATGTTGAATATGAATATGCAGTAACAAACCACTATCTTGACATAGACAAGATAGTTGCCCAAAGAAAACGAAGCAGAGTTGTCTCTTTGGACATCCGAAAGATTGACTATTTTATTTCTTCAAAAGATACAAGCATGTTCAACGCTCAAAAGAATGACAAAAGTATTGTCCAGTCATTTGACTGCACGTCAAACAGTGGCGAGGAGAATGTATATGCTATTGTTGCCAATGTAGAAGGCAAAAAAACAAGAATCTTGTTTGAGCCAAACGAAGAGATAATTCAGGCAATAAATAAATTCTTCCAGAAAAAGCCTTACCAGATTTATAGATAAAAATTTTTCCAAAGGAGATTGAGATTAAAATGGCGTTCGAGGACAAAATAATCAAAGAAGCATTAACATTTGATGATGTCTTACTTGTACCTCAATACAGCGAGGTTTTGCCAAAGGATGTGGATGTGTCAACTTATCTTACAAAGACGATAAAACTCAACATTCCTCTTATGTCAGCTGGTATGGACACTGTAACAGAGTCGCGCATGGCAATTGCCATTGCCCGTGAGGGTGGAATTGGTGTTATCCACAAGAACATGACAGTTGAAGAGCAGGCAAGCGAGGTAGACAAGGTAAAAAGATCTGAGCATGGTGTAATAGTTGACCCGTTTTATTTGTCCCCAGACAACAAGATATATGAAGCAATGGAGCTAATGGCAAAGTATCGCATTTCAGGTGTTCCAATAACAGTAAATGGCAAGCTTGTTGGTATTATCACAAACAGGGATATTCGATTTGAGACAGATTATTCAAAGCCAATCAAAGAAGTTATGACGTCAAGTAACCTTATCACTGCAAAGGAAGGCATCACTTTAGAAGAAGCAAAGGAGATCATGAAAAAACACAAAATAGAAAAGCTTCCTATTGTTGATGATGAAGGAAATCTAAAAGGTCTTATCACCATAAAAGACATTGAAAAGGCAGTAAAGTATCCAAATGCAGCAAAGGACAGCAAAGGAAGGTTACTTTGTGCTGCTGCGGTAGGTGTGTCAAAAGACACAGATGATCGTGTTGACGCTCTTGTTAAAGCCCAGGTTGATGTGATTGTTGTTGACACAGCTCACGGGCATTCAAAGGGTGTAATTGAAACGGTAAAGAGAATAAAATCAAGGTATCCACACATTCAGGTTGTTGCGGGCAATATTGCAACTGCTGAGGCTGCCCGTGATTTGATTGAGGCTGGAGCAGACTGTGTGAAGGTTGGAATTGGTCCTGGGTCTATCTGTACAACGAGAGTTGTTGCAGGTATTGGTGTGCCGCAGATAACTGCTATAATGGATGTTGCTGAGGTTGCAAAAGAATATGGTATTCCTGTCATTGCTGATGGTGGAATCAGGTATTCTGGGGATATAACAAAAGCGCTGGCAGCTGGTGCTGATGTTGTCATGATAGGAAGTCTTTTTGCAGGATGTGAAGAAAGCCCTGGAGAGTGTGAGATTTACCAGGGACGAAGGTTTAAGGTTTACAGAGGTATGGGTTCGCTTTCTGCAATGAAAGCCGGGAGTAAAGATAGATATTTCCAGGAAGATGCTTCAAAGCTTGTTCCTGAAGGGGTTGAGGGTAGAGTTCCATATAAAGGTCCGCTTGAAGACACTGTTTTCCAGCTCATTGGCGGTTTAAAGTCAGGTATGGGTTATTGCGGAGCAAGAACCATAAAAGAGCTTCAGCAAAAGGCAAAGTTTGTTAAGATTACCCAGGCTGGTGTCAGAGAAAGCCATCCACATGACATCTATATTACAAAAGAAGCACCAAACTATTCGGTTCATGTTGAGTAGTCAGAAGTTTTGAATAGGGGAGGAAAGCTGTTTTGGAATTTGTTGAAAAGTCATTTGAAAATGGTTTGGAGCTTGTTAAGATATATTCAAAGACAAAAAATTCATATTTTACAGTTGCACCCGAGCGGGGTGCAATTGTTATTTTACTCAATCTTTCAGGCAAAGAGATTCTTTATTTGAATGAGGCGACACTTTTTGACAGAACAAAAAACATAAGAGGCGGAATACCAGTTTTGTTCCCGATATGTGGAAGAGTTGTGGACGGCAAGATTTTTTTCAAAGGTCAAGAGTTTGAAATGAAAAATCATGGATTTGCAAGAGACAGCAATTTTAATATAGCAGGGTACGTTGATATGCCAGACAAAAATGGTATAATTTTGAGGCTTTCAAGTAACGAATTTACAAAAAGGTTTTATCCATATGACTTTGAGCTTCTGATGCAATATACGCTAAATGATGAAATGTTTGAAGTGAAGATGATTGTGAAAAATGAGGACAGCGATATAATGCCTTTTTATGCAGGATTTCACCCTTATTTTTTATGCAATAAAGAGGAGTTTACTCTCAAGCTTGAATGTGAAAAGTGCTTTGACGATGTTGAAAAAAGGTTTATTGATCTTCAGGATTTCAAAGAGATTGATTTTTCAAAACCTGAGGTCAACCTTGACTTTTTAGATGTAGGAAGTAGCGAAGTTGAAATTACTCTTGACAGGGATAAAAAAATAGTGCTTTTGAAAGATGAAAATTTCAAAAACATAGTAGTTTGGTCTTTAAAAGATTTTGATTTTGTATGTGTGGAGCCCTGGATGGGTGAACATGAAGGATATATCAACAATAAGTTTTATTACTTAGAGCCAGGGGCAATCTTTGAAGGATGGTTTGCAATTAAACTTGCAAGCAAAGTAAAATAAAAGAGGCAGGGATTAAAACATTGGTGGATAAAAAAATTGCATATGAAAAACTTGAAAGACTAAAAGAAATTATAAAAGACTATGAAAGCGTGCTTGTTGCGTTTTCGGGGGGAGTTGACTCTACATTTTTGTTAAAGGTTTCGTTTGATGTGCTGGGGGAAAAAGCCATCGCCGTGTTTTCAAGTTCAGTTTTGAGCCCGCAAAGGGAAAAGGAAGATGCAGCAAAGCTTGCAAAAGACATTGGGGCAAGGCTGATTGTTATAGAGAGAGACGTTTTTTCAAATGAGGATTTTATGAAAAATGATAGACTTAGATGCTATTATTGCAAGAAAGATTTGATAAAGAGATTAAAAGTATTAAAAGAGGAGTTAAATCTAAACGAGATAGTTGAAGGTTCAAACATAGATGACCTTCAGGATTTTAGACCCGGCAGAAAAGCTCTTGAGGAAGAAGGTATCAAAAGCCCACTGGTTGAAACAGGACTTACAAAAGAGGAGATAAGGTATTTGTCGAAAGAATTTGGGATTTCCACATATCAAAAACATTCTTCTGCATGTTTGGTTACAAGAATTCCATATGGTGATGAAATTACATTGGAAAAACTTCAAATGATAGAAAAGGCAGAGGATTTTTTGGTTCAAAAAGGATTTTCACAGGTGAGAGTAAGACATCACGGAGCTATTGCGCGAATTGAGGTTGCAAAAGAGGAGCTTTCAAAATTTTTCAACCTTAAACTGATTGATGAAGTTTCAAACGTTTTGAAAGCCTTGGGATTTAAGTATGTAACGCTTGACCTTTCCGGCTACAGAATAGGAAGCATGAACTGATTTAACACGAAAGGAAGAAGGTATGATATGGATGTAAGAAAAATACTTGAAGATGTCAGAGACGGCAAAATTTCGGTTGACGAGGCACTGAAGGTTTTTGCCAAGATGCCGTTTGAAGACATTGACTTTGCAAAGATTGACCATCACCGCAAGCTCAGACAGGGCATGTCTGAGGTCATCTTTTGTGAAGGGAAGACAAAAGAGCAGGTTTTAAAGATTTTTGAGAGGATGATTGAAAGAGGAGAAGTAAACATTATTGGTACAAGGGCAAGCAGAGAGCAGTATGAATACTTGAGAGAACATCTAAAAGATGATGTGATATATTATGAAACAGGTAGAATTATCTGTGCAAAGAGGGTTGAAATTATCAAAAATCCAAAAGGACACGTTGCTGTTGTGTCTGCTGGAACTGCTGATTTAAAAGTAGCAGAGGAAGCAGCTATAGTTTTGGAGATTTTGGGGAACAATGTAAAGAGGATGTACGATGTTGGTGTTGCAGGAATCCACAGGCTGTTTGCACACCTTGATGATATTCAATCAGCAAATGCAGTTGTTGCAGTTGCTGGTATGGAAGGTGCACTTGCATCAGTTGTTGCTGGGCTTGTTTCAAAACCTGTTATTGCTGTTCCAACATCTGTTGGTTATGGCGCAAATTTTAAGGGGCTTTCAGCTCTTCTTACCATGCTAAACTCGTGTGCAAACGGTGTTTGTGTGGTCAACATTGACAATGGATTTGGTGCAGCTATTGTTGCACATATGATAAATTCGCTTGCAAATCAGAACTTGTAAAGAAGGAAGAAAAGAGGAGGAAAATTTTTATGATTCTCTATTTTGATGCAATCTCAGGTCTTGCAGGTGATATGCTTGTTGCATCACTGATTGACTGTGGAGTTGATTTTGAGTATATAAAATCAGCTATTTCCCTTTTAAAGCTTGATGTAGAACTTTCGGTTGAGGAGAAGTTTGTAAATGGTATTAAGGCAAAAAGGTTTATAGTAAATACTCAATCACATGAACATGACCATCACAGCGATAGCACCCATCATCACAGAACTTTTAAAGACATAAAAAAGATGCTGATAGAAAGCTCTTTGCCAGAGGCTGTAAAAGAGATGTCGATAAAAATATTTGAAAAGATAGCTTTGGCAGAGGCTAAGGTGCACGGCAAAAACCCAGAAGAAATTTCTTTCCACGAGGTTGGAGCAGATGATTCAATAGTGGATATTGTTGCATTTTCTCTTTGTATAGACAATTTAAAGCCTGAAAAAATAGTATTTTCGCCTCTTTGTGACGGCAGAGGTTTTACAAAATCGATGCACGGGATTATTCCCGTGCCAGCGCCAGCTGTTTTGGAAATAGCAAGGCAAAATGGTATTCCACTTTCCACAAAGGATATTGAATCTGAACTTATAACCCCAACAGGCATTGGTATTGCAGCGGCAGTTGCAAGCTCGTTTTCCCAAATGCCAAATATGACCATCGAAAAGATTGGGTATGGTGCAGGGACAAAAGAACTTCCTATTCCCAATGTTGTGAGAGCTATAGTTGGAAAAAAAAAACTGAATTTTGATGGTGATTATTTTGAGATATTTGCAAACGTTGATGATATGACAGGCGAAGAGCTTTCGCTTGCGTTTGAAAAAATAATGCAAAGCGGTGCTTTGGATGTCTATTTTACTCCAATTTTCATGAAAAAAGGTAGGCCAGCTTACAAGATTGGGGTCATAACAAAAGCTCAAAACTTTGAGGATGTAGCCTCTGCAATATTTCGCTGGACATCTACAATTGGTATAAGATTTGTAAAAATGCAGAGAATAGAGATGGAAAGACAGGAGAAAAGAATTCAGGATAATCCCGAGCTGAGATTAAAGATAAGTTCTTATGAGGATATTAAAAGAATCAAACTTGAATTTGAAGATATTAAAAAGTTAACTGAATAATAAAAAAGGGGCAATCCGAAAAATACATTGGATAGCCCCTTTCTTGCAATATACAATATTATCTACACATTGAACCTGAAAATGACCACATCACCATCTTGCATGACGTAATCTTTCCCTTCTGACCTGACAAGCCCTTTTTCTTTTGCCTGGGCAAACCCGCCACATTCTACCAGCACTTCAAACGGTACAACTTCAGCTCTTATAAATCCTTTTTCAAAATCGCTATGGATTTTGCCAGCAGCCTGTGGTGCTTTTGTTCCTTTTTTGATTGTCCATGCTCTTACTTCTTTTTCTCCTGCTGTCAAAAACGAAATCAGTCCCAAAAGCCTGTATCCTGCCTGGATTAAATTGTCAAGTCCCGATTTTTCAATGCCAAGTTCTTTTAAGAATTCTTTTTTTTCTTCTTCTGGCAGAGCAGCAATTTCCTCTTCGATTTTAGCGCAGATGACAATTACTTCTGACCCTTCTTCTGCTGCGATTTCCTTTACTACTTTTACATATTCATTTTCTTTTCCAATATCCTTTTCAGAGATATTAGCTGCATAAATTGTAGGCTTGAATGTAAGAAGATTGAGCGAATTTACAAATTTTAAATCGTCTTCATCATCGAATTTGAGCGTTCTTGCCATTTTGCCACTTTCCAATGTAGAATAGATCTTTTCCATGATTTCAAGCTCGTGTACTGCTTCTTTGCTATTTTTTGCAAGTTTTCTTGTCTTGTCAAGCCTTCTTTCCAGCATTTCCATATCAGCAAAGATCAGTTCTAAATTGATTATTTCAATGTCTCTTCTTGGGTTTACACTTCCTTCCACATGGACTATATCAGTGTCGTCAAAACAGCGAACAACATGAACAATTGCGTCAACCTCTCTTATATGAGACAAAAACTTATTGCCAAGGCCTTCACCTTTGCTTGCACCTTTTACAAGCCCTGCAATGTCAACAAATTCAATAAAAGCAGGTGTCACCTTTTCAGGATTGTATATTCTGGCAAGTACATCGAGTCTTTCATCAGGCACTGCGACAACTCCCACGTTGGGTTCAATTGTACAAAAAGGGTAGTTGGCAGCTTCTGCACCCGCTTTTGTTATAGCATTAAAGAGAGTACTCTTGCCTACATTTGGAAGTCCAACAATACCAAGTCGCATTTTTCTTTTTTGCCCCCTATGAAAATCTTTTGTTTTTTACAAATAAACAGTATAGAATACTTTGTGTCAAAAATCAATTTAGAATTGCACAAAATAAAAACGCCACCCCGCTTTCTTTTGAGCCATTTTACGAGGTGGCGCTAAAAAATTTTTAGAGCCCTTTAATCTTTTCTAAGTTTTTTCCCGATTATCATTCCAATCATCATACCCTTAAAAAGCCCTGTAAGATAAGAGCCGAGCATACATAGCATATTCTTTTTTGCCTTGAGTATGCTGTATCTACTTCTTTGGCGATTATACAGCTTTCTTGTTCTGACCATTTTTAATCTCCCCCTCTTTCTATTAATGTGTGCAACTGAAGAGGGGGATTATACATCATATTCTCTGTATTTTCGAGAAAGCAAAAGCACCCTTTGAACGTAGTTTATAGTCTCATCAAACGGTGGAATTCCACCAAACTTTAAAACATTTGCTGGACCTGCATTGTAAGCTGCCAGCGCAAGTTCAATGTTTCCACCAAACTCTTCAATCTTTTCCTTCAAATATCTTATCCCACCGTCTAAGTTTTCTATAGGGTCATATGGGTTTACACCAAGAGATTTTGCAGTTTGAGGCATAAGCTGCATAAGACCAATTGCGCCAGCCTTTGAGACTGCATCTTGACGAAAACCTGATTCTGCTTCAATTACGCTCAAGACAAGGCTTGGCAAAACTCCATATTGTTTTGCCTTTTGTGTTGCGATTGATATTATATCGTCTTTGCTAAGATTAAATTTGTCGGTCGAAGGCTCAAAAGAATAGCTTGAGCTTTGCAGGTTGTAGCTGCCAAGTCTTTTGTTCAAAATAATATCTGCAGCTTTTGTCTGTATGCTCAAAATTGGTGTATCAGTTTCTACATTGGTTGTTTGAACGGCATTTTCAAAACTCTTCACAAATATATCTTTAAAATTTTGGGGCAGGTTAGTTTTGCTTGATATTCTTTGCGCTATCTGGGAAAATTTCTGCGCAATAAAATCCTGAACATTATAAATTAACATAACAAAATCCCCTCAAGCTACTTTATTTTTAAATGCCTTTAGCATTCAAGATTCATATACTGAAGTTTTACATGCTCAAGCTGTTTCACATCGTTTTCAAATGCTTTTATCTCATCCTCTGTTGCCTGCATGTGCAAGATGATAAGTCCCTGGTTTGAACAGCTCTCACCTGCCTCATGAATTCCAAGTCTTGTTTTGATTAGACAGCCATGTTTCGTCAAAATTTCCTGAAGTTTTGGTGCATCATGCAACCTGTTGTCAACTAAAATTGCAGCTATAAAAGTTTTGCACATTTTCAAAACCCTCCTCTTTATTTTTATAATCGGTATTTTGAAAGCTCTTCTTTAAATACATTTGAAAGATTTTCCAGATCAGCAACCTTGTTCAAAAGCTCTTTTATGCTTTCTGCATACATGGAAATTGAAGCCGCCATCTCCTGTGCAGATGCAGAGTTTTCTTGAGATATTGCCGAAAGAGATGTAATTGTTTCGAATACACTTGAAATCCTCTCGGCTTCCTGCGAAAGAGATTCAATTTGCAAAATTAAAGTCTCAACCACATTTGATATTCTTTCAATGTTTTGATTGTTATTATTCACCACGTCATTTAAAGTAGATTCACTCTTTGTGAGTTTTTCAAACTGCTGGGTCAAAATAGTCGACAGATTTTCAATCTCCTCCACAAATGTTTTGAGGTTTTTGTTAATTGTCTTTGCAAACGACATGGTGCTATCTGCAAGTTTTCTTATCTCATCTGCGACAACTGCAAATCCAACACCGACATTTCCAGCTCTTGCAGCTTCAATTGAAGCATTGAGAGCAAGCATATTTATCTGGTTTGAAATCTCTGCAACTGTTGATGTTATCTTCATAACCTCGTTTGCCTCTTCAGAAAGTTTACTACCTTTTTGAACTATCTCAGAAAACTCGGTGCTTATTCTGTTTATATCCTTTGCAGCTTCACTTATGTCTTTTCCAGAATTATTAAGGATTTGATTAACATCAGTCAAAATATCTTTTGTTTGAGTTTGTTGAGAAACAATTTGTTTAAGATTTTCAATATTTTCATTCAAAGTTGTTACAGCTTTTTCAATTTCTTCTGCTTGATGAACAGCACCTTGAGCAACATCATTTACAATTCCAGCAACAGAATCAGAAAGATTTTTCATCTTGTCAGCAATCTCTTTTATGTTTTTAGAGAAGTTATATATCTCGTCACTTCCGCCTTTGAGTAAAAGCAAATCTTTTTTTACAGAAGATTTTGTAGTTGCTAACATTTTTGCAAAGTTTTCTAATTTGTCATTTGTCTTTATTATCAGTGAGCCGCTAAAGTCTAAATTCTTAAGTGAATTCAATTCGTCATAAATAGGCTTTAATGGTCTTAAGATGAAAAAAGCCGCAATGAATGTGGTTATGAAAGTTAGACCTGCCATAAGAAGATGGTTGACATATTCAGTTTTGTTTGAGTCAAGTATGAAGCTTAAAACTATAACAGCGATGCTTGAGAATATAGAAATCTTAAACTCTAAGGATCTTATAAAGCCTAAACCTGCTATTATATTAAAATAAGCTTTTTTAACCTTTCGGTTTGTCTTTTCAAATTTAATTCTAATCTTTAGATGATAAAATCCTTCACCATCTTTGAACCTTTCAAGCTCTTCAAAGTCAAGTTTCTCATTGAAAAATTCAGCACTTCCTTCAAGAAGACCAAGGAAATAATCATAAAATCCTCTTTTGGACACATATGTTATGTAGGCCTCGTTTGGCGATATCTCTTCAAAGATTATTCTGGGTGGTTTTGCACCTTTTATCATTCGGGTAAGCTGACTGTGAACATCGTCCATATATTCCAAAAAGCCTTTGAGAGACAGTCTTTGGAAATATGAGGGGAACCATTTACTAAAGGTTCTTATGTTGTTTTTTCCAATCTCTCTCCACATCTGCGATGGAAGAATATTTGCCTTTTCGCACGCCTTTTCAATCATCCTGTGAACAAGTTCATCGTCAATATCATCTGTGGGTGAAATTATTACCGACTCATCGAGCCCCATACCTTGCTTTGCATACTTTTTAACATCATCTCCCCATATATTTCCAATTGTTTCAAGCCAGGTTAAAACAACAGTTCCTTTCAAGCCTATATTTCCCCCTTCTAATAAAGTGCGATATATTAAAATAATACCACAAAAAATGAAAAAGAGCACAACTTTTATGTGCTCTTTTCAATTCTTCTTTGTGCTTCGCTTTCTATAAGTCTGTCCAAAAATATAGATTTTTCAAACACTTCTTTTCGTGCGATAATGCCTTTGTCAACCAAAACTTCAATTAGCGAGGTTATCATCAAGGTGTTTTTATAATCAACCTCTTTGAGCTGTGAAATCTGAGACAAAATATCAATTGATCCTTTCATTTGACCTCAATACCTCTCTTTCCATCAAAAATTTTAATTGCTATCATTTTGATTATTGGCTAAAATGTAATTGACTATACATCTGATGAAAACGGAGGGATTAATATAATGAACTATTTGTGGCTAATATTCGGACTTTTATCAGCTCTGTTTGCATCTCTTGTTGCAATATTTGGGAAGATTGGTCTAAAAGGCATTGATACAAACGTTGCAACATCTATAAGAGCCGTGATTATGGCTGCTTTTTTAATCATTGTAGTTGCATTTCAGGGGAAACTGAGCAAGGTTGGGGAAATATTAGCTGATAAAAAAGCTATTTTGTTTATTGTTTTAAGTGGCGTTGCAGGAGCTCTATCATGGCTTTTCTATTTTTTGGCTCTCAAGAATGGGAAGGTTCAGCAGGTTGCGCCAATCGACAGGCTTTCGGTTGTGTTTGCAATAGTACTTGCTGCCATTTTTCTTGGCGAGAAAGTTTCATTTTACACAGCAATTGGAGTGCTGCTAATTGCCGCAGGTTCTATATTTGTTGCACTGGGCTAAAAGAATATTTTTTTCAGATTTTAGAAAACAAACTTTGAAACTTTTAAGAGGGGAAAGACAGCATTATGAAAACCTGCTTTATAGTCAACACTTCTTTGGAAAAAGGACTTCCTATTTATCTCAAAAGCGTGGGCTTTAATCGGTATCAAGAACATATTGTTCGAAAGAATGGGCATCCGGATTATCATTATCTTCACACCGCGCAAGGTAGAGGAGTTTTGATTGTGGATGGAAAGGAATACATTGTGGATGAGTCTACTGCTTTTTTCTTGTGGCCAGGTGTTCCTCATGAATATTATGCGATATCTTCTGAGTGGTCAACATTGTGGCTTACTTTCAACGGTCCTGCTTGTGAGATGATATTAAAAACCATGGGAGTAAGGCCTTTTGAAATATTCAAGCTCTCAAGCAAAAAATATTTGGAAGGTATTTTAGAAGCTATTTCAAACAAAGCATCATTTTACAATTATATAGTGTCGATTGAGTGTTCGCAGCTCATTTATAGCTTCATCCTTCACATGGCATTAAATCTGCAAAATAAAATTGAGAGAAATTTTGAGAGCAACTATTTGAAGTTACTTCCAATCTTGAAATATATTGAAGATAATTATTCTAAAAACATTACCTTAGATGAACTTTCTAAGCAGATTGGTCTTTCACCGCAGCATCTTTGCTCAGTTTTTAAGAAGACTTTTCAAACAACACCCTACGAATACTTGATAAGAATTAGGATTCAAAAAGCAAAAGAACTTTTGATAAAAAACTCGATGATTCAAATAAAAGAAGTATGTTATGAGGTTGGATTCAAAAATCCAAGCTATTTTTGCTATATGTTCAAAAAGCTGGAAGGAATAACACCAATGCAGTTCAAAAGGCTTTTTGGTTAAAAAATTTTTTAAATGTCGTAACATTTATGGAAGCTTAGCGTTATATAAGGTAGAATAAAAAACAAGAAGAAGCTATTTTTTAGGAGGGAATTTAGTTAAAGATGAAAAACAGAAAGATTGGAGCTGTAAGTTTGGCAATCTTGCTGCTGCTGGCAACTTTTTTGGTATTTTTTGCGCGAAAGGCGGATGCATCATCTGCATCTTCTCAAGCCAAAACAGAGATTACTGTAAAAGGACAGGCATCTTTGTATGTAGAGCCTGACATAGCAATTTTGACATTTGGAGTTTTGAGCGAAGATATCAGTGCAGATACTGCTTACTCTTTGACATCAACCAAGATCAACAAGACAATTGAGGGGATAAAAAAGCTTGGCATTGACTCAAAAGATATAAAAACTCTTAGAATTAATGTTTATCCTAAATATTCTTACAACAAAGATGATGGTGCTTCAAAGATAGTGGGCTTTTATGCATCAACTGATTTGACCGTAACTGTAAGAAATCTTTCTCTTGTTGGAAAGGTTATTGACACTGCATTCAAAAACGGCGTGAATACGTTCAGCGGCTTGACATTTGATATTTCTAATTCATCACCTTATTATAACCAGGCACTCTCAAAAGCACTTGAAAATGCAAAGCAAAAGGCAGCAACAATTGCAAAAGGACTTGGCATAAGTCTTGGCAAGCCAAAATCTGTTACGGAAAATAGCTATGTGAACAATCCTCCAATAGTCTACTACAAAGCAGAAGCTATGGCTTCTTCAACATCAACCCAAATTCAGCCTGGAACAATTGAGATAAAGGCAGAGGTAACATTGGTATATTAAGATTTTCTAAAATATATGCAAAAAAATATATGCAAAAAGGCGGCAGTTTATTCCTGCCGCCTTTTCAGGTAGTTTTTTCAAGTAGCATCAAGATATTACAGATTTCTGTTTATAAAGTTTACAAAGTCACTCTTAGGTCTTGCACCAATAATCTTGTCAACTGCCCTGCCATTTTTGAAGAGCATTATTGTCGGAATGCTCATGATCCTGAATGCATATGCTATGTCGCCATAATCGTCAACATTGAGTTTTGCGAATTTTACTTTCCCTGCATATTCCTGAGCAAGCTCTTCTATAACAGGTGCAACCATTCTGCAAGGTCCACACCACGCTGCCCAGAAATCCACAACAACAGGAATATCTGATTGCAAGACCTCTCTTTCAAAGTTTTCACTTGTTAAAGTTACAATGTTATCTGCCATCTTTATCACATCTCCTTTCAATTTTTATATATACCCACTTTTATTTATTTGATAAACCTTAATAAGGTTTCAATCAGCTCATCAATGCTTTTTTCATTTTCAGTATTTTTGTACTCAGCAATGCATGACTTTGAATACTTTTCAAGTATAATTGCTCCCACCTTGTTGAGTGCAGCTTTTACAGCTGCAATCTGTGTCAAAACATCATTGCAAGACTTGTCATTCTCAATCATTTTCTGGATACCCTTAATCTGTCCTTCAATTTTTCTGAGTCTCAGCAGTAGATTTTCTTTTTCTTTGCTCAATTCATCCACTTTCTAACCCTCCCTATACCATATACCCCTATCACTTAATTATTATACTCTCTTTTTTCATTTTGTCAACATTTTTTAAAAATAATTTTTTGCAAAAGGTTTCTAAAATAAACATTAGATTTTAAGAGATAATTAAAGATAGAATTGATTTATCTCAAAAAATTTAAAAATAATAAAGAATTTTGGTCTTAAATTGCCCAAAATAGACTTTTTTAATAATTGACAAGTATTCACAGATGGGTATAATTAAAAATCAAGGAAGGTCAAAGTAAAACAAATCAGGGTATAAAGTCAAAGTCTCATGTCGTCTATGGGTTTCCAGCGGTTTTGAGGGCAAGGTATAAGTAAAAGTGGCAGTGGGAAAAATAATTTTAGCTATAAAACTAAATATTTTTTGAAAAGGAGGGATTTAAATGGCTATAAAGCCAGTGTTTGTAAGCACATATCCTCCGAGAGAATGTGGTATTGCCACTTTTACGCAGGATTTGGTAAATGCAATTGAAAAATATAATGATGTAAGACGTTGTTATATAATTGCTCTAAGCAAAGACAAGCATATTTATGACAATAGAGTGCTATATGATATTAATCAAGACAAATTTTCAAATTATGTAAAAGCAGCTAATCTTATTAATATGTCGGACATTGATGTTGTGGTAATTGAGCATGAATATGGAATATTTGGCGGAGAGGATGGAGATTATATAATCCCATTTGTGAAGCTTATCAAAAAACCAATCATTACAACATTCCACACAGTTTTGAAAAACCCAACTGCAAAACAATTTGAGATACTGAAAAAGTTGGCAGATGCAAGTTTCAAGGTCATAACAATGGCTAAAACCACCAAGGATATTCTCATGGAAGTGTATGACATAGAAGAAGAAAAGATCGAAATTGTTCACCATGGTGTACCATATATGGAGCTTGATGATAGAGAGACTTTGAAAGAAAAGTATGGATTAAAAGGTAGAAAAGTGATATCCACGTTTGGACTTATTAGTCCTGGCAAGGGTTTAGAGTATGCGATTGAAGCAATGAACAAGGTAAGAAAAGAATTTCCAGAGGCTGTGTATCTGATTTTGGGTCAAACACATCCAAATATCAAAAGAATAAAAGGCGAAGAGTATAGAGAAAAACTTATGAATATGGTAAAAGAATTAAAGTTAGAAAACAATGTCCAGTTTGTTGATAAATATCTAACAAAAGTAGAAATAATGGAATATTTGCGCCTGAGCGACATTTACCTGACTCCTTACATAGGGAGGGAGCAGGCTGTATCAGGGACACTCGCATATGCTATCGGTTCTGGCAAAGCTATAGTTTCGACGCCTTATACTTACGCTCAGGAAATGCTCTCGGATGGCAGAGGTGTTCTTGTAGAGTTTGAAGATGCACAGTCGATTGCAGATGGAATATTGATGCTTCTAAGAGATGAAAATCTCAGGAAAGAGATTGAAAGAAAGACATTGGAGATTGGCAAAGAAATGTACTGGCACAATGTCGCAAAGAGAATGATAGATATATTCTATGATGTTGTTGAAATAAACAAGAAGGTAGGGGTGATAGCATGAAAAGAGGAACAAAGAGGCTTGCCCTTCCTTCTTTAAACACAAAACATCTTTTTAGAATGACAGACTCAACAGGAATTTTGCAGCACGCTAAATTCTCAGTCCCAAACTATAAAGAAGGATATACAACAGATGACAATGCAAGAGCACTGATTGTTGCCTTGAGGCTTTATGAAAAGACGGGAGACAAATTATACCTTGACCTTGTTTATAGATACATGGCATTTTTATACAATGCTTACACTGAGGATGGCTTTTTCAGAAACTTTATGAATTATTCAAGGGTATTTCTGGACGAAAAAGGCACGGAAGACTGTTTTGCAAGGTCTTTGATTGCTCTTTCGTATGTTTACAGCTCTGAGATACTTGATAGTTCTATTAAAGAGCTTGCGTATGTGATGTTAAAACGCTCGCTCAGAAATGTTTTGCACCTCAGCTACCCGATTAGCATTGCTTATTCAGTAGTTGCACTTTCAATGTTGCACGACATAAAAGAGTTTTCAAGCGAAGCAAAAATGTACTTAGAAGCTCTTTCTGAAAAACTTTTAAACTTTTACCACAAACACTCAGATGAGAACTGGAAATGGTTTTCTGACAAGCTCACATATGCCAATGCAATAATTCCCTATGCTTTGTTTAGAGCTTTTGCTGTTACAGAAAAAGAAAAGTATTTAAAGGTTGCAAAAGAAGCTCTTGATTTCTTGTCTGGTATTTTATTTGAAAATGGAATTCTAAGAGTTATAGGGAACAGAGGATGGTATGAAAAAGGAAAAGAACGTCCTTATTTTGATGAGCAACCAATTGATGCATGTGTCTGTGTGATTGCCTATACTGAGGCTTATAAAATCACTGAAGAAAAAGAATACAAAGAAAAAGCTCTCAAAGCTTTCAAGTGGTTTTTAGGTGAAAATATTCACAAAAAACCTCTGTATGATGAAAAAACAGGTGGATGTAGAGACGGTATAGAAGAGGATGGCATTAACCAGAACCAGGGTGCAGAATCTACCATTTGTTACCTCTTAGCAAGGCTCTTCATCGAAGATCTTGTTAAAAGTGAAGAAAAGAATAAAGAGGTTGTGTAAGTTTTTCACAACCTCTTTTTTTCTTCTAATTTTTTAAAAATTGGCATATTTTGATTTTCTATGGTTGTTTTGAAATTACTTTGAGTATCTTCCTTACTAAGATTTAAAAAATTTTGTAGCATTTCAGTTATTCTTTCAATATCACTTGGCTTTTTCAATTCTTTTCTTCCTGCTGAGTAAAGTGTTTGATATTATTATTGACAAAAATTATAATTGTTATTAGAAAGAAAAAGATAGATTTTGGGGAGAAAGGTTTTAGTGATTTCAAAGCGAATTGAAGAAATCATAAATCTTTTGGATAGGTGCAATACTCTTGCTGATATAGGATGTGACCACGGGTATGTTGCGGTAGAAGCTATCAAAAGAAAAATTGCAGATAAAGTCTTTGCAGTTGACATCAATTTTCAGCCTCTTTTGAAAGCAATAGAGCTTTCTAAAAAAGAAAATGTAGATGATAAAATAGAGTTTTTGCTTGGCAACGGATTTGATCCAATTGAAGAGGATGTTGATGAAGCTGTTATAGCAGGGATGGGAGCAGAAAACATCTGTAGTATCTTATCCAGGGCAAAGGACAGAATATCTAATACCACTTTGATATTGCAGCCAATGAAAGACATTGAGCTTTTAAGAAAATGGCTTTTTGAAAATGGGTTTGATATATTAAATGAAAAGGTTATAAAGGACCAAAACAGGTTTTATGTCATTATAAAATCCAGCTACTCGGAAGAAAAAATATCTTTTTCAGACAAAGATATTTACATTGGAAAGCATATTCTTAACAGAACAGAAGAAGCTTACGAATTTCTTTTGAAAATGAAAGAAAAGATGCAGAAAATCATGGGGATGAAAAAGGAAAGTTTTTTAGATACCTCATATGAAGAAAAGGTTTTAATTATGATTGAGGAGGAATTGAAAAAGTGGTAAGTGCTCAGGAGATAATTTCGTTTATAGAAACCTATTTTCCCAAAAAACTCTCATATGAATGGGACAACTGCGGTCTTCAGGTTGGAAGTTATTCAGACAAAGTAGATTCAGTTTTGATATGTGTGGATGTGACAGAGGAGGTCTTAAAAGAAGCTATCTTGCTTGGAGCAAAGCTTATAATTTCCCATCATCCACTTATTTTTCAGGGAATCAAAAGTATAAAAGATGACACACCAGAAGGAAGGATTATCATAGATGCTATCAAAAACGGCATAAATATATATTCTGCTCACACCAGTGCAGATGTCTCGAAACATGGTATAAACTACTGGCTTGCCAATCTCATAGGTCTTGAAAACATTGAGGGTTTGAACATCAAACAAAAAAGTGGGTATTTTAAAGTTGTTGTGTATGTACCAGTAGACTATGTACAAAATGTGTTAGAGGCAATGGCAAATGAAGGTGCGGGCTTTGTTGGGAAATACAGCCATTGCTTTTTTGCAGTCGAAGGTGAAGGAAGTTTTAAACCTCAAGAAGGTGCAAAACCTTTTTTAGGACAGGTGGGGAGGCTTGAAAAGGTTAAAGAGGTAAGACTTGAGAGCATAGTGCCTGAAGATAAGCTCAAAAATGTAATAAAATCGATGTTAAAAGCTCATCCTTATGAAGAAGTTGCATATGACATATACCGGCTTGAAAATGATATATCATATGAAAGTTTAGGAGTTGTTGGAGAGAGAGAGGTTTTGGCAAAAGAACTTATCTTAGAGCTAAAACAAAAACTAAACCTTGATTTTGTAAAAGCAAGCATTCAAAAAGATGCTTTTAAGAAGATAGCCATTGTCAGTGGTTCTGGTAAAGACCTTATAAAAGATGCATATTTCAAAGGTGCAGACTGTCTTATCACAGGCGAAGTTGGTCACCACGGGATTTTGCTGGCAAAGTCGCTATCGATGAGTATAATAGAGCTTGGACATTATGAGAGCGAGAAGGTGTTTGTGGATATCGTTTACAGCCTTTTTGAAGACTTTAAGAAAAAAGATGATCTGAAAATATATAAATCCAAAATCAATACCAGCTTTACAAACATTTACTAAACCTAAATTTTAAAATTGTAAACAAAGAGGGTGAAAAAGGCACATGAGCGAGTTTATAAGAAAGAGAATAAGAGAACTTGTTGATCTTATCAATTATCATGATTATAAATACTATGTTGAAGATAATCCAGAGATCAGCGACTATGAATATGATATGTTATATCGTGAGCTTGTTGAGCTTGAAAAGCAATACCCTGAATATGTGTTTCCAGATTCTCCTACTCAAAGGGTTGGTGGAAAGGTAAAAGAAGGTTTTAAAGAGGTTGTGCATCGTGTGCCGCTTCTTTCGCTTTCAAATGTGTTCAATGAAGGGGAACTTTACGATTTTGACAGAAGACTAAAGGAACTTATTGGTACATCTAATTTTGACTATGTTGTTGAATACAAGATTGACGGGCTATCTGTTGCGCTTGAATATGAGAATGGTCTTTTTATCAGGGGTGCAACTCGTGGAGATGGCAATGTAGGTGAGGATGTGACAGAAAACTTAAAGACTATAAGGTCTATTCCGCTAAGGCTAAAAGAAGACATCTCCATTGTTGTTCGTGGAGAGGTGTTCATGCCCAAGGATGAGTTTATAAAGCTCAACCAGGAAAGGGAAGAGAATGAAGAACCTCTTTTTGCAAATCCACGAAATGCAGCGGCAGGGTCGCTTCGTCAGCTTGACCCAAAAATAACAGCCCAAAGAAAACTTGATATATTTGTCTTCAATATCCAGTGGTGTGAAAAAGAGCTTGAAACACATGCACAAGCGCTTGAGTTTTTAAAGCATCTTGGTTTTAAAGTTTCACCTGACTATGTTGTTTGCAGGGATATTAAAGAAGCATTTGAAGCTATAAAGAAAATTGAAGAAAAAAGGGACTTGCTTCCTTTTGAGATAGACGGTGCTGTTGTGAAGCTGAACCAGCTAAGACTGAGAGATGTTGCGGGGGAGACTGCAAAGTCGCCCAGATGGGCTGTTGCTTACAAATTTCCGCCTGAGAAAAAAGAAACAAAGCTATTGGATATTGAGGTCAATGTTGGACGCACAGGTATTCTAACACCCACGGCAATTTTGGAGCCTGTAAGAATTTCAGGTTCTGTTGTTTCAAGGGCAACTCTTCATAACATGGATTATATAAGGCAAAAGGACATTAGAATTGGCGATACAGTAATAGTGCAAAAAGCTGCAGAGATTATCCCTGAGGTTGTTGAGGTTGTGTTTTCAAAACGAACGGGGCAAGAAAGAATTTTTGAGATGCCAAAGAAATGTCCTGTTTGCGGAGCAGATGTTATAAAATTTGAAGATGAGGTTGCATACAGGTGTACAGGTGTTGAATGCCCTGCTAAAAGTTACAGGTTAATCTTACACTTTGTTTCGCGCGATGCAATGGACATCGCCGGCATGGGCGAAATGGTTGTAAAAACCTTGTTTGAAAAAGGTCTTATAAAGACTCCTGCTGATATTTATTATTTGAAGTTTGAAGACTTGGTAAATTTAGAGCGTTTTGGAGTAAAGTCTACAAATAATTTGTTGAAAGCTATACAAGCATCTAAAAACAGACCATTAGACAGGCTAATATATGCGCTTGGGATAAGGCACATTGGGCAAAAAGCTGCAAAAACTCTTGCTGAGCATATATCGTCTATAGATGACCTTTTTACTATAACAGAAGAGCAGCTTTTATGTCTTCCTGACTTTGGTGAAAAGATGGCAAAAAGCGTTGTGACATTTTTCAGGCAGGAGCAGACAAGACACCTAATAGAAAGGCTAAAAGCTGCTGGTGTAAATACAGTTTCTGAAAAGAAAGCAAAATCGGATATTTTAAAAGGCTACACATTTGTTTTGACAGGGGCTTTGTCAAAGTATAGCAGAAATGAGGCAAAAGAGATTTTAGAAAGTCTTGGTGCAAAAGTGACAGAAAGTGTATCTAAAAAGACAACAGCTGTGATTGTAGGTCAGGACCCTGGTAGCAAATTTACAAAAGCTCAGCAGCTTGGTGTTAAAATTTTGAACGAAGAAGATTTTGAAAAGTTAGTAAAAGCTTTGTCGCGCGAGGAAGCAGAAAAGATTTTAATGGAGTGAGTTTGTTTGCAAAACAATAGAAGAAAAACAATTAACAGGTTGAGACATATAATAAATGTCTTTGTAAAACACGGGTTTGGCTATGTCTTTAGTAGCACTCCGCTTGTAAAATTTAAAAGGTTTTCTGAAAACAAAGTAAATAGAGGACAGAGGCTTAAAAATGCTTTAGAAGAGCTTGGAACAACATTTATCAAAATGGGTCAGCTTCTTGCTAACAGACCTGACCTTGTGCCAGAAGACATTATAGCAGAGCTTAAAAATCTTCAGGAAAACGTAAAATCATTTTCCTTTGCTGAGGCAAAAACTATTTTGGTCCGAAATGGTATCTTTGATAAGTTTGAATATATAGAAAGAGAACCAATTGCAACAGCTTCAATTGGTCAGGTCCATATAGGTTATATAGATGGCAAAAAGGTTGCTGTGAAAATAAGAAGACCTAATGTTGATAATGAGGTTAAAACTGATATAGAGATATTAAAAAGAATAAGTGCAATTTTGGACAAGTACTCACCAGTAAAAAATATTGTCAGTTTTTCGGATATAGTAAACGAAGTTGCAAATGTGCTTTTAAAAGAGATAGATTTCAGGTTTGAACAAAACAACATAAAAAAGTTAAGGAAAGCTTTTTCAACCAAGGTGGTTATTATTCCTGATGTGTATGATGATCTTTGCTCCGAAGAGGTTCTTGTTACAAGTTTTGTTGAGGCAAATACTCTGGGAAGCATAGATGCAGAAAAAATTCCACTTGATAAGAGGCTGAAGCTTGGCAAAAAGCTTGTAAATCTGTATCTTTCACAGATATTTGAGCTGGGAGTATTTCATGCTGACCCTCATCCAGGTAATATTTTAATTACAGATAATCACGATATTGCCTTTGTAGACTTTGGAATGGTAGGTTACCTTAGCAAACAAGATAGAGAAGGTCTTTCTAACTTGCTTTTGGGAATAGTTCTGAATGATAAGAAAAGAGCAATAAAGGCTTTCAAAGAGCTTGGAATAATTCAAAAAGGCATTGATGCCAACAAATTTTACAATGATATTGAAAGTATAGTGAATCATTATATAAACCAGCCCATCAGTTCTATAAAGGTAACAGATGTGTTCAATGATGTCTTTAAGCTTACGTTTAAGTACAAGCTAAAAATTCCCCACCAGTTTGTTTTTTTTGGCAGGACGCTCAGCCTTCTTGAAAATGACATTGCTCTTTTGAAAGTTGATTTAAATATTTTAGAGGCGATTTTGCCGTATGTAAGCAGGCTTGTGTTAAAAAATAGGCTGTCTAAACTTAGCATTTCAAATTTGTTTGAGATTCTGGTATCTTACCTTAGTTTGTTTGAATTTTTGCCTAAAAAGACAGAGACAATATTAGAAAAGCTTGAAGAGGACGAACTTACAGTTAACATCGAGATTAAAAACATAGACAAGATTCTGCACCAGATGGAAAGACTTGCAAACAAAGTTTCGCTTTCGGTTATTTTTCTTTCAGTTAGTATAATAATTGCAGGCATGACAGTTGGAGGTTTGCTTTCTCCCGCCTTGTACAAAACAATCTTATCAGCATGGTATTTATGGGCTTTGAGATTGGGTATATTAATATTGATTGTTCTTATTATCATCATGCTTGTTATGATTATCAGAAAAGAAAAATAATATTTGTGGAGGTGTGAGAAGTGAAGGATTTATTAGAAAAGGTTATCAACATCGGACTTGGAGTTTTTGCCATCTCAAAAGAGAAAGTAGAAAAATTTGTGAATGAGCTTGCTGAAAAAGGTGAGATTAGCAAAAATGAAGTACAAGAAATGGTAAATAAGATTATGGAGAAGGGCGAAGAGCAGAGAAAGGACCTCAACGACTATATTGCAAAACAAGTTGAGAACATTTTAAACAAGATGAACCTTGCAACAAAGTCAGAAGTTATTTCAGAGGAGAGAATAAGAGAGATAATAAGAGAAGAGCTGTCAAAACAAAAGAATGAATAGAAAAACTTTTCTTTTTAATTTTTTTTGACATTTTGAAAAAAAAGTAATATAATTAAATTAAAACATACTATTTCGATTGGAATTAGGGGGTATACAGGTGATATATAACAGTATCGTGGAGCTAATTGGGAAAACGCCTCTTGTGAGGCTAAATAAGCTTTCAAAAGATCTTGATGCAGAAATAGTAGCAAAAATAGAATATTTTAATCCCGGTGGAAGTGTAAAGGATAGAATTGGTCTTGCTATGATTGAAGATGCTGAAAAAAGAGGCCTCATAAACAAAGAAACTGTAATTGTTGAACCAACAAGCGGTAATACAGGAATTGCTCTTGCAATGGTTTGCGCTGTTAAAGGTTATAAGCTTATTTTGACAATGCCAGAGACAATGAGTATCGAAAGAAGAAAACTGCTTCGGGCATATGGGGCTCAAATTGTTTTGACACCTGGTGAGAAGGGTATGAAAGGTGCAATTGAAAAAGCTTTTGAAATTTATAATTCAACCCCTAATGCATTTATGCCACAACAGTTTGAAAACCTTTCAAATCCTGAAATTCACAGAAAAACAACTGCACTTGAGATTTGGAATGATACAAATGGTAAAATTGATATATTTGTTGCTGGAGTTGGCACAGGTGGAACAATCACAGGAGTTGGTGAAGTTTTGAAGGAGAAAAAGCCGTCTGTTAAGGTTGTGGCAGTTGAACCTTATGACTCTGCAGTTTTGTCAGGAGAAAAGCCTCGTCCTCACAAAATACAGGGGATTGGTGCAGGGTTTGTGCCGAAGGTATTAAATACAAAAATATATGACCAAATAGTCAAGGTAAAAGCCGAAGATGCATATGAGATGTCAAGATATTTAGCAAGAGAAGAAGGCATCTTGGTGGGGATATCATCTGGTGCAGCACTCTATGGTGCTTTAGAGGTTGCAAAAAAGCAAGAAAATAAAAAGAAGATGATTGTTGTTCTTCTTCCAGACACAGGAGAAAGGTATTTGTCTACTGATTTGTTTGATGTCGGGATGTAAAATTTTGGCTCTATGCCTCTTGATGCGACATAGAGCCTTTTTCATTTTCTTCTTTCCATTTTTTATATGCAATCTTTGCTATACCGCCTGCAATATGTGTCTTTTCGCTACTTTCACCACTTTCTAACTTGATTTTTGCATATTCAGGTTTGCTTTGCAAAATTGCCTTTGCTGTTTGACTGCTGATTCCTAAAAACTCAGCAATTTCATCTGCTGATTTATTCTCTTCGTTATGAAGATAAATCACAAATATTGCTTCCATCAACGATGCAAGCCATGTAAGTCTTTTATACTCAACAAGTTTTTTAGGACCACCTAAGATGTCTATAGCAATCATAAATATTTCTTTTATCACCTTGTCCATGTCTTGTTTTAAAAGCTCAATCCTTTTCATGGCTTGCACCTCCTTTGTTTTACCAGTTTTTTATCTCATTCCTTTTCACCAGAGTTTTGGTTGGTGAGAGTAGAAAGAGGATACAGCACTTTGATAAGCCCAGTTTGGTCTATTTCAAACACATATGTCTTTGAGTCATGACCGCACATTCTGCAGCCATCAACCCTCAAAAGACGTATAACCTCACCAATTGGTTTTTTGAAAGTAGAACTGTCAAACTTGTTCATGATAATCTGTTTTGAAAATACAATTGTACCATCTACAATGTGGCTCACAGCATATCCACCTGCAGCTTCAGCTGATAGGTGTTCTTGTCCACTTCTCTTTTGTGAAATCATAAGAGTGGTGAGTTTTTTAGACTTTAAGAAATTATAAATTGTCCTCACAATCTCACGGGCGTAAATTTCCTTTGATTCAAAAAATCCAGTAATAGAGTCAATAACAACATTTTTTACATTAAACTTTGATGCGGCATTATCAATAGTCTTTATAAAGTTATTTATATTTCCGCGGATGTTAAAATCTCTTGTCACGTCAAGTATATAGATATTTTCTTCCACTTTAGATTTGTCAATGTTCATTGCATTTGCGCGAAATAACAATGATGAGTACAAAAACTCAGCAGGTGTCTCAACAGTAACATACAGAACACTATTTCCCTCATTTGCCTGCACTACAGCAAACTGTTCAGCAAAAAGGCTTTTACCTGTATCTGCAACACCACTTACGTTTATCACCGAGTACGCAGGAATTCCGCCAAGTGGTTTTATTACAGGTTTTCCCTGGTCTTTCGAAAACTCAAGCTTGTAAAATAGTTTGTCTATCCCTTCAACTCCTGTCTTTACGCCAAAAAGTTCAGGTGCAGCTTTAGATAGGTCTTTGAGCTTCACAGCATCTTGTATGTGATCCATCTCTTGGGTTTTTGGAGTTGCTGACTCATGAGTTTTCTGAGCTGTGGTCTCCTTTGCTGCCATTTGATGCCACCTCCTTTCTTTCTTTAAAGGAGGATTATACAACCTTCCAATATTAAATATTATTACAAATTAATACTTTGTCAAGGTCAGAAAAAGTCAAATTTCTTAAAATTTTTTTGATTTTTTCGGACATTTGCTCTTTATTGGGGTTTTTTCTTCTGAAAATTATTATTTGCTCTTTTTCTTAATTTCTGAAATGCAAAACTATTGATGTTGATTCGAAGGATTTTTTGTTATAAAATGTTATTACTATAAATATTCGAGGTTGGTTTTTATATTTCCAATTAGGGAGAGATAAAATAAAATTTGGTATGAGAAAACCAAGCATAAGAAAGAGCATAGCTGCAAGGACAAGCGTCAAAAGGTTTGTCAGGCATAATTTGGGATTGAAAGCACCAAGAGGATATGGATGGATAACAAATCCTAAAAAATACATGTACAACAAAATCTATAACAGAACAACTTTTAACATATTTCCACTTTTGAAAAAGTTGTTTAAATGAAGTTCCAATACAATGCATACACGATTGAGAATAGCAATATTTAGTATTCAATAAACTTTTTAATAGCACCTTAAGTGGCAGTTTATAAAAGTTAAGGTGTATGGGTTTGGGGAGCAGGAAAAACATTTTTAGTAGAGAGTCTTTTTTGGTAAAATAAAGATGCTGGATGAAAAAGATGTTTCTGAGTGAAAAATATGATTTAATTAAGATTATAAAGGAGATGATTTTAGATGGAAACAAGCAAATTTGAGTTTGAACTTCCTAAGGAAATTATTAATTATTTGCCAAGTAATGATGAAGAGTTTTTAAAGAAAATTAAGGAACTTATAGTTTACACATTAGTAAAGGAAGAAAGGATTTCATTTGGTAAGGCAGCTGAAATACTTGGGATGAATAAAATAGATTATTTGGCTGATTTAGGTGCCTTGGGCATAAACTATTTTGACCAAACCATTGAAGAAGTAATTAAAGATAAAGAGAATTTAGACAAGTTGTTGGAGGATTACAAAAGTGATAGTAGTTTCTAACACAACTCCAATTATTGCCTTTGCAAAAATAAACAGATTGGAAATTTTAGAGTATTTATTTGGAAGAATTTATATTTCAGAAGGAGTCTACAAAGAACTTATATCTAATAAAAAGTTCATCTTCGAGATTGAACAGATAACCAAGAGTAGTTTTATAATTGTAAAAGAAGCCAAAAATCGGTTAGCAGTGGAATTAATTCAAAAAATGCATGGTTTAAACATGGGTGAAAGCGAATCAATAATACTATTTAAGGAATTAGGTGGAGACCTTTTAATCATGGATGAAAAGAAAGGCAGGAAAGTAGCATCTTCTTTGGATATAGAACTTACAGGAACATTAGGTATTTTATTGAAGGCAAAACAGGAAGGCATAATCATTGAGTTAAAACCCATATTAGAAAAGTTAATTGAATCAAATATTAGGATAAGCCATGAGCTATATAAGGAAATTTTGAAAAGTGCTAACGAAATGTTCTAATTTAAATATTTCAAGAAACTTTTTAAATCAAATGATATGATTAAGAAAATGGTAGAAAAATAATTAGAAAGGTGGTCAATAAAATGAAATTTGGTATGAGAAAACCAAGCATAAGAAAGAGCATAGCTGCAAGGACAAGCGTCAAAAGGTTTGTAAGACATAATTTGGGCTTGAAAGCACCAAGAGGATATGGATGGATAACAAATCCTAAAAAATACATGTACAACAAAATCTATAACAGAACAACTTTTAGCATATTCTCACTTTTGAAAAAGTTGTTTAAGTAAGGAGCTTAAGTAAAATGTCGATGTTGAGAAGGCTGATATATTTTTCAACAGCAGCTGTTTTTATTTTTTCTTTAATGGTTGGTTGTACAACTGAACGATCTCACTTGAAAAAAACTGAAATTGCAAAAAAGCCAAGCTTAGAAGAAAATGAAAATATTACTTTTACAACCAATAAATCGGAGCAAAGTTACAAAGAAAGTCTGATAAATAGCCATGGTAAAACAATAAGTGAAAGAATAAAAGTACCAGAAGGATATGAAAGAGTTAAAGTTCAGAGAGGTTCTTTTGCTGAATTTTTGAGGAATCTACCACTCAAGCCCCATGGCGCAAAGGTAAAGTACTACAATGGTGAAGAAAAACCAAACGACGTATATGCTGCAGTAATTGACATGGATGTTGGTCCAAGAGATTTGCAACAGTGTGCTGATGCTGTCATAAGGCTCTATTCAGAGTATCTTTATAAAAATAAGCAGTATGATAGAATTCACTTTAACTTCACAAATGGTTTTAGAGCTGATTTTAAAAAGTGGATGCAGGGGTATAGAATAAAAGTTGAAGGTAATAGAGCTTATTGGATAAAAGCTACTGGATATGATGATAGTTATGAATGTTTTAGAAAGTATCTTGACATGGTATTTGCATATGCTGGAACACTGTCACTTTCTCGGGAAATGCAAAAAATACCTCTGAGTGATTTGCAAATTGGAGATGTATTTTTAAAAGGTAGCGACCCTGGTCATTGCGCTATTGTGGTTGATGTGGCCCAGAATCCGAAGACAGGTGAGAAGATATTCTTGCTTGCACAAAGCTATATGCCAGCCCAAGACATCCACATCTTAAAAAACCCAGCAAATGATGATGACAATCCATGGTATTCAATAAACTTTGGTGATGTCTTAATAACACCAGAGTGGCAGTTTACAAAAGATCAGGTATATAGATTTGGGGAGTAGAGAGATGAGCTGAATATCCAAGAACATTTAGCTTTTGTACCCATTTTGTTTCCATGCGACACGTTTAAAATTTGAATGATAGAAAGACCAAAGTTTTTCTGAGTAATTTAAAAAAATTTAGTTTAAAAGATTATAATAATTCTTTCTTCATTGAGATATAAACACAAATATTTCAAGCTCATCGATACAGTTAATTTTAATATATCTATTTTACTAAGTTATGGTATAATGTAAATAAGATAGTAATTTTATGCTTTTTATATTAGTTTGTTAGAGAAAATAATGTATACTGTCTAATAAAGCCGAATTTTGTTTGTCGAAGGAGGTAAGAGATTGAAGTTAGCTTTTGATCTGCTTTTAGATTTATGGTACATATGGGTTTTGCTAATTATAAGCGCAATATTATCATTGTTGAGACCGAAGATAAAAGGAGCAATAGGTGAAAAATCAGTTTCGTTTTTTCTGGCTCGATTAGACCCTAAAAAGTATAAAGTTTTGAATAACCTTTTGATTAAAGTTGGTTCTAAAACAGTTCAAATAGATCATGTTGTTGTTTCAAATTATGGAATATTTGTTATTGAGACAAAGAATTATCAGGGTTGGATTTATGGTAAAGAATATGATGAATACTGGACGCAAGTTATATACAAAAGAAAAGAAAAATTTTACAATCCGATTAGGCAAAATTATGGTCACATCCAAGCGCTTAAAGAAATATTATCATATTTAGGTGATATAAAATTTATCTCAGTGATAGTTTTTACCACAAAGGCTGATTTGAAAGTTGAGACAAAAACAGATGTTGTTTGGACAACTAAACTTATAAAAACGATAAAGAAGTATAATCAAGAATGTTTGACTGATGAACAAAAAGAGAGAATTTTTCAGAGGCTTTGTTCAATGAATGTTAATAGTTACAAAAATATGAGAGAGCATGTGAGAAGTGTTAATAGAAATAAAGTAAGATAGAGTACAATTAATAAAAATTACTTCAGAAAAAATACCATAATTTTCAGGAGTGGTGTCTTATATGGCTGGATACGATTTTGAGTTTAAGATTAACAATAGACATTTTTCTTTAGCTTTTGATTTTCTCAGATATATGAAAGCTTTTTATGAATTATATGGCTTAGAGTTACAATTTATTTTAACTCGAAAAAGAAGGTTAGTTATTTATGTGACTGTTGATGGAGATTTAGCAGTTATGCAATTGATGAACATGAGTATAAAAAATGCTATAAAATTCTATCTATTAAGATACGAGAAAAAGAAGAAGCTAAAAAGTGTAGCAGTAAATCTAACTGCTCTTTTCTACAAATCGAACTACGAAGGAGTAAAGAAAATCACAGAAGGAATATTTGAAATTGCGACAAGTTTGAATGCACAACCTCATCCATTAGCTCTGCAACCTTCTTTATTGACGAATATGGAATCAAACAAAAAGGCTTCAAAAGAAGTTAGAATAGTAAAGAAAATTCTATTTTTAATTAGTAAGTGGTTTTCAGGTGAGAGTAGTAATAGTGAGATAATAATTTTGCTTGATCAATGTATTGAAACGTGGTTAAAATACAGATTGGGTTTACATAAGAATGCTTCATATGGTTTTAAGAAAGTAGTAAAGGAAGCATTTGAAAAAGGTTTAATTTCAAACAATGAAAAATTAGAATTGGAATATTTACATACTATTAGAAATAGAGTTCAGCATAGAGGTGGTTCTGCAAACAAAGGAAAAGTTATTTTTGTTATTAAATGTTGTATAAAACTCATCAATAAGTACTGTGTATAAAAATCAAACAATGTACAGAAGAAGAAGGTACTGCGAAAACTCTTGGAGAAATGTGCACTCCAATGAAAATTTTTTATAACATGTAGCTTAGAAGATGTCCAAGCAATTTCCAATTTACTTTCTGATGAGATCAACCCGACAAATGTTTTAGACCGTGCTCAAGTTCCAAATAATTGAAATATTTTTTAATGAAGTTTTTAGGAAATTTTACAAGGTATCAATAATGAGGGGTGAAATTTTTATGAGAAAACAACTATATGATGGATTAGTAAGTATATCTGATGATAAGTTTCATAGGTTATGTGATGAAATTTTGGAACATTACAATCCTGAATATTCTAACCTTGACTCACATGGTATGCATTTATATAAAGATAAGCCCGTGCCAGGTACTCCGGATTCAATAAAATTTTTTCCTGACGGAAGCATATATGCTTTTCAATATACAACTTCTGATGAGAAAAGTTTAAAAAATAAACTTCTTAGAGATATAAAAGAAGTGGGTTATTGGGAATATGCTAAAGATGTGCGAAGAGTTGTTTTATGCTGCAATTCAAAGGTCAAAGATGATATTAGAAGAGAATGTAGGGCAGAATGCTCAAAGTATGGTTGGGATTTAGACATAGTAGATATTGATTTAATAATTTCTCTTATTCTTAACAATTATGATGTAAGAGTCAAAGCTAGTAAATATTTTGAGGTCGATGTTTTCTCAATTAACTTGGAAAGCGAACTAAAATATTATATCGAAAATAAGTATCCTCTGCTTGCTTCGAGGGAAATAAGGGAAAACTATCATCGAAAGCTTCTGGAATTTGATATTTATGCACTTGAATTAAAGGCTGTCTCTGTTTCAAATGGGACGGAGATTGACTTTAAAACAAAACAGAACATTATATTGACAGGGGAAGCTGGAGCAGGCAAAAGTACGTTCGTTAAGAGATGGTTTTTAGAATGTTTAAAAGAAAAGAATTTAAAATCTATACCAGTATTTTGTGAACTTAGGAGTTATTGTGGCGAAG
The DNA here is from genome assembly GCF_000022325.1 of Caldicellulosiruptor bescii DSM 6725. NCBI lineage: Bacteria > Bacillati > Bacillota > Caldicellulosiruptorales > Caldicellulosiruptoraceae > Caldicellulosiruptor > Caldicellulosiruptor bescii. Next base: position 1,708,475 of record NC_012034.1, on the reverse strand, counting down.
CTTTGCCTGAATATATAAAAATTAATATCGAAAAGGGTTTTAATCAGATTAACATAGAGCTTATAAATAGGCTCTTATTAGAAGGTCGTTTTCAAATATTTCTTGATGGTTTTGATGAATTATCTGAAAAATATTTTGAGGAATTTAAGATAAAATGTCTTCAAAACCTAAAGTATAATAAAAACACATTTGTTATTACTTGTAGAAATAATCAAGTTAGTAAAATTGAAAACGTAAATTTTGAAAAGTATATAATGAAACCATTAGAATATAATGCTATATTGAATTTTGTTTCAAGAGTTGTGCCAGAAAAGTTAAATATTATTAAAGATTTTTGTAATAATAATACAAACATCTTAAAATTATTATCAAATCCATTTAATCTGACTATAGTTGTGTCTATAATTAAGACATTAAAACAAGAAAAAAGTATTATTGTTTTCTTAGAAGAAATTAGTAGCAAACCACATTATTTTTATAAAGAATTATTTAATCAAATGCTTAAATGGAATCGTGACATAATAAATAAGTTTAAATTAAAGGAAAAGTTTTTAGCTTATCTTGTTTCATATATTGCTTTCAAAACATTAAATGATATGGAAGTGCGTTTAAATTTATGCTATATTAACAGGCTCATTGCAGATGCTTTAAATGAATTTTCCCTTTTTGGCCAAATTAACATAGATGATGTAAGAGATTGTTTGGTTAGTTGCAAATTTATACAAGAATTAAACGATTATTATCAGTTTGAACATAATAATCTTGTAGATTTTTTTGCTAGTGTGTATATCTTAGAAAAAAAAGATGATTCTGATTTTCTTGCTGATGTTTTCAAAAATCCAGTATTAATGGAGCCTCTATTGATAGCATTTGAAAATGAAAATTCATTTTTTGAAAAAAATATTGAAAATATACCATCCAGCCTTTTTCAAAAAGCAGTCGAAAGAATTGATGATTTTGTAAGTGAGAGAGTAGTAGATTTCGTTAGAAAAGTATTTTCAAATGATGAAGAAAATAATGAAAACTTTGACAAGGCATTATGTATTTGCAGCCGTTTTTATTATGATAAAAGGTTATTAATGGCTGTGTTTGAATATTTGAAAAGTAAAGAGGAGAAGGGTTATAAAGATTTTAGTAGTTTCAGGTTTAAAAATAGTGATATTAATGCCATTTTCAACAGCATGCCTGGAATAGAGGTTTTTAGAAGAATGCGTCTTGCTGAAGTCCTGGACTTATTAACCAATCCTTTTAAATATGGTAAAGCCGCTACAATACTCGCCGCAAGATTTATTAAACATCTTGATAAAGCAAGTGATGAACAATGGGATAAGGTTAAGGATTTTTATTTGAAGTGCTTTAAGTATAAGGATAAGGATTTTTTATATTATATACTTTTAGAGCTAGATTCATATTTTAGAATCAAACCTAAAGGTGTAGAAGAGGTTTATGAGATGTTTAAAAAAACATATAAAGGACATTTTTGGGGTCTTGCAAACAATCTTATTATAGAGGTAATGGAGTTAATGGGAGAACTTAAGCCGTGTGATAATGATGAATTTATAAGAGAACTTGTTGAAAGAGCTTTAAACTGTGAAAAAAATAATGATTATTACATTGGTCAGCAATTGGCAACATTAAACTTTGAAGAAATTGAGTATTTATGGAGTGCTCCTGCCAAGGTACGAAAAATCATTGGGGATGAAGCATATAAGAAAGCTTTACAATTCGCATTTAACGATCCGAAATTGAATGAAAATGAAATAATTTTATCTGATATGTTATTTTATATATCTGAATTTAACGATGATAATACCCTTAAAATATTGAGGAGATACTGTTATTATACATCTGAACACTATTTTTATAATGGGAAATGGGATGGGGTTAGAACATATGCGCTTGAAGGACTATATAGGAAACCTAATGCCCAAAAATTAAATATTTTGCTTTCTGAATTTAAGAACAGCAAGGAATATACCTATAAGATATTTTTCTTGTATGGTATTTATAAGATGTTTATATCTAACGAATCCGAAAAGCTACCTATGATAGCTGCTGAGTATAAAAAGGCAAAAGAATGCTTATTGGATGAATTGGAAAATCCTAATAATCTAAGAGAGGCAATAATTCAAGTATCTGATTTTTATGTACCATTTCGTAGCAGCTATTATTTAACTTACTTTATTCAAGAAATATTATCTTCACTTTTCCAAGAATATGTTTTTGAAATATGCTTTGAGATTTTGAATTCAGAGAATAAAAAAGACTTTTGGGACTATGTTTTAACGATCATAGACTATGTTGGAAATGAAGATTGGTTGAAAAATTTAAATTGCTTCGGTTTAAAAAATCCTGATTACGCAGATAAAGTTGCTAATATTATAAGACAATGGCGGACAAAAAACAGTTGCAAATAAAAGAAGATATAAGTAATTACACAGGAGTGAAATAAAGTGTATATTGATAAAATAAAAATCAGAAATTTTAGATGCTTTGGTCCTGAGGAAACAGTAATTGAATTTGATAAGCTAACTGCTTTAATAGGTGCAAATAGCTGTGGAAAAACAGCAGTTTTACATGCATTAATGAAAATATTTGGGAGTGACAATAAAGAGATTAAACGTTCTGATTTCCATGTACCTAAAAGCATGGATCCGCAAGAAATTGAAAATAACGACTTATACATAGAGGTAAAATTAAGTTTTCCAGAATTGCGGCAAGAGAATACTGAACTCAATAGTATACCATCTTTTTGGAATTATATGGTTATTAGAGAACCTGGCGTTTTACCATATGTAAGGATATGTTTGAAATCTTCATGGCAAAAAAGTAATACTCCTGATGGAGATATTGAAACAGAAATATTATTTATTAAAGCCCCGGAAGGTAGAGAAAAAGACAGCGATTACGAAAAAGCAAAACGAGAGCATTTATCAAGAATTCTATTTGTATATGTTCCGGCTATAAGAGATGTCTCTCCTCAATTAAGAAATGTTTCGAACTCTATACTCTGGAAAATACTCAATAGCATAGAATGGGAGGAAGATTTCAAAAGTAAGATAAGGGAGAAGACGGAAGAGATTGACAAACTTTTTGCAAAAAATCCAGGAGTATCTTTAGTAAAAGAAATTATTAGTAATACGTGGAAGAAATATCATAGGGATTATAGGTATAAAGAGGCACACATGCGTTTTAGTAGGGGAGACTTGGATACTGTTTTAAAGAAAGTTGAAATAGAATTTTATCCAACTTCTGAACCTAAGTCTTATACAGTAAATGAATTGGGCGATGGATTGCGCTCGCTATTTTATTTAACATTGGTAAATTCCCTTCTTGAATTTGAGAATAGAATCCTACAGTCAAAACATTCTTCTAAAAGTCCTTTTAACAAAGAACCTTCGACACTTGTTTTGCTTGCAATAGAAGAGCCAGAAAATCATGTTTGTCCTCATTTATTAGGACGTATTATGGATAACCTAAAAGATATTTCCTCAAAGCAAAATGCACAGGTTATACTTACTTCACATTCGGCAAGTATTATAAGTAGAATTGAGCCTACAGAAATACGTCACCTAAGAATAAAAAATGAGGATTTATGTACTAAAGTTTCAAGGATTATTTTACCAGAACAAATTGATGAAGCATTTAAATATGTAAAGGAGGCTGTAAAAGCTTATCCTGAGATATACTTTTCCAGGTTGGTAATATTAGGTGAAGGTGATAGTGAAGAACTAATAATCAAGAAAATGATTGAAAAGAGCGGTTTGTCAGCTGATAGCTGTGCAATAAGTATTGTGCCACTTGGAGGAAGATTTGTAAATCATTTTTGGAGACTTCTGCAAGATATTGGTATTAATTATATAACATTGCTTGATATGGATATCGAAAGAAATACAGGGGGATGGGAAAAGTTGCATTATATAATGAATCAGCTTATACAAAGTGGCTATGATGAAAAAAGTGTTTTAGCAGATTTATCTAAAGAAGAATTTGACAATATGCCAAATTGGTCATATGACGAATATAGCAGAGAGAAAATAGAAAAGTTTGCAAAACATCTTCAACAATTTGATATATTTTTTTCATTTCCACTTGATATAGATTTTTCAATGTTAAGTACTTATGAGGAAGCATATAAAAAACTTATACCTAAAAAAGGTGGTCCAAGAATTCCTGATAAAATTACAAAAAAAGAAGACTATGCACGTTATATTGACAATGTTGTAAAAAGTGTTTTGAAATCAGATAATGCTACTGGTATAACTTATTCAGATAATGAAAAGGAGTTGATGGTCTGGTATAAATATTTATTTTTGGGTAGAGGTAAGCCAAATACTCATTTTCAAGCTTTGATAGAACTTGGGGATAGTATAAAATCAAACATGCCAGATGTTTTTAAAAACCTTATAAACAGGGCTAAAGAATTATTAGAAAATGACCCCTACTCTGATATATCTAATTTAGGAGATGAAAAATATGCTGATACCAAAGGAACAATGGAAACCTGCTGATGGAATTGAACTTGAAAAAAATGCAGAGATAGTAGTTAAAAGTAATTGCAACTATTTAGTAATAGCTGGACCTGGCTCAGGTAAAACAGAGTTGCTTGCTCAAAGGGCTTGTTTTTTACTTCAAACGGGTATTTGCTATTCACCAAAAAGGATACTTGCAATCAGCTATAAAAAAGAAGCTGCCAAAAATTTAGCAGAAAGGGTTCAAAAAAGATGTGGTCAGAAATTGGCGAATAGATTTGTATCACTAACTTTTGATGCTTTTGCTAAGAGCCTTTTGGATAGATTTCTGTATGGACTTCCTGAAGTATACAGACCTGATGTTAATTATGATATTAATCCTTCTGTATTAAGAGAGGGGAAGCGAAGCATTTTGTTAAGATTTGAGGGAAAAGAACCGAAACATTTACTTACAGGTGATTATGTTGATGGAATTCATAGTCTTTCAATAGAAAATATTATTAATAAAAAAATGACAGATAAAAAGCTTCCCTTTAATAATGAACCTAACAATTTAGAAGAATGGATGATTAACGAATTATGGAAATTATTTTTGAAAGGAGATAAAGATTTTAAACCTGCTCTGACTTTTCCAATGATTTCAAGACTTGCTGAATATATCTTGAGGGAAAATCCTTTTGTTCTTAAAGCATTGCGAGCGACATATTCACATGTATTTTTAGATGAATTTCAGGATATAACAGGAGTACAATATGATTTATTGAAAACTTGTTTTCTCGGGTCTAATGCCGTAATAACTGCAGTAGGAGATAATAAACAGCGAATTATGGAATGGGCAGGAGCACTAAGAAATTCATTTGAATTGTTTGAAAAAGATTTCAATGCCCAAAGAATAAATTTACTGATGAATCATAGGTCTGCGCCGCGTTTAGTTGAATTGCAAAAAGTTTTTATAAAAGAAGCATTTGGTGAAAAAATAGATTTGTCCGATTTAAAAATAGAGAATAGCAAAAAATGGAGTAAAGATGATGGAATATGTGAAGTTTGGATTTTTAATGATTATATTAAAGAAGCTCAAATTTTATCTGAAAACATAAAGAAGTGGCTAAATTCAGAAGATTTAAGTCATAGAGATATTTGTGTTTTGGTAAAACAACGTCCTTCTAAATACACAAATATGCTGATTAAAACATTAGCTGAAAATAGCATGAATGCAAGAGATGAAGGCGAAGTTTCAGATTTATTAAATGAGGAAATAATTCAGTTTATAATTAATTTATTTTCATTAGCATTAAATATTAATGGAAATAATTCATACACATTTGTATACGATTTTATAAAAATATTAAATGGATATGATGATGACACTCCAGAGAGGTTTTTAATTAAACTTGAATCTGAAATAACAGAGTTATTGAGGTTTGCAAACGAAAAACTACTTAAGATTGATAATCAGAAACAAATTGTAGAATTATATAAAATTATAATTAGATATTTAAAAATGGATAGATTAATATCCTATTTTCCGCAGTATAGAAATACAGCATGGTTTAATGATTTAATGAATAAGTCTATTAAATTATTGTGGAATGAATTTGAAATAACAAATAATTGGTCAAAAGCAATAACTAACTTTATAGGAATAAACAGTATTCCTATTATGACTATTCATAAAAGTAAAGGGCTCGAATATGATACTGTTGTATTCATTGGTTTAGAAGATTCAGCATTTTGGAGTATTAAAAATCAACCTGAACAAGATACTTGCGCCTTTTTTGTAGCTTTATCGAGAGCGAAAAGACGTGTAATAATAACTTTTAGTAAATATAGAGATGTCGGAGCAAATCCTTGCCAAACTGCAGAAAATGTTAAAAAATTTTATGAATTACTTGCCAAATCGGGTATTGTAGAATATAGAGATTTTATGTAAGAGAATACTTGAATGTGATTGTTGGTTTAATCTTCGATGGAGAATTGGTATAATAAAATCAATAGCAATATACGAAACTTAACCTGTATTATACATGAGTGAGAAAGTAGAAAGATTTTGTTTAGTGCATCAACTAAATGTCTATAAATAAAAAAATAATTAATTGGCTAATTTAGGTATCGTAAGGATGATTCGTATTCTCATTGAAAAAAATAAAATTCACTGGAGGTAAACACTCATGAAAACTCTTTTCGAGCTTTGTAAACCCAGGGATGATGTGTTCACAACAAGAAGCTCAGAAGATGTTCAGGAAATCTCAGACCTTCTTTCTGACAAAATCAAGCCGGAAAAGTTTTTTGAACAAACATACATAACAAACGGTATGAGAAGATTATTTGATGTTGCATTCAAAAGATTTAGTGGAATTGATGATGAACAAGGTGTAATTGTTCTGCGACAGGCAATGGGTGGTGGCAAGACCCATAACATGATTGCTTTGGGGCTTTTGGCAAAGTATCCGGAAATCAGAAAAAAGATTTTAGGTGATGATTATCCATATATGTACACAGGTAGAATAAGACTTGCAGTATTTACTGGAAGATGGACAAATTCAATCCCATGGGTAGAAATAGCGAACCAGCTTGGCAAGCAAGAGGTTTTGAACAAGTCCCTTCAAAATCATATGTTTGCACCTGGCGATAGAGAGTGGACAGAGCTATTAGCAGGGGACCCGCTTTTGATACTGCTTGATGAGCTTCCGCTATATCTTGAGTATGTCCAGAGTATTCCAGTTGGTGAGAGTAACTTTGGAAAGGTTGTTTCAATTGGGCTTTCGAATCTTTTCAATGCAATCCAGAAAAAAGAGCTTTCAAACGTAATGGTGGTTGTGGCAGACCTTCAAGCAGCGTATGAGCAAGGAGGGAAACTTTTACAAAGTGCTTTAGCAACAGAGCTTGACAAAGAAGCAACCCGTGTTGCCTCTTCTATCCAGCCGGTTGATATGGTCACAAATGATGTATACTGTATTTTGAGAAAAAGATTTTTCAAAGAGTATCCTCAAAACCCTGAAAATGACCCAGATGTAGAAGAGATTGCAAAAGCCTACAAAGAGGTTATTGAAGAAGGTAATAGAAAAGGACAGACTACAGTTGAGCCAGAGCGAATTTACACTGAGATTAAGAGAACATATCCGTTTCATCCTGCAATAATGGAGCTTGTTAGCAGATTCAGGGAAAATGTCAATTTCCAGCAAACACGAGGACTTATTCGTCTTATGAGGCACTACATAAGATATCTTTACAGTGAAGAAGGGAAACTTGCAAAGCAGAAGTATTTAATTGAACCATACGACTTTGACCTGAGCGATTACAACACGCGCGAAGAGATTATAAATATAAAGCAGAGTTTAGAAAATGCCATTATGCACGATGTTTATTCAACAGCTCATATTACAACTGCAAAGGCTATTGACCAAAAGTACAATACTAACTTAGCAAGTGAAGTTGCAAAATTGATTTTGCTGTCTTCGCTGTCTGAAATTACAAAATCTCCATTAGGTCTTACAACAAGTGAGCTTTTTGCATATATGAGCTCTCCAAACAAAGATTTAAGCAGTCTTGCGAACATAATTGAAGAATTTAAGCAAAATTCATTACATACAAGAATTGATGCAAATGACAGAATATATATTACACCAATGGAAAATGTAGTTGCGCGCATGAGAAAATTCAAAAGTATGTATACATTAGATGAAGCGGAGGCAGTGTTAGAGAGGCTTCTTTATGAATATTTTTCACCAAGGAATCTAAACTGCTATCAGAAGGTGTACCAAAAGATTGTCGCTTTGCCAAATGACATATCAAAAATCAATGTGGATATGAACAATGTAACGCTAATTATTTCAAAGCCTTATGACTCAAAAGGGTCTCTTAACCCAGCACTGATTGGTTTTTGGCAAAATCAAACTTACAAAAATAGACTTCTCTTTTTAACAGGTTCTACTACCATGTATAATACGCTTTTAGAGAAAATAAGAGAGTATATGTGTTGGGAAAACGTGCTAAATGAGCTCAGAAAAGAGGGTGTTCCAGAGACTGACACAGAATATCAACGAGCAGAAAATGAACAGAGCAAGATGAAAACTGCAGTTTTAGAAGTCTTGAGAGAGACTTTTAACAAGATTTACTATCCACAGAGGCCATATACTAAACAGAACGCTGAACTTATTTCTGAAGATTTAAAATATCTGCCAGCGAGTGAAAATAGTGATTCTCAAGGTTCAAAAGGGATAGACAGAGTTAGAGCTCTTCTTGGCAACAACCGAGATGGAGAGATTGTCATTCAAAAAGTGTTGCTTAACAAAAAGTATATAGAAGTAAATGACATTGATGAATTTCGCGAAAAGGTAGAGAATTTGCTCTTCACAAGAGAGTCAATGTCTTGGTCCGAGATTGTTGAAAGAGCAGCGCGAGATGCAAGGTGGTTTTGGCATCCACCAGAGGCCCTGGAGAATTTAAAGCGCGAGATGCTTTCAAAAGGTTTGTGGAAAGAAAGTGGAGGGATTGTTTTAAGAGGTGAGGCAGCAAAGGACAAAACAACAGTAAAAGTTCAGTTTGTATCCCCTGACTTTGACACAGGCGAGGTAGTTTTAAAGCTCATACCAATGTTTGGTGATGTTGTACATTATGAAGAGGGTGATAAGGAGGTATCAGAGAACTCACCGGTTGTGCCAAATATTAATGAGTTCAGGACAAAAGCAGTAAAGCTCAGTTTCCTTTGCATTGATTCAACAGGGTATCATCCAAAAGGTGATGTTGTAAAATATGAATGTGAAATTTTACTTGATGACAATATAAGATTTTGCGACCAAGAAGGCAGAGCTCACATAAAAATAAGAACAGCTCCGCAGGCAACTGTAAAGTATACAACAGATGGTTCAAACCCGCGCTATAATGGCAAAGTTGCCGAAAATGGTGATATTACAATTCCAGATAATACAAGGGTAATTAATGTGGTTGCAGAAAAAGATGGTGTTTTTTCAGAGATAAAAAATATTCCTGTGAGAAGAGATGTTACAGGAAACATAGTAATTAAGCAAATAGAACTTGATTATACAAAACCGGTTAAATTAAAACTTTCAGGTAGCAAGAAAATTCTGATTTTTAGTATAGAAGAACTTCAAAGAGAAATTGAACTATTGAAAAATTACAAAGGAAAGTTTGTTGCCTATTCTCTTGATATTTATAGAGATGATGATAACTATATTGTCCTGACATGTAAAAAGCCACAAGGGGTAGAACTAAGCGAGATTTTTACACATATTGAAAAGGTCAAAACCGACTTCTACAATGATGGGATTCAAAACGTGAGAGCTGTTATTACAGAACTGTTATTTGAAGATGCAAAAGACTTTGAAGAATGGATAAAGCAAAAAGGCAAGACGCTTCATGACTTCAAGGAGGCAATAACACAGAATGAGTAAATCTAAAAAGAAAGACGCTGCAGCCTCAATTGGCTTTGGATATGTACCATCTGAGACGCAGCACCATTTTATGGTGGTAATTCCTCAAGGGAAGAACGAGACAGTAAAGGTGTATGAAAGATTTATATGGCAAGAGGGGAAGGAAGCACAAGATATTGATGAGAACAGTCCTCTTCACAACCAGCTCAAAGTAATTGTTCCTAAATGGCTGTGGCAAAGAGTTGCACCGTATATTGCACAGGAGTTCAATTTTCGGCTTGAAAAGGAGGGTTTTAAGAAATCTAAGTGGAAAGTTGGGCAAAATCCCGTTCACAGACTTTTGGGGAAAGAACTTGTGGTTTTGCTCTGGGCACTGGAAGATTGCACTGATGATTCGCAGGTGCCTGTTGCAATTGTCAACTGGCAAGGTTTGCGACCAGAAGAGAGATGGTGGTTGTATGGTGTTACAAATGCTGCAACAGGCAGGGTAAATGACAGAAAAGGTTGGAGAATGGCACTAAAATATGCTTTGCTTGATAATCCAGTAAGTCAAAAACAAATTAAACAGCTTGACTTTGAAAGCATCAAAGAACAAAAAGTTATATATGAAGAGTAATACTGACAGAAATTCTTGACCTAAAAGGAGATGGAAGAAGATGGAGAAATCTTTAATAGAGGTTCAATTTCCAGTTTCAAAACTTTCAAAGGAGGCATTTAAAGAGCGAAAAGCAGGTGCAGGACAGACATTAACAGGACTTGGCAAATGGTGGGGCAGAAAACCTCTTGTGCTTGTGCGTGCACTACTTTTGGGAGTTCTTTTGCCTGCAACAGATGACCCCAAAAAAGATATGAAAATTTTTCTTAAGCTTATGACTATGGATGAAGAGGGCTTGAAGCTGAGAAGAAAAAGTAGCATATCAGCAAAGGATGCTTATGAGTTTGCAACAGAAGAAGAAAAGGCAAAATATTTTGATGTTGCAGATGAGGGGAAAATAAGCTACAAAAAAGATTTAAAAAAAGCTGAGAGGGAAGGATTTCAAGAAAGAATATTTAAAAGGATGCCATATGAACAGAAGCTAAGATATTGCAAGCGTCCCGAAGAGATAGAAAATCTGCCTAAGAGCGCTTGGGATGAGATAAATGAGCATCTTGGAACAAATGCATATTCATATCAAGCCCTTGTTGAAGAGCTTGGCAAAAAAAGATTTGGACAACTTCCAACAGTTGGAGATTGTTTTTGCGGTGGAGGGAGTATTCCATTTGAAGCAGCAAGGCTTGGGTTTGGTGTTTTTGCGTCAGACCTAAATCCAATTGCAATGCTTCTTACGTGGGCAGCTTTGAATCTTTTGAGCCTGCCCGAAGATGCGATTGAAAAGCTAAAAGATTTTCAAAAAAGAATATTTGAGCAGGCAGACAAGATTGTAACTCAGTGGCAGATTGAGCACAACTCAAAAGGGCATAGAGCAAATGCATATTTATACTGCGTTGAGACAATTTGTCCTGAATGTGGGTTCAAAGTTCCTCTACTACCTTCTTTGGTAATTGGCAAAAATTCTAAAACTATTGCTGTGTTGCACGAAAACCCAGCTAAAAAAGGGTTTGATATAGAAATCAAAACGAAAGTCAGCCAATCAGAGCTCGAACAAGCAGCTAAAAACGGAACTGTAAAGGATGGTTATTTAATTTGTCCACATTGTAAAATGGAAACAAGTATTTCGTCAATTAGGGGAGATAAGGTTGATGAGAGTAGCAAAACAATTTGGGGGCTAAGACGCTGGGAAAAACATGAATTTGTGCCAAGAGAAGATGATGTTTTTCAAGAAAGATTGTATTGCATAAGATATGAGGATGAAAAAGGGCAAAGATACTACAAAGCTCCGGATGATGAGGATTTTGAAAGGGAAAAGAAAGTTATAGAACTTTTGAAAGAAAGATTTGAGGAGTGGCAGCAAAAAGGATATATTCCAAGTGATATGATTGAAGAGGGTGAAGAAACAAGCAGATTGTACAGAGAAAGAGGTTGGGCATATTGGCATCAGCTTTTCAATCTACGACAGTTACTTTTACATGGGCTTTTGATGGAACTGATTGACAAAAAGGCAAAGACGAAAGAGGAGAAGATTGTGGGGCTACTGGGGGTTAATAGGTGTGTTACGTGGAATTCTAAGTTATGTCTATGGGACAATACGCGTGAGGATAATGGGAAGAACACATTTTACAATCAGGCATTGAATACGTTGTTCAATTTTAATGTAAGAGGATTGACTGTTTTACCATGGTTTTTAGACAGTTTAAAGCCTTATTTGTTGTCAAATAATCACAAAATAGTTTATCCTACCGATGCCCGCGATGTAAATCAAGCCTGCCACATTTGGATAACAGACCCGCCTTATGCTGATGCAATAAATTACCATGAGCTCTCTGAGTTCTTCTTAGCATGGGATAAGAAGTTTTTGAAAGAAGTTTTTCCAGATTGGTATACAGACAGCAAAAGGGCATTGGCAGTTCGGGGTGACCGCGAACTGTTTAAAACTGCTTTTACGGAGATTCTTAAAAACATAGTTTCTAATATGCCTGAAAATGGCTATTTTGTCCTCATGTTTACACACCAGGACTCACAGGTTTTTGCAGACCTAACAGAAATTTTGCTTAACTCAGGGCTTTTGTCTGTCAATGCATGGAGCATTGCAACAGAGACAGAGGACAATATGTCAGAGGGCAATTTTGTCCAGTCAACTGTGTGTGTTGTTTTAAAGAAGATTGATAGAACTCAACTTGAGCCTGTATTTATTGAAGAGCTATATCCTTTTGGCAAAGAAGAGGTAGAAAGACAGATAAAGCTCATGTATGAGCTTGACAAAGATGAAGCAGAGCCTAATTTTAGTCCAACAGATTTGGAGCTGTCAGGCTACTATGCAGCATTGCGTGTTTTGACATCCTGCAATCTTAAAGCAACAAACCAGAAGATTAAAGAGTTTTTGGATTCCATGCGCGAATATGCAAGCAGCTACATAGTACCAGAAGGTTTGAAATACCTTGGGTTTGACCAAGATACCATTTACGAAATTTGGCGCAAGATGGAAAGCTATGAGAAGTTTTATATAAGAGGCATCGAATTTGAAACAAGGGGTGAAAAAAGAATAGGTGCATATCAAGATGCTGCAAGGAGTCTTGGTGTTGCTGATTATGATGAACTTTTTGCAATTAAAAAATCAAATTCGGCAAGACTGAAGACAGCAAGCGAGCTTGGGCAGGGACTTCTTGATACCAAACATGCGTTTAGTACAACAATCTTGCGCTTGTGTCTTTTAGCGATAAATAGCGCAATAAAAAAAGACCAGGAAATAAATGACACTGCCGAGGCGGTTGCACTTTCACATGAGATGTTAAAGACCAAACTTGGAACAAAATACTGGAACAACAAAACCAAGATAGAGATAATATTCAGATACCTTGCAAGGCTTGAGAAAATTGATGGCATGGAACACTGGCAAAACGACTCAAAAATAGCTTCATATCTTGCTGAGCGTGTGGCAAACGATAGACTGTAAAATTTAAAGCAAGAAGGAGGTGCCAAAAAAGGCAGTATCCTGCAGAAAAAGGGTGCGGGGTATTGCCTTTTTGTAAAATATGCTTGAAAGATATTCGTCACGTCTTATTGACCTTGCAGAGGGATTTTTAAACAAACACCTGAAAAATGCTAAAAGCTATGATAGACTTGCTGGGTACTTTAGCTCATCTATCTTAGAGATAGCAGGTGAAGCAATTGAGAGTATAGAAGGAGTTGCAAGGGTTGTTTGCAACTCTGAGGTTGAGAGCAAGGACGTTTTGGTGGCAAAACTTGCAAAACAAAAGCTTGTCAGGGAATGGTTCAAATCAAAACCTGAGCTTAAGGCTGAACAGTTTCCAGAGAGGTTTAAAAAACTCTATGAACTTCTGAAAAGCGGTAAACTTCAGGTAAGAGTTGTACCAAATGATGTATATGGACTTGTACATGGCAAAGCCGGTGTCATAACTCTATCAGATGGTAGAAAGATTGCATTTGTTGGGAGTGTCAATGAAACCCTACCTGCCTGGAAAGGCAACTACGAGATACTTTGGGCAGATGACAGTATTGAGAGCGTGGAATGGGTGCAAAATGAGTTTGACTTTTTCTGGAATAATCCTTATGCTTGTGAGCTTTGTGATTTGATAATTGAAAATATAGGAAGATTGGCAGAAAGAAATATAGTTAGCATTGAGGAATGGAAAAAAGAGCCTGATCCTGCATCCCCTGTAATAGAAGCACCTGTTTACCGGGAAGGTTTTGGGCTTTGGAATCACCAAAAGTATTTTGTAAAAATGGTGTTTGAAGAGCACTGCAAAGATAGAGCAAGATACATTCTTGCAGATGAGGTTGGACTTGGCAAAACCGCCCAGCTTGGTATGATTGCTCAGATAACAGCGCTCTATGGAGACAAACCTGTTTTAATAATTGTTCCAAAGACACTTTTATGGCAGTGGCAGGATGAGCTCAAAACAATGCTTGATATACCTTCTGCTGTGTGGGATGGGAAAAGATGGATAGTTGAAACAGGGCAAGAGTACAGGCCACAGGCAAATGGCATACCCCCAATCTTACAGTGTCCAAGGCGAATAGGAATAATTTCACAAGGCTTGATTACCTCTAATTCGGATATTGTAGAGCCTCTTTTGGACCTTGAGTATGAATGTGTAATTGTTGATGAGGCGCACAGGGCAAGGCGCCAAAATTTAAATAAGCCCGCTGAAAAGCCAGAGCCTAACAACCTTATGAAGTTTTTACTTGAGCTATCACAAAAGACAAAGGCAATGATTTTAGCAACTGCAACTCCAATTCAGCTACATCCCATTGAGGGTTGGGACCTTCTGTATATACTTGCACAGGGCTCTCAAAAGGTTTTAGGCGATGCATTTAGCCTGTGGCAACTGAGACCTTTAGAAGGAATTGATTATGTGAGGGGAGAAAAAGAAATTTCAAGTAAGGCTTATTACTGGAGCTGGATAAGAAATCCTCTGCCTCCCTCAAGTGAAAATCCATTTACAATTGGGAAACTCAGAAGATCACTTGGTATGGGTGACAATGAGTATGTTTCATATGATGATTATGATGCACTTTTGCCATCCCAGCAGGATATCGTAGATGAGCTTATAGAAGAAAACTTCATGGAAAAGTATAATCCTTTTATCAGACATATTGTCAAGAGGAAAAGAAGTACACTTGAAAATACAGTTGATCCAGAAACAGGTGAGCCGTATCTTAAGAAGATTGATGTTGTCCTTTTTGGTGAAGGTGATGATGAAGGTCTTGTACTTTCTGCACCACTCAAAAAAGCTTATGAATATGCTGAAGAATTTACAAATTTACTAAGGCAGAAAACAGGCGCGAAAGGGTTTTACAAGACACTACTTTTGCGAAGGATGGGCTCTTCTATGCAAGCAGGCTTGAACACTGCGAAAGCAATTTATGAAAAGAGAGCAATTGTTAAAGACGACTTTTCTGAAGAGGATGAAGACGATGAAATGCCTGATAGAATTAGTATCACAGGCAGGGATGAACTTTTCTGTTTGGAAGAAATAATAGATCTTCTTGAATATAACAAAGACAAAGATCCAAAGCTAAACAAAATTTTGCATATCTTAAACGACATGGGGTGGCTTAAAAGAGGCTGCATAATCTTTTCTGAGTACTTTGACACAGCATGGACCATTGCACAAAAGTTGTCTTCAGCTATGCCAGACAAGAACATAGCAATTTATGCGGGTGGTGATAAATCTGGCATAATCAAGAATGGAGTTTATTCAAAGGTAGAACGGGATGAGATAAAAGAGCTTGTGTTAGACGGTAAAATTAAACTTATGATAGGAACAGATGCTGCGGCAGAAGGTTTGAACTTGCAAACGCTTGGTGCTCTTATAAACGTTGACCTTCCATGGAACCCAATAAGACTTGAGCAGCGCCAGGGAAGAATAAGAAGAATAGGTCAGCAATTTGACAAGGTTTATGTGTATAACTTAAGATACAAAGATTCTATTGAAGATAGAATTCATGCAGTTCTGTCTGGCAGAATAAAACTCACCTATGATATGATTGGCTCACTTCCAGAGATTATAAAAGATGAGTGGATGGAAATTGTCAAAACAGTTGAAGTTTTAAATTCCGAGCATCCATTTGATATAAAATATAGAGAGCATGTCGAAAAAGTCGACTGGGAAAGCTGCAAAAAGGTTTTGGACAATGAGCAAAGAAAGGAGTGGCTGTATAGGGGGTGGAGTAATTGATGAATCTCCAGCAAGGACAGATGAACTTATTGGACTTAGTTAGAAAGGCTTATAATGGTGAATGTATGCTTCCCGATTTTCAAAGAAATTTTGTTTGGACAAGATATGACATTGAAGAGCTTATAAAATCACTTCTTCAAGGTATGTTTATAGGAACTTTTTTGATTTTAGAAACAAATCCACAAAGTGTTCCTTTTAAGGTGATTTTTGTAGAAGGGGCAGAGAAAGTAAATCCCCAAATATGTGAGCAACCCAAGATATTAATTTTAGATGGACAACAAAGACTTACATCTTTATTTTACGCTATATATAGTCCTGATATTCCTCTACGCAATTCTGAGAATCCTTATGCATTCTTTATTGATTTAGAAAAACTTGCTGAAGATAACATTGAGGACGCGGTATTCAGCTGGTCAAAAAAATGGAGAGAGTTCAAGGAGATTATTGATGAAAACGGAGATTACAATCTTGAGGTTTTAAAGGCGAAGAAAGTATTGCCATTGACAGTGTTTAAAGATATCCCTGAGTTCTATAGATTATGGTTTGGGGAGTATAAATTGTTATTTAAAGACCAGGAAGCAAATAAAATATTTGCTTATATTGATAACATGATAAAATATAACATTTTTACTCTATCGCTTGGTCTTTCGTATAATGACAAACCCGATGAAATTGCTGCTCTATTTGAAAAAATCAATAGAAGTGGTGTAAAACTTTCTATTTATGATCTTCTTGTAGCAAGATTTTACAAGTTCATAAGACTTCGTGAAAAGTGGGAAGAAGTATTTGAAAATAGTGTTAATATTAAAAAACTTGCAGGAAGAATAGATAACACCACAGTTCCCTATTCATTTATTCAAGCTCTTGCTTTAGCGGCGGACAAAAATATCAGTTCACGAGAAATGCTAAAGATAGATAATAACATTCTTTCAGACCAGAGCTGGGCCAAAGTGGTTGATATTGCAGAAAACAAGGTATTGCCTTATTTGCTTCAGATAAATAACTTTGGCATTGTGGATTTTGAAAAGTGGCTACCTTACTATCCCATTGTCACGATGATGATTGCACTCTTTTTGAAATTTGAGCATCCTGACACAGATAAAATTGAAAAATGGTACTGGAGTGCAGTTTTTTCTGAACGATATTCAGGTTCTACTGAAACTGCTATGGCAAAAGACTTCAAAGAAGTATGTGTCTGGTTTAATAATAATAACTTTTTACCTGAGGTTGTGGAAAAATTAAGAAATCAATTAGAGAGTAATGTATATACCTTGAAAGAGGTAAGGAGAAAGGGAAGTTCAAAATATATCGGAATTTTCAATCTTTTATTTAAAAACGGAGCAAAGGATTTTTATTATCCTGAGAACATTGCTTTTAACCAGCTTGATGACCATCATATTTTTCCAGTGAGCTTTTTGAAAGTCAAAGGTGTGGAGGTTGATGTTGACTCAATTATGAACAGGACATTGATTTTTGAAAATACTAACAGAAGCATATCTCGTCGCAGTCCCGGTGATTACATAAGAAAGATGATTGAAATTCAAAAATCAAAAGGGCTCTCAGAGCAAGAAGCAGAACACAAGGTAAAAGAGATATTAAGGGGCCATTTCATTGATGAAGAAATGTATATATTATTGAAAAACACTACTGATAATCTGACACCTTCTGAGATTAAAGAGAATTTTGAAAGATTTATAAGTAAACGAGAAAAGTTAATTTTGAATGAGATAAAAAGGCTGATATGGTAAGCCAAAAAACTTTTAAGAGAAGCCTGAACGTGATGAAATATGGAAAGTATAGGGAACATATCAAAAAAGTCGACTGGGAAAGCTGCAAGAAAGTTTTGAACAATGAACAAAGAAAAGAATGGCTGATGAGTGGGGGGAGTGAGGAGAGGTGAAAATATAGTGATTTTCGACAGGATTCGACAAATTTTAATTTAAGTAATACGTTATAATAAAAGCCAAATATAACAAATCTAATACTTAGAGAGGAGAAGTATTCAAGTGTATATTAGTAAGATGAGAATAAGGAATTATAAATCATTTTTAGATTCAGGGGAGATAATGTTGGACGAAAAAATTTTTGCATTTATTGGACAAAATAATACTGGAAAATCCACTATATTAGATGCTGTAAAAGTATTTTTTCCCAACTATAAGAAACAAGTTGACAAGAAGGATATTCATAGAGGTATTAATGATAGCATTATTATTGAAATGTGGTTAGGCGGAGTAGAGTCTTTTTTTGAAAATACCCGTACAGATGAAGTTGATAGACAGGTAGAGAAATTGTTAAGTAAAGCTGATGACAATTCTCTATATATAAAGTTAGTATTAAATATTGAAGACGGTACCAACAAAAATATTAGAAAATATTTTGACAAAGACGGAGAAGAGATAAAAGAAGCTACTTTAAAAAAATTACTTCCTGAGTTAGTAGTAATACCTGCCATACGAGATCCAGAAAAAGAAAGTACAGCTGACCGCAAATCATATTTGAGGAGTTTAATTGATATCTTAGATAGTGAATATAAAACTGATATTTTAATAAAAGATGAAGGGGTAGAAAAAAGAGTTAATTACAGTCAATTGAATGATATTCTTACCAAAGAAGCAAGGAAAAGGTGTGAAAGTTTGTCACAAAAAATAACGGAATATTATAACAGTACATTAGGAAACAACAATTTTAGAATAAATTTAGAACCAACAGTGGATATATATAGCGCAACAAAATATAACACTAGCATAGTGGAGATAATAGGGAATGAAAAAATAGAAAATGACATCTTAAATTTCGGAACGGGTTATCAAAGTGTACTTATTCTTTCTATACTACAGACGTATGTGGAAATAGCCCGTAGCGTAGGAAAGTATATATTTGTAATTGAAGAACCAGAAATTTATTTACACCCAAATCTTCAGAGAAAAATGATTGAAACATTAATAAATATTTCAGAAAGAAATCAGGTAATTTTTACCTCACACTCGCCTATAACAATCAGTAATCTACCAAAGAAGAATGTAAAACTTGTCTTAAGAGAAAGAGAGAAATCAATTGTTAAAGAGATAAATCCCAAAGAGGTTATAAATGAATTAGGAATTAAAGCTGATGATTTTCTCGGTAGCAAAGGGATCATCTTTGTTGAAGGTAAAGATGATTTTGAAGTTGTGCGAGAATTAATTTGTAAGCTTGACGATAACTTATTAAACATGATTAACGTAATTCCTGTAAATTCATGTTGTAATCTAAAATTCTTTGCAAATGCAGAATTGTTTCTCAATAAATATTTTGAAATACCTGTTGTTATAATAAGAGATGCTGATACAAATGATCCTGAAAAGCTTAAAAGTGATTTTTTAAAGGAAATGTTTGAATTTATTAAGCAATATGAATTTGCTGATTCGGAAATTGTTGAGAAAAAGAAAAAATTAGTGCAAAATACAAATATTCTTCAGCATTATTCGATAGAATATTATTTTCTTAATGAGCTTTTTTTAAAAGATTATTATGATTATTATCATGATAACCCGAAAAGCTTAGAAATAGCAATTACCTGTTATAAGTGTAAGTACAATCTATTAATAGATAAAGTCCGTAAAAATCAAATGAGTAAAGAAGAATTTGCTAAATTATATCAACCAAAAAGATTTTTAAAAGGGTTTCTGGATAAAAATACTAATGAAAGAGAAAGATATGAGATGTATTTTAAAGAAAAATGGGAAAAATTGTTTGATAGTTGTGCTTGTGAGGATGTTGACGAAAGAAAAAATAATTTCTTCAAAGTGAGAGATAATATTATCCAGAACATATCGATTAAAAGAAAAGGTGAAAAGTCAACCTTTTATACTGATGTTTTAAGGAAACATCATTTGCAGGAATTAGAAATGACGGAACTTAACGAAGTAATTCAGATACTTAAGAATTTTGTTAATACATTAATCAAGAATAATAACAAAAGTTAGTTTGTAGTTATCACTGCTAATTATAAGAAAAGTAACTAATATGCTTTTAATTACCTTTTATAAATATCTTACGGTTAGACAATATATTTGAGTGTCAGAATACCTGAAAGGATTAGCAAATTACTTAAAGTTTTTTCTGGCACTTTAAAAGATGAGAAATGAAATGTTTTTATCATACACTTAATAGAAGAGTAAGGAAAGATACTTAGTGTAAAATATTTATAGGACTTGAGATGGAAAAAATGCTTCCTCCTCTTGGGAAAAATGAGAGAATGATATAAAATAATGAGTAAAAAAAAGAAGAAGAAAACTGAAAGGAAAAACAAACCAAAGGAAGGAGCAAAATGTTTGATAATATTATAGCAAAAATAGAGGAACTTTTAAATAGATTTGGAGAAGGGATAGTGGAGATATTAAGAGGTGAGAAAGATATAGCGATGTATTCAATGGAATTGAAGGAGAAGATGGATGAGATAGGGAAGGAGATGATAAAAGAGGCATGCGGACTTGTAGATGAGATTGTAAGGAATGAAAAGAAGAGGAAGGCAAGGTATGAGGTTGTAAGGAAAGATAAGAGGAGCGTAAAGACAATATTTGGAGATGTGGAATATATAAGGACGGAGACTTGTCAAGAATTTTGTGTTTCCAATTTATAACGCAAATTGTAGAGTTGGGTTATGTTGTTAACGCATTTTCTAATGCTGGGAACTCCATTTTTCTATTTTGTACGGCGTAAGTTCTCCCGCTGTAAGTAAATATTAATTTCTAAGACTTTGGCAGCCTTAAAAGTATCCACCTGAATTTACTTCTTGCCTTTTCAATCATGCTGTTTACACGCAAGGCGGCGTCTGTAGCAAAGAATCTGCTTTCTTAATTCCTCAGGGTATTTCATATGAACAGAATAAAACTCTGCTTTTTCTGATATTGCAGCAATAAAATTGAGGATATTTTGAAAGGTATCCATTACAAAGTTCTTTAAATTTCAGTACAGCTTCGTCAAAATCGAAGGAAGAAATTCTAACTCTGTCTAAACTCTTGTTAAAAGCTGAAAGCTTTATCCTTTGTCATATGTTTTCAGCTATTTCATTGGAGGTGGACAAAAGCAAGCTCAAGGTCAGCAAGAGGATAAGCAAGTTTGACAGCATCTATAATACCAGGGAAGTCATCACTTATGACAATTAGAATCTCTTTTAGCCCTCTTGTAATTAAGTCTTCAAATACTTTCATCCAATCAGCCTTATTTTCTTTGCCGAAGAAAGTGTAGACACCGAAAATGTCTTTTTTACCTTCTAAGTCGATACCGAGGCTGGCATTGCAAGTAGCTTGTTTAACTTTAGAATTGTCCTTAACTTCACTTCTGAATAACCATCGATGATGAGAGCAAAAGCACTTGTTGGTAGTTCTCTTTGTTTGAATAACTGAAGCTCATTTTTAAGGTCTTCTTTGATTTTTAGTATTTCATTTTCGGAATATGGAAGATTCAAAGCTTTCAAAGTTTGAATAAGGGAACGCTCAAGAATAACCATTGATGTACTTGCGACATAAGAAGGGAAGTAGATAAGCTATCAACTCTTTTGTAGCGGAAAGAAGAGAATAGAAGGTCGGAAATTCTAAGGGCGTGTACGAGGGACAGAGATTTCAAGACACAAGGCAGGTGTTGCAAGTTTTCTATCGTAAAAACCATTGCCTTTGTCGTTTTCGTTTTTAGCAAGGTAAACAGTTCTTTCTGATAACATAAAGCAATCGAGCAAGTTTTACTTTTAGCTGTTTTAGAGCTGGGCGAGTAGGATCATCACAGGAAGCAATACATATTTAGCACTTGTTCGATAGCCATATTTTTAGCGGTCTCAAAAATTTCATTTTTCTCCATAATCGTGAACCCCCTTTGGTGATTATTTCAATACTAATTATACAGTGGACACAATTTTATTTTAACTCCCGAAGAGGATAAGTGAAAGTAGGAGATATATAGCTAATTATTGGGATAATATAGTATTAGAGTTAGATAATAGGATTATAAAAGGATGTAGTGCAGAAGGGCATGTAAGCCATGTATTAGCAGATAGGATGAGTTCAAGACTAAGAGGATGGAGCGAAGAAGGAGCAGAGGTTATGGTAAAGTTATTGAGCTTGAAGTATAATGGTGTAAACTTAAGAGAGGCGTATTTAAATGAGATTTGTCGGAAGGCAGAAAAGAGAGACGGAAGTGAACAAGTAGTGAAAGAGATCATGAGAAAAAATATTAAGAGGATAAAGAAGCAGGTTGAGGAAATGAGGAATAATATACTAATTCTGGAGAGGAAAAGTTGATTTATTGTTTAGGGTATTGAAAACCTTAGGTACTGGAGATTTTTTAAATGCAATAGTATTTTAATAAAAAGATTTTCCTACAAACTTCTTAACACTATCGCTTTTAATCCTCATATTGACATGTTGTCCAAGTATAGTATATAATTAAAGCAAATTTTACATACAAAATATAAAAATAAAATGAGTAAGATAGAAGTGCTTCAAAAATTACTTCAAGAAATGCCTGAAAAAAGTGAAGTACTTTATTTGCTTGGGCTTGAATATGCGGAAAATGGTGATAGTACTGCTGCTATGAATTATTTTATAGCAGCGTTGAAGAATTGCAATGAGAAAGATCTTAAGCTTTTAATTGTAGAGGCTATGAGTAGTGTTGTTAAAGAAGAGAAGGCTACAAAAATGGATTTAAAAGAGAATTCTAAAATTTCAGATATACAAGAGGACGAAAAGGTGGTGAAAATTGAAGAGTATTCAAATTCCCAAAAAGAGTGCTTGGAAGTAGACCATGAATTTGAGGCAAATGATGAATTTGATAAGGATGAAGAAATTGTGAAAGAAGAGAAATATGAAGAAGCTGAAAGGGAAGAATTAGAAGAGGAATTTGAAGAAGTCGAAGAAGCAAGCGATAATGATAAATATTTAGAAAATGTTATTGATTTTCAAGTTTTTAGAACTAAAAGAGAAATGTACAAATTTATTAAAGAAAGGGAAGAAAAAGTTACTTTTAGTGATATCGGCGGCTATGAGGAGCTAAAAAACATACTAACTATAAGGATTATAAAACCTCTTTTTAATCCATCTATTTTCCAGAAATTTAGGAAAAGGATAGGTGGGGGTATTCTCTTTTATGGGCCACCAGGCTGTGGCAAGACATTTTTTGCACGGGCTTTAGCAGGTGAGTGTAATTTGCCTTTTTTAGCTGTTAACATTTCTGATATACTTGATCCATATCTTGGGCAAAGCGAAAAAAACTTGAAAGAAGTTTTTGAGTATGCTCGCTTTCACAAACCGTGTGTACTTTTCTTTGATGAAGTTGATACATTTGGCTATAGCAGAGTAAAACAAAGACAGGAGTCCTTACGAGTGCTCACAGATGAATTACTGTTGCAGATGGACGGATTTAAATCTGAAAATGAAGGAATACTTATTATTGGTGCTACCAATACTCCATGGGATTTAGACATGGCTTTATTAAGACAAGGAAGATTTGACAGGCTGATATTTGTTCCACCTCCTGATTTAGAAGCTCGAAAAGAAATTTTCAGAGTAAAGTTGATGGGAAGACCTGTGGATGGTGAGATAAATTACGATTTATTAGCGCAAAGGACTTCTTTTTTCTCAGGAGCAGATATTGAAAATGTAGTAGAAACTGCTGCAGAAGCGATTATAGATGACATATTGAGTGGAGGGAAAGAAAGAGGAATAACTACTGAAGATTTGCTTAAAGCAATTGAAATGGTTAAACCTTCAACTATTGAATGGCTGCGCATCATGAAAAACTATATTACTTTCGCAAATGAAGATGGAAGGTTTGATGATGTTGCAAAGTTTATTAACAAATACTGCAAACATTTATAAATATGGGTGGTGAGAAGAGATGGAGAGGAACCAGAAACTTTTTGAACCCGTATTAGGAAATTATGAGAGTAAAAGAATTTATAAATCTCAAAACTTTTGGTGGGTAGCTATTCTTGCGGGCATTATACCTTTAGCAGCTGTTTGTATTGGAAATTTAAAGACAATGGGTGTCAGCAAGAAAATAATTAATTTGTTTGTATTATTAGCTATTCTATTATATGCCGCTGAAGCTTGTGTTATTACTTATGAAACAATTACAGCAATAAGAGAGAGAAAGACTAAAGAGCAAATTGTTGACATCAGAGAACGGTTAAAGAAATCAAATGAGATTGCGAATGAAAAAAGAAATGATATTAAATCTTACAGGAAAATTATTGTAAGATTATTTAATGTACTATATTTACTCCTTTATAGAATCTTAGAAAAGAGACAGATTGTATATTATAATGCTGTAAAAAATGGTTTTTACAAATCAATGGCAGCTGTTGTGTTTGTAGGAATTATAATACAAGTAGGCATAGGATTAGCTATAGGAGCGGTAGTTGCTGAATTAGTATGGGGGTCATGAGATATGCGGAGAGACCTTGTCTTGCATTATTTAGAAAGTGGAAATTATAAAAAAGCACGTGAAGTTATTCAAAACATTTTACAAGAAGACCCTTTAAATGCAGAAGCATATATTCAACTTTCAGCTATAGAATTGGAATCTGGTAATCTGAAAAAAGCAGAAGATTATGCTAAAGAAGCTCTGAAAATTGATTCTAATAATAAAGTTGCATGGGCTGTTTTAGGGCAGATTTATCACCATCAAAAAGATTATTCTCAGGCTGAGAGATGTTATTTGCAGGCTTTAAAGATAGATAATGTTTATGTAGAAGTCTTAGCTTGTTACAGCGAACTTTTAATTGAAACAGGTTTTATTGAAAAGGGCTTAGAAATTTTAAAATATGCCAAGTCTTTGGAACCCACAAATGATTTAATTTTAGAAAATGAATTCTTTGTAAATCTTTACAATAGAAATTTTGAAAAGGCTAACAAGACAATTAAAAAATTGTTTACATCTTCAAGTAAAATTGGTAGTATATATAAGTTATTAGTTTTGTATGAAGTCAATAGAGGAAACTTCAAAAAGGCGTATAATTATGCTAAGCTTGCTTGGCAAGAATATCCAAATGACCAAGATATGCTTATGGTTTTGGAGTATTTGAAAATGCTAAACTCACCTTTGCTTTATTTTAACCGCCTCTTTTTGAAATTACCACATGAATTATTTTATATCTTATTTTTGGGTGGCTTTTTGTTATTAAGTCTAATAAAAATGTATATACTGGCTGCTGTTTGGGTTACTATATTTGGCTTTGTTTATATGATGATATTTGTAATGCCGATTGTATATAAATTTAGCAGATTTGTTAAAAAAGCTTTTATAGGATTATTTTGTAAAAGGAAATATTAATATTATTGCCATATTTACTTTACATATGACTAACTAAATGAACATCCCAGAGACATTTTCTTGTCATATTAGCACTTTCGACACAGGTGCAAAGATTTTTTTGGATGCTCAAACACAAAATTTTGACTTGAGTGATATTCGCAACTTAAAAATGTTCCAGGTTATAATCTCTTTACATGAGGTGTTTTGAGAGAGATTTTTGAGTTTGAAGAGTATGCTACAAGCATTGCTATAATTAAAGCATGGAAGATTTTATATACTGTAATTCAATCGATGAAGTAAAACAAAAACAACAAATCGGTACTTCATCTGCTAATTTGAAAGTAAAGAGGAAAAATAGACTTATAGAAAGAGAAATTCTGGTCAGAACAGAAAATATAAGTGAATATTCTAAGCTAAATCAGATAGTTATTGATTACTTAAAAGGATTTTAATGGCAATTTGAGTATGAGAGCAACTCATAGATTAAAATTTTGTTTGATATCAAATAAGATATTAATCCTTGCACACCAAACAAATGTATGGTATAATCAAATCAATAGTTAATTTTAAATCTGGAGTATGGTTTTGCAATGAGGACTCAAATAACTTTTTTTTCGCCAAAAAGTTGTGCCCATAGTGAAATGGGCGGGTGGCAAAAGGCAGATAATAAAGAGTTTGCTTGAAAAACTGCCAAGCCATTTTTCCACATATTATGAACCTTTTTTAGGTGGCGGAGCACTTTTGATAGAGCTTTATAATAGAGGAATTTTAAAGAATGCTGTTGTTTCAGATATTAATCTTGAACTCATAAACCTTTACACTGCAATTAAAGATTGTCCAGATGAGGTAGTTTACTATATTAAAAATTTAGATTTTAAAAATGCTAAAGACGATTATTACAAGGCAAGAGAACTTTACAATTCTATTAAAATAAAAAATATGGGTACAATTGAAAATGAAAACTTACTCAAAGCAGTGTTATTGCTCTATTTGAACAGACATTGTTACAATGGGCTTTACAGGGTGAATTCAAAAGGCGAATTCAATGTTCCTTTTGGAAGATATAAAAATCCTAAAATGCCAACCAGCGAAGAAATATTTGCCTTTTCAGAAATGCTACAATCTGTTGAAATTTTACATGCAGACTTTGAAGAAGCAGTAAAAAAAGCATCAAGGTTTGATTTTGTGTATTTTGACCCTCCATACATGCCTGTGTCCAAAACAGCTAATTTTACTGATTACACAGTTGCAGGTTTTTCAAAAGAGGAACAAGTAAGACTGAAAAATGTTTGTGATAACCTGAGCAAAAAGGGTTGTTTTGTTATGGTAAGCAACTCAGATTCAGAGTTTATAAGAGATCTTTATAGAAGTTACAACATTGAGGTAATAGAGGCAAAAAGACTCATTAATTCAAGTACAGAGAAAAAGACTGGTCATAAAGAAGTTATTATAACTAATTATTGAAAAGAAGGTGTTATTGTGTTACCTGGTGGAAGAGGTACTCGGACAGGGAAGGTTCATGAAAAATTGATTCAACAAGCATTGTTAGAAAATTACCCTGATGCATTTAAGGAACAAGTTGTGGTTGGCAATGATCTCTTTGGGAATAAATATAAAGCTGATTTTGTTTTAAATGACGAGATAATTATGAGTGCTAAATGGCAGCAAACACGTGGAACAGCAGAGCAAAAAGTAGATTATGAGATAATCACCTTGGTTAAAATTTTAAAGGAAAATCCAAAGTATAAAAAAGCTTATATTATAATTAGTTGAACAGGATATACTAAGAAAGCAAAAGATTTTTATTTAAATCAAAAACATGTTGACTATATAAAAGAGGGGAACTTGGTAGAAATAATATCTTTTGAAGATTTTGTCAAAAGATCGAATTTGAAATTACTGTAAAAGTAGAGAGATATTAAAAAGCTCAAAAGGGCTAAGTGCGAATCTGTCAGTGTCTTAGCCCTTTTCTATTTTAACCTGTGCCTCATACCAGTCAACAAACTGCTTAGCTGTTCTTGCTGAGCGACCGTTGTAATTCATCTCCCACTGCAGAGCAAGCCTGTGAAGCTTTTCTGTAATCTCAATTCCTCTTTTCTTTGCAATTTCATTAACAATTGCAAGGTATTCTTGCTGGGTTGGGGATGGGTATGTGACTATTATTCCGAATCTGTCGACAAGAGAAAGTTTTTCTTCTAAAGTATCTCTAAAGTGTACTTCATCATCAGAAAGACTGCTTCTGTCGCTGAACCTTTCTTTTACCAAGTGTCTTCTGTTTGAAGTTGCATATATCACAACGTTTTGAGGCATTGCCTCTAAAGACCCTTCTAAAATGGCTTTTAGTTTGGTATAATTTTCCTCAATGTCTTCAAAAGATAAATCGTCTACAAAAATTATGAATTTAAGCGGGACATCTCTTAAGATTCTAATTAGCCTCGGAAAAGTGTAAAGCTGGTCTTTAAACACTTCAACAACTCTCAAACCCTTGTGAGAAAACTCGTTCAAAAGTGCCTTTACAGTTGATGACTTTCCAGTTCCTCTGCTGCCATAAAGCAGGATGTTGTTGACTCTTTGACCATTTAAAAACGCTAAAGTGTTTTCAACAACAATCTTCTTCTGCCTGTCAATATTTACAAGGCTATCTAATCTTATTGGGTCTAAGTTCTCAATGCCAATTAGCTTCTCGCCATCCCATGAAAAACCTTTGTATTTTGCAAAGATTCCAAAGCCATTTTGCCTGTGGAATTCTACAAGCTCTTCAATTAAACTGCTCCAGCAAGTTTCTTTCAAAAATTTTTCAATGATGGTTTTTGTAGAATTGTCAATGGTGTTGTGCAACATGGTATTTGTGTCTTTGAGCTCTAAAAAACTTTCAGCTAAAAAGTTTGGCAAGGCAGCAGATTCTTTTAAATAATCTTTTATCTCTTTTGCAGAAAAGTTTGATATAAACTCAAGGCAGTCTAAATCATAAGCTGCAGCTTTTTTAAGACTTTCGTCTATTGCTATGTTGTTAATACTTTTTGCTGCTAATTTCGTAAAAGTATTTTCGCTAAAGAGAATTTTCTCAATAATGTATTCCTTTAAACTACAGCCTTTCCCAGTTTCTAAAAGATTGTAATAAACTGTGCTATAAAGATTTGCAATTCTTGCAAAATCGTGATTTCCATCGTCGATGAAGCAGATAAGATTGTACAGATTTTCAAGAACATTATCATGCATAAGGTTTCGATAGACTTTTAGGTTTTCAAAACACAGTCTGTAGATCTTTATTTTCTCATTCATCGTTGGTATATCTCCTTTTGTCTATAAATTAAATCTTTTGTAAAGTTTTTAAGTCAGTTATGATTTATTGTCTTTTAATTTTATTTTAGGACAACAGATATCTCTTGAAAAGCTTTTTATTCAAAATAAGTATTTATGTTTTTTTTAACTTCGCATAAAATTTGAACTTTTTCAGAAAAGCGGTTTGAATATAATAAAAAATTAGCTGCAATTTTCCCTTTCTTGTTCAAGTCATTTGGCAGCATGACAGGTTTGTCTTAAACCGACGTAGTACAGTTCCTATCGGAGCAAATTAAAATCCCTCCAAAAATTGAAAATAAAATAAAAGAAAGGAGGTAGATTTAATAAAATGTAAGTTTAAATGTTTCTTGAAAAAGTTGAAGTAAAATTCAAAACAACAACATGAATATCTATGGTATAATAAAATTTCGAAGGAGTGTGATAGTTTGGCAAATGTTTTTTTGTTTTTTATAGGGTTCGTAGGGGGAGTAGCAAGTTTACTTTTGTATCTGAAATTTCATTTTCCAAAAGTGTCAAAAAAATCTTCTATCAAACTTGGACCGACTGTAAGGTCATTTGATGAATTAAAAGAGATGTTCAGCTCTACAAAAGAAGATGTAGAAAATGAGCTAAACAGCTATTTAGAGTTTTCCACAATTGAAAAAGGAAAAAAACTTGCTGAGAGAGTATTTTGCCATGTGACAGTGTGTTTGGGAATACTTGCCTCGTTGGAGAGATTTGGTGTAAATCCAAGTGAAGTTTTAGAAAAATTGAAGAATGAAAATATAGTTCAAGAAAAGTGCAAAAGATAAAGAAACTAATAACAATGACAAGATTGCTGGAGCTGTCCAAGCAGATGAATTGGCAGCTCCATTTGTTTTATATAGCTAACTTACTTCTTGTTATTTTTGCTATGTTACATCATAGAGCTCAATCAAAATAAAATTTTCTTTACATCACATGACCAAAAAGTCATAATAATCTTGAGGTGAGATTTATGCCTAAGCAAACATTCTTAAACCTTCCAGAAGAAAAGAGGAATCTTATAACAGATACGTTAATAAAGTACTTTTCACAAAAACCTTATCATGAGGTTGATATATCAGATATTGCAAAAGAGTGCAACGTTGCAAAAGGGAGCATGTATCAGTATTTTGAAAACAAGAAAGATATGTACTTTTATGCACTAGAAGTTTCTTACCAGAGGTTTTTAGAACTTCTTGAAAAACTTGATATGATGCATGTAAATCTCTTTGATTATTATGAGAATTCATTAGAAACTATTTGGATTGCAATGAAAGAGCTCAAGAGTGAGTACCTGCTTTTGGAAAGAGCGTTTTTTTCACAGGACTCACCTTTTAAAGATGAGATAAATGAGAAATTTTTGAAGCAGTCGAGAGAATTTTTAGTAAAAATTATAAAGTACAATCAGCAGAAAGGATATATAAGGGACGATATTGATCCTGTTATAATTTCTATTTTCTTAGAAGGTGCAAGTTTTTATATGAAAAAATTTGTAATCGAAGAAGCACTAAGCAGAACATCAACAACACTTGATCTTGACATAAGTTATTTTAAAGATGCACTGTCTCAATTTATAAAACTTTTGAAAGAAGGAATAGGGAAAAAATAAATTTCATATTATGACTTGACAGTCATATGACCAGTGAGTCATAATATATTGTACAGGTGAAAAATAAAGGGGATGATTTGGTGTGTTTGTAAAGGTTGAGAATCTTTCAAAGGTCTACAGGATGGGCCAAAATACAATCAAGGCGCTCGATAGAGTAAGTTTTGAGCTCGAAAAAGGAAA
This sequence comes from Caldicellulosiruptor bescii DSM 6725, assembly GCF_000022325.1. Classification (NCBI taxonomy): domain Bacteria; kingdom Bacillati; phylum Bacillota; order Caldicellulosiruptorales; family Caldicellulosiruptoraceae; genus Caldicellulosiruptor; species Caldicellulosiruptor bescii. The sequence goes on along the minus strand of NC_012034.1, from coordinate 1,677,930 downwards.
AATCTACACTGTGATAGGTCCATCTGGGTCAGGTAAAAGCACGCTTTTTAACATCCTTGGTGGGCTTGACAGGGCAGATGAAGGCAGAGTTTTTGTAGATAGCAAAGAGATAACTGCAATGGACCAAAAAAGGCTTTCTGAGTATAGGCGCGACTATGTGGGTTTTGTATTTCAGTTTTTTAACCTCATAAATGGTCTTACGGTATATGAAAATGTGCTCTCAAGTGCACATCTTAGCAAAAATCCCTTGGATATTGATATGGTATTAAAAATGATGGATGTCTATTCTGAAAAGGACAAATTTCCTTTTGAACTGTCTGGCGGACAACAGCAAAGGGTGGCAATTGCAAGAGCTGTTGTCAAAAACCCTGCATTGATTTTGTGCGATGAGCCAACAGGTGCTCTTGACTATGACAGCAGCAAACTTGTGTTAAAACTTTTAGAAGATGTAAATAAAAAGTTTGGCACAACCATTTTGATAATTACACACAATCTTGCAATTTCTAAAATGGCAGATGCTACGTTGAGGCTGAGGTCAGGTAGGCTTGTAGAATTTTCGGAAAATTCTCAAAAGATTTCTGCTCAAGAGGTGACATGGTGATGGTCATCAAAAAAATTCCCCTGCGAGTAATCAAGAGAGAGTTTTTACAGTTCTTTTCTATAATGCTGCTTGTTGCTATTGCCACAATGACATATACACTTTTTGCTGTGTCAATGCAGGATATAGATTATAACTATGAAATGTTCAAAAACAAATACAATCAGGAAGATGGGAATTTTATTACTACAAAAGAGGTTGATATAAAACTTCTACAAGAAAAATTTAAAATTAATGTAGAACAAAGGCTATTTACTGATGTCCAAAATGACCATTTTACGCTGAGAGTTTTTTCAGTGCCAAAAGAAATAAACAAACCATATATCGAAAAAGGCAGAATGCCATCAAAAGGCGAAATACTCATAGACCCTGCTTTTTACAAAAAACACAAGCTCAAAATAGGGTCAGTGTTGACTGTCGGTAGAGAAAATTTCAAGGTTTCAGGCATTGCTTATCTTCCAGATTATATTTACATCATTAAAAATGACCAAGACTTACTTCCTGATCCTGAGCATTTTGGTTTTGCTCTTATGAATGAAGATGAGATGAGAAGACTTTTCAACATTTTTCCTGTTCATTATTATTGTTTCAAAGGCAAAGTTGAAAACATTGACAAGTTTAAAGAGTTTTTAAATAGCAACTGGGTGCTTTTGAAATTTGTACAAAGAGACCAGAATCCGCGAATAATGTATACAGAGATAAAAGTTAAAAATGCAAAGAACTTAACTCTGCCACTCAGTCTTTTTATAATTCTTGTATCATCTTTTATACTCTTTATTGTCATGCGAAGGGTAATAAATACTATACATGCTGAAATTGGTACAATCTATTCAATGGGATATACACAAAAAGATGTACTAAAAGTCTTCATGAGGTTTCCACTTTATATTTGGCTTTTTGGTTCCATCTTCGGTGTTGTACTTGGGGCTATTGAAGCATCTCCTTTTGCACAGTTTTACAGGTCATATTTTACATTACCAAAGATAAAGTCAATTTTGCCATGGCAGCACATATTTGTTGCGATGCTTCTCCCAGCCATATTTATATTTCTTTCAGGTTACCTTGCAATCAAGAACTTTTTCAACCTCACAATTGTTCAGATGCTTCACGGCGTTGATGAATTAAAATTTGGCAAGCTTCCTTCAATAAAGTTTTTTGACAGATTTGAGTTTGGAACAAGGATTATGCTAAAATATGGCTGGCGTCATATTGGCAGGGAACTAATTTTGGCAGTTGGGATAATCTTTTCAACAATCCTTATGATGTATGGTATGACTGCAAAAGATTCGATCATAACTGCAATAGAAAGAACATATGAAAAAAATTTTAAGTACAATTATCTTTATTCTTTGAATTCTTCTTCTGCCCATCCTGAGATTAAGTTAAAAGCTACATCTGAGCCATACAACCTTTTATCTTTTGACATTGAAGGGACAAAACTGAGTATTACAATTTACGGTATTAAAAGTAACTCAGATATGATAAAGCTGTATGATGAAAATGGAAAAGAAATCTCTGTGTCAAGTGAACTTATCATAACCAAACCTCTTGCAAGCAAACTTGGTATTGGCGAAGGAGATAAGGTCAAACTAAAAAACAAATTTACAGGCAAAGAATATACTTTAAAAGTGAAAAAAGTTGCCGACCTTCTTGTTGGGAACAATGGGTATATGGAACTTGAAAGTTTTAATAAGCTTTTTGGATATAGCAGTGGAGAGTATATTGGAATATTCTCAAAAGAAAAGTTGGAAATTCCACAGAGCTTAATTTTTGAAAGTTACACAAAATCTGAACTTGTAAATACAATAAAGGCATCTGCTGGCGATTTATCAAAGACTATAGGTGTTATGGCGCTAATTGCTGCTGTGCTTGCTCTTTTGATTGTGTATGTTCTGTCTACTTTGACTTTAAATGAAAACAAGAAAAATATAGGAATTTTAAAAATGCTGGGGCACAGTGAAAGAAGTATTTTTAAAATGATTCTCGGTTTTAACTACATTTCGTTTTTTATAGGATTTGTTGCAGGAATTCCACTATCTAAAATTACAATGGATGGGCTTATGAGCACAGTGACAAAAGATATAGATTTTGCAATGAGCCTTGATTTGAGCGTGCAGAGTGTATTGTCTACATTTGTAATACTTCTTTTAGTCTTTCTAATTTCAAGGTTTTTAGCAAGACAGAAAATAGCAAGGGTAATGCCGGTTGAGATATTAAAAGGGCAGCTTGATTGATGTCAAAAGGGCTGGCTTGCAAGAGAAAAAAGCTCAGCCCTTTTTGTTATGTCAAGTCCTTTTTGTCAAACCTTTTACCAGAACAATTTTATTTTAACATCCTGTTCCAAATTTAAATTTAACAAATATTTTACATGATTTTTATTTAGATTTAAAATCTATTTGCTATATATATAGGCGAAAGAAAAAATGGTAGAGAAGAAGTAATTAAAAATAGGTTTTTCTACTGTATACCTTAAAATGAATTTTAACTATATTTAATAGCCACAATTTGCAAATTTACCTTTGTTATAAACCAAAGAAAATTGAAGAAATTTTAAGCTATTTAAAGAAAAGTGTATTCTGAGCTCAAAATTTAGTTGAAAATGGGCTAAAAAAAAAAAAAAAAAAAAAAAAAAAAACGGGATTGACAGAGTGAAAATGTATAAGATAAAATTTGCATAGAAATTCCAAGAAGAAGTTTACAGAAAAAATAGTTCAAGTACAAAATAGCCTAAATAAGAGAATAAAGAAGGCAACATACTAAAAATCAAGTGCGATAAAGAGATGAGGAAAAGATACTATTGTGTAAAGCAGCATGATATAACAGATTGTGCAGCGGCAAGTTTGGCAACAATTTGCTTACAATATAGATAAATTTTACACTATGTATGAGGAGGAAGTGAGATCTTTTTGAAAGTTTTAAAAAGTTTGATAACGCTCATATGAGCGTTTATGCAAAAGACTATATAGATTCGAGTAGAAAGGAGGTGAAGAAAGATGTTGGCAAAAAAGAACACAAAGGTGGGTTGTTCAAGTATTAATATTAAGATTTTTAAATTCGACATAGGATATACAAGGACAGAGACTGAAAAAAGAGGCAACAAGACCATTACTACTACTATTAAGATCTAAGAATTGATACTTTCCAAGGACAAGCCCCTCTCTACAGTGAGAGGGGCTTATTTAAGACTTTTGAAAGAGGAGGATATCTATATGATTAAATCTTACAAAATCAATAAAGATGTTATTATGTTCGCTATAGACGAAATACCTTTTATTGGAAACTATAGAACTGGTTCTATAATTGCTTTAAATGAAAAAGAATTAAGTTTTGTTAAGAGCATTTTGGCTGGTAAGCTAAATAATGAAGATGAATTAGATGACAAAAAGAAAGAGTGGCTTAGTATTTTGAAAGAATGTGATATAATTTGTGACATCAAGGAGTCAATTTGTATGAATGACATAGAAATAGAAAGTATATATTTACATTATACTAACAAATGCAATTTATACTGTAAGGGCTGTTATTCATATGATCAAAATAGAAATGATGAAAGTCAAGACTTATCAATGGAATATTTTTTAGAAGCTGTAAAACAACTAAAGACATACGGTTTGGATAAAATTATTATTTCGGGAGGCGAGCCAACATTAAGGAATGATTTGGATGAGTTTATTAAATATTTGAAAGAAATACTGGATATAAATTATATAGTATTAATAACCAATGGGACAAATTTACCGCATAATTTGTTACATACTATCCGAGAATATGTAGATGATGTTGCTGTCTCGATTGATGGGTATGAGGAAGGAATAACTTTTATAAGACCCACTGGGATACATAAAATTGTTATGAACAACATAGCTTTGTTAAAGGAAGCAGGTATTAATGTAAGCATGATAGCAACTTTACATAGAAAGAATGTAAATTTAATGGACAAATATCAAAAACTAAGTGAAGAAATGGGTATACCCTTAAGCTATAGTATTTTGACTTGCAATAATCAAAATAGAGAAGAATGTAAGGATTTTATGTTTAGTGAAGATATTCTGTCAAGTATAAAGTGGGAAGACATTCTATCAAGTATAAAATGGAATGAAAACATAGATAATACAAATATAAAAAACTTTAGCTTTGAAACTCGATTAAGTTGTGAAGCTGGAAGGAAAATGCTAAGTATAGCAGCTAATGGGGATGTTTATCCGTGTCACATGCTTCACGTTGAGGAATTTAAATTAGGAAATATAAAAGATATGACAGTGGGTGAAATTCTTTGCAGTTCAAAAAGACTAATTTGGAAAAATATAAGCGTTGATATGATTGATGGATGTAATATCTGTAAATTCAAGTATTTGTGTGGTGGTGCATGTAGAGCAAACGCTTATTATTTAAACGCTACTCTGAAAAAGAAAGACCCATACTGCCCTCTTTATTATAATTTTTATGAAACAATCATTAATTTGATAAGAGAATATAATCGAAAGGAAAGAGAGGAGTAAATGAAAAAAGTTAAAAATAATATTGTAAAAAATATAATAACGAACATGGTTTGTAATCTTAAAAATAAAAAGGAAAAAATCTTATATTTATATTTAGAAATAAGCGCACTAATTTTTGTACCTACTATAGTGTATTTGGCTTGGCTTTTGCTTTATTGCGCAATAATGGACAAATCTTATGTGTCTTATGTAGAATATTCTTCTTTAAAGGAGCTATTATTGCAATACTCAATACCATTCACAATTTGCTTTGGATTATTTCCCTTATTATTTATGGTGTTGATAAAAAAGAAAAAGATAAATGAACTGAATTTAACAATTAAAAATAATAAATGGTACTATTTTACATTGATTGTATCTCTATTAGTGGCCAGCTTTGTGTTTTTCTTAGCGAGTAAAAACACAGACATGAATACATTTAGAGAAGTAATTACACACAATTTTTTTGTAAGTTTAACCGAAGAATTGTTAACAAGGGGTATTATATTGAATGAATTGTTAGGTGTGTTTAATCCTTTTACAAGCATTGTCCTTGATGGGTTAGTATTTGGATTTATTCTCCACTGTGGTGGAGATATGACGATTAATACTTTAGTACGTTTTCCCATTGGTTTGATTTTGTCTTTTATATCATATAAAACAAAAAGCATTCATTCATGTATTATTTTGCATTGGACTTATAATGTGGGAGTAGAATTACTAGGATTATAAAAGTTGCTCTAATCTATAGTGATATCAAACGGGGGTATTTTTTGGGAATGGAGAAGTTAAAGTCAATAAAATCATTAATGCCTTTTGTTAAACCGCATGTTAGGATAGGTTTAATTGGATTTCTCATTCTACAAATTTATACAATATTAATAAATGTTGCTCCGATTATTTCAAAACAATTAGTTGAAGATTTGATAACAAGAATATCTTTACAAAAATTAATGAAACAGTTAATCATGTTTTCTTTGGTGTGGCTTTTGCAACCAGTGACCTCATACTTAAGTTCCTTGATGATAATACGATTTAAGGAAAGAATAGTGCAGGAGTTAAGAAATGAATTTTTTAAAAAAGTTCTTTATTCTCCTATCACTGTTTTCGAAAAAAGTCCTCCGGGAACTATATTAACACGTATTTTGAATGAGACAGAAGAGATTGGAGAATTTATTCAAGATTTAATCAACAATTTTACGAAAAATATAATTATAATTATATTTTCCTTTTCTATAATGCTTTGGTTATCACCATTTTTGACCGTTGTTTTAGCGATGATTTTGTTTTTATTTGCTGTTTTCATACTTAAGAAAGGACATCAAATAGGAATATTGCAAAAAGAGTCTCAGCTTTTGATAGATAGAATGAATACTTTTGTACCAAGTGTAATTAGAAATATAGTTTCGATTAATTTAAACAATGCCCAGAATTTTATATTTAACAAATTTAATGAAATAAACAGTAAATTGAGAGATTTATCAGTTCAGATTTTTGCTAAAATAATGTTGTTATCTACCTATACTGCTCTGTTTGCTATAGTGGCTATTATCATTATATATGTTGGGGGCTCAATAGTAATTATAAATGGGCATTCAACTGTGGGAATGATCGTAGCTTTAAGTATGTATTTTCAGAATCTTATTGCTGCAAGTAGTGAGCTGTTTGATAGTGGAATTGAATTTAGAAGATTATTTCCTTTAATTGAAAGGCTAAATGAATTTTTATTAAATAATACCAACAATATTAAAATAGAAAATACTTCTGAAATGTTGCATTTTGGAGAATTGGATTTTAAAATTGTTATAGAGGATTTGTGGTTTAAATATGAAAATTCTGACTCTTATGTACTTCAAGGAATAAACTTGATAATAGAACCAAATTCAATAATTGGAATAATCGGTGAGTCTGGGTGCGGCAAATCAACTTTTCTGAAGTTACTGTGTGGCTTGTATAAACCTGAGAGAGGAAGTATTACAATTTGCGGGAAGAATATTTCCAAAATTGATTTTAGAGAATTTTGGAGATATGTAAGTTATATACCTCAAGAAGCAGAATTGATTTACAACTTATCTATAAGAGAGAATATAAAATTATCAAATCTGAATAAAGTGGACAATGATATAGAAAATATTTGTGAAATTTTAAAAATAAATAAAAAAATTATTAAGCTTCCTTATGGTTATGACACTATGTATGATGAAAAAATTAATTTTTCTGGAGGTGAGAAGCAAAGAATACTCCTTGCAAGGGAGTTATTAAAAGAGGCAAAAATTTTGCTTTTTGATGAACCAACTTCTTCGCTTGATGAGGAAAATGAGAGAATTTTATGTGAGATATTGAAAGAGCTCAAAGAGAATAGAATTATAATTATTGTAAGTCATAGAAAAAAGATATTAGAATATGCAGATAAGATTTTTACTTTAAACAATGGCAGACTGTTTGAAATGAATTTTACGTTTTAATGTATTTTTACTCATTTGAATACGGAGAGGAGAGAATGTGATGAGAAAAATAATAATCTACATCTTTGCTGGGTTAGTAATTCTATATCAAGTTATTATTCTAACGTGGTGTGTATTTAATAAAAAATCAATATCGGTTGGAGGAATTCTTATTGCTGAACTTTCCGCATTTGGAATTTTAGCATTTATGAGTTTACTAAATAGTATATTCAGTAGAGGTAAATTTACCAATATTTTGGCGTTTAATATCTTTATCAGTCTTACCACAGAACTTATAATGGATATTATTAGCTACTTTTATAAACCTCTTATATTAACAGATGATGTCAAAGAAAGGTTACTTTTAGAAGCTAAAAAGAAAGGAATAGAAATTTCACTGGATAATGGTGATGTTGGTAGTATTATATCCACACTTATGATATTATCATTGATAATTGCCTTGATGACATTTATTGGATATAATGTAGGAAAGTTAATAAGGAGAGATAAAAAGAGCAAATAAAACTTGTTATTTATGGAAGTAGGTGAATAAAAAAGTGAAGAAAAACAAAAGGAGTTTTTTCATAGTTGGATATTTTGTAATTATAATTCTCATTCTGAGCAGTGTGTATTTATTTACTAGATATCTTAGTAAATTTGCTGAAAAAAGTACAGTTTCGAATCAAAAGACAGTAAAAGTTATTAGAATGCCAATTAAAGAGAAGATTGTACTAAGAGGTATTGTCAGAGCAGAGGAAAAAGCAATTTATAGTTTAGTTTCTGGGATGGTTCGTAAGGTGTATGTTCGTGAAGGAGATTACGTCAAAAAGGGAAAGCTGTTAGCTTATATAGATGCTTCTAATAAGGTATCTGAACTCAAAAAGAAAGAAAAGGAATTGGAAAAACTCTCAAATGAAATTAAAAAGTTTCAAGATAAATTAGAAAAATACAAATTTAGCTCTACTTTTGATGGACAGGTGCAAGAAATATATGTGACCGAGGGAGAGAGTGTTTCTTTGGGAGCTAATCTTTTCAAAATTGTAAATAATAAATCTTTATTTTTAACAGTAGCGTTTCCTTCGTGGCTATTTAATAGTATTCGTGTTGGCCAAAGATTAAAAGTTGTTCTTACTGAATATGATATAGAGACAGAAGGATTTGTTGATGCAAAGAGTTCTTTATTTTACGTAAACGACAATGGGCAATCGGTATTTGATGTTAAAATTTGTGTTGACAATGAAGGAAGAAGTTTGCCATCTGGAGCAAAGGCCTTTTGTGTTATAACATCAAAAAATCCTTATCAAGAAATAAGAAGTGTTAATGAAGGTATTTTAAAAATGGACGAGATAGTTATAAAATCCGAGGTTGAAGGAAGGATAAAGAAAATATTTGTAAAACAATATGACAGGATAAAAAAAGGGGATATTTTAATTGAATTCTTTGACCAAGATATTAAAGAGCAGATAGATGGACTAAAAGATCAGATTGACGAAACTAAAGAGGCAATAGAGACCTTGAAAAAAGAGATAAATAATTGTAAGGTAATGTCACCCATAAATGGAGTGATTAGCAATCTCAATATTTCTGAAGGTAAGCTAATTAATATGGGTGATAGTATTTGTTCTGTATGGAGCACAAATGACTTAATATTTGAATCTAAGATATCGGAGTATGATGTTTACAAAGTAAAAAAAGGTGATAGAGTGAAGATAAATTTTGCACCTCATAGTAGCTATATACCTGAAAGTGAGATAGACGGGATTGTGGAATCAATTAATCCAAGACCATTAGATGAAGAGTTATCTCAGAATGTTTCATGGTTTAACATAAAAATAAGATTTTACAATGAAAATATCAAGAGAGGGACACATGCCACAGCAGAAATAGAAGTTATAAGAAAAAAGAATGCAATTTGTGTACCCATTGAAGCTGTAAGGAAAGAAGGAGATAAGTACTTTGTATATGTAAAAAAATTTAATAATGAGAGCTTGAAAAAAATTAAAGAAGACGATAAAATCTCTGATGAACTTGGCACAAAAGAAAGTTACTATGCAGGCTGTGAAAAAAGAGAAGTTAAACTTGGTATTAGTGATGAGCATCACGTAGAAATTTTAGAAGGTTTAAAAGAAGGTGAGGAAGTAGTACTTCCTCAGACCTACAAAACTACACCTTAAAAACAGAGAGGGAATATATATGCAGTTTATTAAAGTTTATGAAATTTTAAAGATGGCAATAAAATCACTTTATGAAAACAGGGTTCGAACCTTTCTAAGTGTACTTGGAGTGGTTATAGGGACAAGTTCTATAATTGCAGCTGTTGGGCTTGTCCAAACAGTTAGCAGTAGTTTTGCAAAACAAGTTAAAGAGAGCGGTGTAGATAGTCTGGTTCTTTTTCTCTCTTATCTGCCAGAACATCAAAACGATTATTATGAATTGTCAGAGTATTTGTGGAAACACAAAGATTTAGTATTGACAATTACACCTAAGAAAAGTCTCTCGTTTGAGGTCTTGAGTTCGGATAACAACAAAAAAAGATGCGAAATTCTGTTGGTAAAACCTAATTATTATATCACAGAAAGTCTTCAACTTGTTGAGGGAAGGTTTTTAAGTTATTTAGACGAAGATAGAAATAACAAAGTTGCAGTAGTGTTTGATGATCAAAAGGATAAACTTTTTGGGAAGGGGCAGCAGGTTTTAGGTAAGAAGTTATGGATTAAAGGAAATGAATTTGAAGTTGTAGGCGTAGTAAAAAAGAAACAGAGATTGGCAAATATATCTATTGGAAGTGCTTCTGATATTAGTATTTTAGTACCTTTCAACGTGGGCGAAAGTTTATTTAGTTCAGAGATATCATCACAACAATTTTTTATAAAATGTGTAAGTTCAGAAAAAAATAAGGAGGTTCAAAAAATTATAGAAGAATTTTTGACTCAAAAAGGATTTGAAAAAGATGATTACTCTTTTATAGACGGAGGAGAAATTTTGCAAGGTGTTATTTCAGTTTCGTACTTACTCAGTGCGCTACTTGGAGGAGTTGCTACGGTATCTCTTATTGTCAGTGGAATAGGAATTACAAATATCATCTTAGTATCTGTTACTGAGAGGACAAAAGAGATAGGTATACGAAAAGCTGTTGGAGCTAAAATAAGAGATATTCGTTTTCAATTTTTAGTTGAATCTTCCATAATTTCTATTTTAGGTGGTATAATGGGCATAGTGTTAGGAATAGTAGTTGTATATGCTGTTATTCCTAATCTAATGAACGATGTTCAACCCACAATTTCAACATTTTGGATCTTACTTGCTCTGGGTGTATCGGGCTTTGTTGGTGTATTTTCTGGCTGGGCTCCAGCCGAAAGGGCAGCACGCCTTGAACCAAGTATTGCATTACGATATGAATAGTAACTTTTGACAAAAGGTGATGATATATATGATAGAACTTAATGATATCTTTAAAATATACAAAGTGGGCGAAATAGATGTTTATGCTTTAAATGGAGTAAATCTTAAAATTGATGCACATGAGTTTGTTGCGATTATTGGACCTTCTGGTTCAGGAAAGTCAACATTGATGAATATAATGGGATGCCTTGACGTACCAACATCAGGAAAATACATCTTAGATGGAAAAGAAGTTAGTTGCCTTTCAGACAATCAGCTTGCAGAGATTCGAAACAGCAAGATAGGCTTTGTATTTCAGCAGTTCAATTTAATTCCACAGTTAACTGCTCTTGAGAATGTTGAACTGCCTTTAATATACAAAGGGATGTCGGCATCAAAAAGACACAAGATTGCAAAAGAAGCACTTGAACGCGTAGGGCTTTCTGACAGGATAAATCACAGACCTCGACAGCTATCTGGTGGGCAGCAACAGAGGGTTGCCATTGCAAGAGCAATTGTGACAAATCCTTCAATAATTTTAGCTGATGAACCGACGGGAAACTTAGATTCAAAATCTGGCGAAGAAATTATGCAAATTTTCAAACAACTTCATAACCAAGGATGTACTGTGGTGTTAATTACACATGACAATCACATTGCCTCTCAGGCAAAAAGGATTGTAAGAATTCATGATGGGAAAATAATAGAAGATAGAAAAATTGCTTAAATTTTTTAGATTTATTGTTTGCAAGGGGTGATATAAGAAAATGAAATATAAAAATAGACACAGATTTTTATTTTTGGTTATCTGTGTTATTACTCAACTTTTAATAATGAAAACTGTGAGTGCACAAACAAAAGAATATTTATCGATTGATATGTACAAGCTTGCAGTGGAAAAGTTGTCTAAGATAGGTGTTGTATCATCAAAAGATTATCTCAAGCCAAACAGTTACGTGACTCGTCAGGAGTTTGTTAGGGCTATTGCAAAAATTTCAAATGTTGATGAAAAAACTTTAGTTCAACAACCATTTTCATACTGTATTGATGTAAAATCTAATACAGAACTTTGTGGTTATGTGAATTGGGCCGTTAAAAATAAGTATTTGAATATTTCAATAGATGGGAAATTTAGACCATTTGAAGAAATTACATTTTCTCATGCAGTAACTGCAATGGTAAAAATGCTAAATTATACTGATTCAGATATAGAGGGTATCTGGCCTTATAACTATATCAGAAAGGCTTCTGAACTTGGACTGTTGAAAGGCTTAAATGTGTCGGCTAAGAAAAAAGTTACAAAATATGATTTGGCCATTATGCTATATAGGCTGCTTGAAACAAATGTAAAAAATACAAATACAAAATTTTCTGAATATGTTGGGCTTTACAAATCATACGTTGTGCTTGATACTGGCAAGACATCATCAAAGCTTCTTCCAAATGAGGTTTTGACAGACAGCAGAGTGCTTGTGAATGCAACAAAGACGCAACTTGAAGTTGGGAAAAAGTACATGCTTCAGGTTGATACCAATAAAATCACGAAAGTGTTTGGCACTGAAGCTGATTCTTTCCAGATTGTCAGCACAAAGGTAAGCAGCAGGACTGTATATTACAAGGAAAGTGGAAAGACAAAATCAATAACTTTGCCATCTTCGGCAACATACTATTACAACGGCTCAAAGCAGAGCTATGATGCAGTAGAAAATGTGCTAAAACCGAACCAGAAAATAAGCTTTATATATTCTGAAGATAGGAGCAAAATGGACTTTGTTGTAATTTCCGACATATATGCACAAGAGATTTATGGAAACTACGATGAGGTTTTGATTTTGGCAACTCCAAAAACATCATCAGCACTGGATGCAAACCAGGTTCAGACAGACAAGGGAATATACTTTGTTGCATCTTCAATAAAACCTGAAAACCTTGAAATTGGAGCAAAGTATGGAGTGTATATAAAAGATGATACAATCACTGCAGCTTTGCAAAAAGTGTGGGTATCAGAAAAGTTTACAATTACAAATATAGATGATTACACACTTGATGCTGCTCAAAACGGCAAAACACAAAGGATTCAGCTGACAAGCAAACCTTTATATTACTATCAGGGAACAAAACAGAGCTATGAAAATTTACCGAACATTTTAAAAGAAGACCAGATACTCTATGTATCAAAAGACCCTGACACAGGCAAGGTTATGGCATATGTTATACAAGACCCATATGGTACACAGTATGGAAACTATATTGAGGCAATAGTTTTGCAGGATGCACTTTTAAACTCAAGCCTTGAGAACAACCAGGTTGTGACTGACAAAGGTATTTTTTACCTTCCATCTGCCGAGACAAAACTTGAAATAGGTGCAAAGTACGGACTTTATGTTAAAGACGATAAGATAACGCTTGTTGTAAGGAAGTTGAATAATACTCAGCAATATGAGGTAACAGATGTTGTAGGTGATACTAACGTCAAGCTAAAAGGTACTCAGGGGCAGGAGAACATTATTCTACCTCAAAAGCCGGTTTATTATTACAATGGTGCAAAAACAAACTACCTTGAGCTCAAGAATGTGCTAAAAGTGGGTCAGAAAATCTATTTTGGTTTTGCAAAGGACGGCAAGACATACGAATATGTTGTAATTCAGGACCCATACTCTTTTGAGTATGGCACATACACAGAGGTCATAGTGATGGCAGATAGCATTTCGTCAAGCAAGCTTGCAACAAACGAGGTTCTAACAGACAAGGGCATATATGTTGTGGGAAGATCTGCAGGAAAGCTTTCTGTTGGTGCAAAGTATGGTGTGTACATCAAAAATGATACAATCACCAAGGTTGTGAAAAAGCTCAACAACGTGGAGTCAGCAGAGATTACAGCAGTTGTGAGCGCTACATCCGTGAAGCTCAAAAAAAGCAGCACTGAGAATGCGCTGCCTCTTCCTCAAAAACCTACGTACTATTACAATGGAAATAAGCTCAGCTATGACCAGCTAAAGAGTATTCTCAAAACAGGTCAGAAAATCTATTTTGGCTACAACCAGGCAGGAAATTCGTATGAGTATGCAATCATCCAGGACCCATATTATGATGAGTATGGGACATACATGGAAGTTATTGTAATGGGAACAAGCAAGGTAACAAAAGGTCTTGCAGACAATGAAGTTCTAACAGACAAAGGCATTTTGACCCTGCCGTCAAACCAGAATATAAACTTGGAGCTTGGCGCAAAATATGGGCTTTATGTTGATTCAGATAATCAAATAACTCTTGTCTACAAAAAATTCAACTCAACAGATAGCATGACAGTTGTGTATGCTCTTGGAAGCAAAGTAACAGTTGACAAAGGCGGAACACAGGTTGAGATGACCTTGCCACAAAACATAATCTACTACTACAGCGGCACAAAGATTGACTACTCACAGGTGCTTCAGAAGATGCAAAGGGCAACATCGCTTGTGTTTGGAATATCAACACAAAAGAGCGGGTATGACTACTGTGTAATATTTGACCCGGTATACAGCAAACCATACCTTGCAAATGAGCAGACATATCTGACCTTAAAAGCAGGTGATTTGGATATAAGTGGTAGTAGCAAAGTTATAAAAGATGGGGATGTTGTGGATTACAGCTATATTCAGAAAAACGATGTTGTCTATGCTGTGTCAGACATCTGGGGTGGTAATAAGTTCATACTTGTTGTAGATGACAGGGTTGAATGTTACATCAAAAGCTACCAGCCAACAAGGTTCACACCAAAGTCAATTGTTGTAAGTGCAGTAGACCTGACAACAGGAAAGCTTGTGGACAGAACATATGAGGTGAGCGAAGATTTTGACCCATCTGTGCTTCTTTCTGACACCTTCAAAGTTGGTCAGAGAGTGTACCTCATTTTAGGGTACGATGGCAAGGTTGTGAGTATGGTGAAACCATAAAAAAAGCAGATTTCTATTAACTTAAAGCTAAGGTGAAAGATTGGAGATAAATATTTATTAAAAAGTTGAATTTATTAGTTATTATGAACTGAACACAAAAAGCGGCAGTTATTGAAATGGGGCAGAGAGTAGGGGAAAAATAGTTTAATAAAATTAACGGAAAAGGAAATAAAAATTGATGCGAGGAGAGGGCTTTTGTACAAATATTTTAAACCAGAAAAATGTAATAATATTTATCTGTCAGGAGTGAGGGTGAGTTTTCTGAATGCTCACCCTTCAGTTTTTTGGCTAAAAAATAAATTGTTGGGGTGGTTAAAGGGAAAGATTTACAAGAACTTAGGATGTTCAATAGTGTGGAGTGAAGATTTAAATTCTGGTCAGTACTTTGGGAAAATAAAGGTAGTAAATCCTTTTTGTCTTTAAGCACATGGTGAAAATTTGAAATAGATTACATTTCCTTGGTTATTCTATTCTCTATTCTTTATCTTCTCTTACGTTTTGTTGCAGGTTTTCTCTAAAATCAAAATTGTAACACAGAGGGCTTTTTCTTTTGTTACTACATTTACTCTATGTGGTTATTTCTTTTATTAAACAAACGATATATTTTTCCTATTTTCAAACTTATCATTTTAAAAACTCAAGAAAATTTAAGAAAATTTAAGCTATTTAAAGAAAAGTATATTCTGAGCTCAAAATTTAGTTGAAAATGGGCTAAAAAAAACGGGATTGACAGAGTGAAAATGAATAAGATAAAATTTGCATAGAAATTCCAAGAAGATGTTTACAGAAAAAATAGCTTGAGTACAAAACAGCCTAAATAAGAAAATAAAGAAGCAAATATATCAAAAATCAAGTGTGATGAAGAGATGAGGAAAAGATACTATTGTGTAAAGCAGCATGATATAACAGATTGTGCAGCGAGACTTGTCAAGAATTTTGTGTTACCAATTTATAACGTAAGTTGTAAAGTTATGTTATGTTATTGATGCATTTTCTAATACTGAAAAGCTCCATTTTTCCATTTTGTACGGCGTAAGTTCTCTTCTTGTTAAGTAAATATTAATTTCTAAGACTTTGACAGCCTTAAAAGTATCCACCTGAATTTACTTCTTTACTTTTCAATCATGCTGTTTACACGCAAGGCGGCGTCTGTAGCAAAGAATCTGCTTCCTTAATTCCTCAGGGTATTTCATATGAACAGAATAAAACTCTGCTTTTTCTGATATTGCAGCAATAAAATTGAGGATATTTTGAAAGGTATCCATCGCAAAGTTCTTTAAATTTCAGTACAGCTTCGTCAAAATCGAAGGAAGAAATTCTAACTCTGTCTAAACTCTTGTTAAAAGCTGAAAGCTTTATCCTTTGTCATATGTTTTCTGCTATTTCATTGGAGGTGGACAAAAGCAAGCTCAAGGTCAGCAAGAGGATAAGCAAGTTTGGCAACATCTATAATACCAGGAAAGTCATCACTTATGACAATTAAAACTTCTTTAAGACCTCTTGTAATTAAATCGTCAAAAACTTTCATCCAATCAGCCTTATTTTCTTTGCCGAAGAAAGGGCAGAATACCAAAGATATCTTTTTTACCTTCTAAGTCAATACGGAGGCTGGCATTGCAAGTAGCTTGTTTAACTTTAGAATTGTCCTTAACTTCACTTCTGAATAACCGTCGATGATGAGAGCAAAAGCAGATGTTAGCAATTCTCTTTGTTTGAATAATTGAAGCTCATTTTTAAGGTCTTCTTTGATTTTTAGTATTTCATTTTCGGAATATGGAAGATTCAAAGCTTTCAAAGTCTGGACAAGGGAACGCTCAAGAATAACCATTGATGTACTTGCGACATAAGAAGGGAAGTAGATAAGCTATCAACTCTTTTGTAGCGGAAAGAAGAGGATAGAAGGTCGGAAATTCTAAGGGCGTGTGCGAGGGACAGAAATTTCAAACTACATAGCAGGTGTTGAAAGTTTTACTTCAATAAAAACCATTGCCTTTGTCATTGTCATTTTTAGCAAGGGCTACTTTTCTTTCCGATAACATAAAGCAATCGAGCAAGTTTTACTTTTAGCTGTTTTAGAGCTGGGCGAGTAGGATCATCACAGGAAGCAATACATATTTAGCACTTGTTCGATAGCCATATTTTTAGCGGTCTCAAAAATTTCATTTTTCTCCATAATCGTGAACCCCCTTTGGTGATTATTTCAATACTAATTATACAGTGGACACAATTTTATTTTAACTTCCACAAGGTATGTTTATTGGGCGACAGAAGGAGTAAGGAAAAGATTGCAGAAAGAATTAGAAGATAATTTGAGAAAATATTTCAAGAGGAGCAGGAAATTGTTGTTAAAGTCTTATGAAGAACTTACAGCAGAGCAGAGAGAAGAGTTAGAAGTAATGTTTTGGTATAGTCGGGATTTGAGGAAAGCGCATAGACTCAAGGAAGAATTCAGGAAAGTTTTGGAAAGCAGTAATTCAGCAGAAGCGAGAGTTGAATTAAAAAAGTGGATAGAGGCAGCAGAGAGAAGTGGCCTTTCTGAATTTTGCAGATGTATAAAGGTTTTTAGGAACGAACTGGTTTTCAGAGATAGTAAATTCTTTTGATGTTCCGTATACAAATAGTGCAACAGAAGGTTTTAAGTTTGGAATGCACCACATCCTGATTGGAGAATAGAAAAAGACTACTATGATGTTGTAGGGGTTGACTTTTATGCCCCGACCCAAAACTATGGTCCTCTTTCATTTTGGTATGATTATGTCTATGAGCTGACAGAAGCTAAAAAACCTATAGCTTTGACAGAAAATGGACCAATCCCTGACCCAGATGTTTTGCAAAATACAAAAACTTATTGGCTTTGGTTTATGCCTTGGTGGGGTCGATTTACGACTGATGGCAATATAAATTCGTTTGAACACCTGAGAAAGGTTTATAACCACCCTTATGTAATAACACTTGATAAATTCGACTTATTTAGAAGATGAAAAAAAAAGTTCAAGGCTGCCATTTGAAAGAGGTCATTTCATATGTTCTGGAGTGAACGGACAGCCTTGAAATTTTGTTATAACTGGGATTTTAAACTTTTGACTTTAAGTAGCTACTTTTCTAATACCAGAAAAGAAAGAGTTATTTACATTTTGAAAAATTCCTTCTATGTCAAAATCAGTTTTTAAGTTTTGTAAATTGTATCCATAGTTTATATCTTGAAGTTTAAGATTCAAAACATCTTTTGCAAAAATCCATGGAATTTTATTCATGTAATCAGGGAAAGGTGGACATTTGCTTGGGAGAATGTCAATTCTTTTGCCAAAAAGTGGTCTGTTTTTGCCAAATCTAAGGTATATATCAATACTTTTAAGTGAAATATTGCGGATATTATTATCTTTGCCATAGATTAAAATCCCATTTTCCGAATAAGCTTTTATATTGGAAATAGAGATATCTTCAATAAAATTACCTTCTTCAGGAGAGGCAATTACAATTGGTTCACCTTTTCCCCACCATGTACCAGCAAATATTTTTGTTGTCATAATGACATTTGAGATTGTAACTGATTTGACATACCCGCTTTTCCCGTTTGCGAATATTGCAATTCCTCTGTTTGAATTAAGGATGATAAGATTAGAAGCAACCACATTCTTTACTTTGCTATCGAGGTGTCCCATCCGCAACGCTGCTGAGCGTGTTTGCATAATACAGTTTGACACAATTATATTTTCACATGGTTTGTCCCAGTTTGTAATGCCAGATATAGCAACACAGTCATCACCGCAAGTAAAGAAGCTATCTGATATTATTACATTTTCGCATGAGCAAAGATGTATACCGTCGCTGTTTGGAACTCTGAGATTGTTCATAATCCTTATGTTGTGCACCTTGATGTATTTTGATGAGTGGATGCAAACTGTCCAGCAAGGTGAGTCAATAATTGAGATACCGCTCAGACTAATATTTTCACAGTTATAGAAGAATATGGGTTGATTTGGTCGGTAAATGGGCTTACATTCTGTCTCTTCAAACTGGTCTTTGTCAAGTTGAGATAGCTCTTCGAACTGATTAAATGCTCTTGAAAAATCCATAAAACTGCTTCCGGAAAGGTCAATTGTACCTTTTCCATCAACTGCTATGTTCTTTTCGTTCATCGCATATAAAAATGAAGTAACCTCTCCCCATTCGTTGTGGTAATAACCAATTTGGTAGTAATCTTCAATATTGTTGGTTGCTTTGATTACAGCACCTTCTTCCAAATATAGGGTTACATTAGATTTTAACCTTATAGGGCGACTCAAATAAATTCCAGCAGGTATAACTACAACTCCACCACCATTTTCAAAACAGGTGTCAATAGCCTTTTGTATTACCTCTGTACAAAAACTCACTCCATCTCCTTTTGCTCCAAAGTCAGTTACAATTATTCTCACGAGTTTACCTCCTATTACTTTAAGTTTTATACATTTAAAATAACCTAAAAAATCACTAAAATCCTCTCAATAATTTTGAGAAAATGTTAGATTTTGATGGTTATAAATAACAGTGATTAAATGTATTGTAACAAACGAAAAAGAAGGGCATAAAGCCCTCCTTACAATCCCTATGGCATTTGAGAAAAAAAGTTACTTTATCCACTCAACTACATTCCAGTTTCTTTCAGGTACTGTTTGAGGATAATTTTCAGTGTATCCTAAAGCAATAGCCCACAAAGGTTTGTATCCATCAGGGATTTTGAGAAGTTTTATATAATCTTGTGCTTTTGGACTTGAAAAAAGTATCCCGACAAATCCTATCCAGCACGTTGCCAAACCGAGAGATTTTGCAGCAAGAAGGATGTTTTGGGTTGCAGCTGCACAGTCAATCTGGGCAGATTGACTATTTTCTTTTCCTGAAACAATTATAGCCATTGGGGCATTGTGGAAAACGTTAAAATCTTCTTTTGATGCGAATTTCTTTAAGTTTTCATCAGAAGACTGAAGCATAATATTTCTTATTTCTTGATTCATTTTGTTTAAAATATCAAGATTTTGAACCACTGTAAAAAACCATGGCTGACCATTTACGGCAGATGGAGCAAAGATTGCAGCTTCAAGTAAAAGTTTTATCTTTTCCTCTTCAACTTGGGTAGATAAAAAGCTTCTTACACTTCGACGCTCTTTAATTGCATTTATTACTTCATTTTCAAAAACACTGCTCATTTTGCAAGCACTCTCCCTTCAAAAGAGTTCCAAAAAAATTTAGTTTTCTAATTTCAAGACTCTAAAACTTGTTGGTTCTAAGTTGATTTCATAGATATTTTCATTTTCTGATATCATAGAGACTTTAAGTTCAAAACCTCTTAGAGAATCAATAACTTTTTTGTTTTTGTTCTTAATGTGTAAGTTTACCTTAGTTCTATAAGGCAAAAAGGACTCTATTATGAAAGTGCCGTTAAATTTAATCTAAATTCGCTCCAGCTAAGATTTCCTTTTGCTCTAATACAAGATGGGCATGTGCAGGCGGTGAAGAAAAAATCATCTAAAATGATCTCATCAAACAAAGAAGCTGTATATTGAACAATTTCTTTTAGCTTTTCTAAATGCTTTTGGTTTGTGTAACAGAAAGTATTAAAGATTCTATAATAATCAAGTTCTTCATTTCCAAATACCACAGTTGCAGTGATTCCACCGGATGTTTTGATGTTTTGTCTTTCAAAAAACTCCTTTATTCTGAGCATCTTCTCTCTTGGGACGGTATCTGCGCCTCTGTGTGTCTCAAGGTATACTTTTGAGATGTCTAAATATCTTTGGAAGAACTCCAAATCTTTTTCAAGCGTCTCTAATTCTACATTTTTTAAAAATCCAGCAGAGCAGTATATTACCAGTTTAAAGTTTTTGTATGCCATTTGCAATAACCTTCCTTTCAGAATTTGAGTAAATCGATTACAAGGAATATTATACTACTTAAAATTTTTATTACAACCTTTTTGATCACTGCCTATTTGCCCCATACTGGAGGAAAAATGTAAAAGATACAATTTGTGGGCTATCAGGCTTCAAAAAGAGGAGGGGACTAAAACTCAGAATAGATGACAAAAGGGTATATACAAGCGGCAAGAAATTACTTTTTTCAAAACAGAAATAAAGGACTGCCGATAGCATCAGTTCAGGCAGTCCCTGTTTTCTTCTTTAATCCTTGTAGCCATTTCAAATGCTTCTTTGACAACAGCAGCACAGCACTTTCCAGTTGGATTGTTTATCTCACATTTGCAATCTTTCATTGCACCAGTGATTTTACATACTTCACTGAAAGTTTTTGCACCTTTTTTCAAAACAGCATCCATAATATCTTCTTCTGTAACCTTGCCACAATAGCATACATACTTGGGATTTGCATCTTTTTTAAGCCAGATTGGTACCTTTAACTGATATTTGTAAAAAACATTTTCGCCTTTATAATATCCTACATCACACTCTGGGTTTGTGCACAAAAAATAATCTTCGTTTCCTACTTGGGACAAATACTCATCTAAAACTATATGCTTTACAGTAAAGTTCTTGACAAGCATTCCCTGGTGCTTACAAATAGGACAAACTTGAGAAAAATGTTCAATAGAGGTGCTTTCGCAGCATGAGCAACTTAAATTTGTACAGCAATTCACTTTCTATCTCTCCTTCTTTAGAACTTTTACAATCTCTCCAATAAACATTCTATGATAATCTTTTGCAGGGTAATAGTTGTCAATGCTTTTATCAAGGAAATTCTCAGGGATTATGTCTTGAAAATAAATCTTTTTGCAAACCAAAACAAGGTTAGCCTCGTCAAAAAACACTGTTTTGAACTCTTCATCTTCTTTAGGGGTGAGCTTTGCCATCTCAACCTTATTAACATCTTTGCCAGAATATTTCCCACAAATTTCAAGAGCTGACCTATACTCCTTATCAAAAAACGAAAGTGTAAAGAATTCATTTTCTTCAACAAACTTTCTTGTAAACCTCTGGGGTCTTATTACACAAAAGGCAACAGGCCTTTCCCAAATATAGCCGAGGCTTCCCCAGCTTGCAGTCATTGTGTTAAATGATTTGATGTTCCCTGCTGTAATGAGCATCCACTCTTTTCCAATTAGAGTAATGGGATTTAAGTTGAGGTCTTCAATTTTTGTCATTTTGTGTAACATAAAAAATCACCTCAATAGAAATTTCGAAATTCTTAGGAGTTTTGGATTGTCCTCTAAAACTTAAATATACTACAATGAATTTTAGTTTTCAAAGCATATCGCCCTCAAAATTCGGTAAATATATGAATTGTAACTATCTTCTTCATTAAATGTATTAAATATTTTGTAATGATAAAAGAATAAAAGTACAATAGTGATTAATGAAAGAGATGCAGTTTCAAATATTCTTCTTGACCCAGAAAGAAAAATCTGTTATTATATAATTGAAAATGATTTTCAATTAACACAAAATATCAATTACAAATTGTTTTCAAAAAACAAAGAGTATTATGTTGAATATCATGAGAGGTGATCAGCTTTGACGCTGGATATGATTTCAAAAGACCAGGAAGTTATAATAAAGAGCATAAAAAGCAAAACCGCACGTGTGTATGCTTTGAGATTTGGTATAAATGAAGGAAGCAAAGTAAAATGTGTAGCTAAAATAAATAATGGTCCTATTATTCTCAGGAAAAATCACCAAGAGATTGCAATAGGAAACGGTCTTGCTAAGCAAATTGAAGTTGAGACTCAAAAGTAGAAAGGGGCTTGATACATTTGAACTGTCACTGTGTTCAAGAGATGCTAAATATTCCAGATGACAAAGAGGTAATAGCACTTGTTGGAAATCCTAATGTTGGGAAGTCGGTTATTTTCAATAAACTGACAGGAAGATATGTAGAAGTTTCAAACTATCCTGGTACAACTGTAGATGTTAATTATGGATTTTACAAGGATTATGTTATTGTCGACACACCAGGCGTTTATGGAATTTCTTCTTTCAATGATGAAGAAATTGTAACGCGTGATATTGTGCTGAATACGCAGAAGATTATAAATGTAGTCGACAGTGTCCATCTTGACAGAGACTTATTCTTAACACAGCAGCTTATTGATTATCAAAAAGAAGTCATAGTTGTGCTTAACATGGTTGATGAGGTTGAGAAAAACAATATCACAATTGCCATAGACAAACTAAAAGAAAGCCTTGGTGTTGAAGTGATAGTAACATCTGCAAGCAAAGGAATTGGTATTGACAAGTTGAGAGAAGCCATAAACAAAAATCTTTTTAAAAAGGGCAAAATCACACCTAATTTAGAAAAGATTTTAGAATCTGAAGGAAAGAAATTTTCTTGGGAAAGCCTTGCCGAAGCTGAAAATGTATTCAGTTCATCAGTATCTGAACTTCAAGAAAAGATATACGCTTTGAGGCGCACCTATGTGGATGAGATATTCAATAAAACTGTCAAGTTTGATACCAAAAACCTTGAGTTTAAAAACAAACTAAGTCGAATTCTTATAAATCCAGTCACGGGAATTCCTATTTTATTTGTCACTTTGTATATTATGTATTATTTTATGGGAGTGCTTGTTGCACAAAAACTGGTTGACTTTACTATGAATACAGTAATGGGAGAATATTATCTTGGCTATGTAAAAGGTATTATAGAAAAGTTTGTTTCAAATACATTTTTAGAAAAGATTATTGTTGGCAATTATGGAATACTTTCTATGTTTCCAATCATCTTTTTGGGATTGCTATTTCCCCTTGTTATAGCTTTCCACCTTTTTATGAGTATATTAGAAGACAGCGGTTATCTTCCCAGAATTGCAGCGCTTGTTGACAGAGTGTTCAATAAAATAGGTTTAAATGGAAGGGCGATAATTCCTATAATTTTGGGATTTGGCTGTGTTACAATGGCAACAATGACAACAAGAATATTAGGGTCAAAAAGAGAAAGGCTCATTACTATGTTTTTGCTGGGACTCACAATACCATGCTCTGCTCAGCTTGGGATAATCAGTGGGCTTATTTCAAGACTTGGCTTTTGGTATCTTGTTGCTTATATTTTGATAATTGGATTTATTTTTGGACTTGTGGGCAGAATATTAAACAAAATTATAAAGGGTGAATCAACATCGCTTTTTATAGATCTTCCAACTTTGAGAATTCCTCAGCCTTCTAATGTTTTGAAAAAGACCTATTATAAATCAAAAGGATTTTTGGTAGAGGCTTTTCCGATCTTTGTTGCAGCAACGCTTGTACTTGGATTTTTGGATGCAACAAACCTTCTTCATGCTATAGAAAATTTTGCACAGCCGGTTGTTACAGGATTATTAAAGCTGCCAAAGGAGATAACCGAGGTGTTTATCCTGAGCATAATTAGACGTGACTATGGAGCTGCAGGACTTGTGACAATTCCAACTACAAAAGGTCAGATGTTTGTTGCGCTTGTAACAACAACATTGTTTGTCCCTTGTATTACTTCTTTTGCTATGATGACAAAAGAAAACGGGCTTAAATATTCAGTTTTTGTATGGATTTCATCTGCTGTGATTGCGATTTTAGTGGGAGGGATTCTTGCACATATAGTACTTTAAAGATTCAGTCCAAAACAAAAGGGAGAGTGTTTTTGTGATGAAATTAAAATGTCCTGTGTGCGGTTATGAGGTGGCTATTTCAAATAGAAAATGTCCGCGGTGTAACGCATATTTGTTTGAAGCGTTTAAGTGTTCAGGAAATTGCAGAAGCTGCAAAAAGAACTGTTCAATGAAGTCTTGACATCTAAGCTTTTGAGAGAATAAAATGTATATCATAAATAAATTACAAATTATAAATTGATGTTGCGGAGCAGTGATATTTAGAATGAAAAAAGATCAGTTAGAAGAGATAAAAGACCAGCTTAAGCAAAAAGGTTATAAACTCACAACCCAAAGAAGAATAATATTAGATTCAATTCTTGACAATCAAGACAAACATTTGAGTATTGAAGAGATTTACAAGATAGTAAAAGAGAAGATGCCAGAGATTGGACTTGCAACAGTATACAGGACAATAATGCTTTTGAATGATTTAAAAGTTCTTAACAAGATTGACCTTGACGATGGGTGTTCACGTTTTGAACTTTCAAATAACGAAGATTCTCACAATCATCATCACTTGATATGTATAAAATGTGGGAAAGTGGAAGAAGCAGAAGATGATTTGCTTGAAAGTTTAGAAGAACAAATAGAAAAAGAAAGAGGATTTAAAGTTGTTAATCACATAGTTAAGTTCTATGGTATATGTAAAGACTGCAAAAAGGAATGAGAAGATACTTCTTCTCATTCCTTTGTTTTTATACTTATCTTATAAAAATTACCATTATTATCATCGAAATTTTCAAACTTGTCTTTAAATGCAATAAACAAAAAACCACTTTTAAGCAGAGGTAATACTGCTATATATTCGCCATTTTTTTTTACCATTTTAATTTCGTAAGTTTTCCCTTCAACAAATTCATTTCCAAACCCAAATTTAAGATAAATATCTTTCTCAAGACCGTCCAGTAAAATACCATTATTGTAAGCTACTATCAATTTATCACCTGCAATGGGCTGTTGTGGGTAAAATTTAAAAGGCAATTGCATCTTGTAATTGATTCACCTTCCTTTACCTTGCGAATACATGATTGCCTATGACAGCTACAATTGGTCTGCTCCAAATCCATTTATTTGTAGTTTTTGCAGGGTTGAAAAAGTAAATTGCGCCACCTGTTGGGTCCCAGCCATTTAGTGCATCCCTTGCAGCGTTTATTGCTGATACTGTCGGCGAAAGGTTTATCTGGCCGTTTGCTACAGACTCAAAAGCACCTGGTTGGTAGATCACACCTGCTATTGAATTTGGAAAGCTTGGATGTCTTACTCTATTTAGCACCACTGCTCCTACTGCAACTTGTCCGACATAAGGTTCTCCCCGCGCTTCTGCGCTGATAAGATGAGCAAGAAGGTTGAGGTCTGAACTGTACGATGAACGTGTTGTTGTGACAATTCCAAGTGCCCTGAGAGTTTCGCTTCCTGCAATTCCATCTACTTTAAGGCCGTTTTTTGCCTGAAAGTATCTTACTGCCATATATGTTTTATATCCATAAATACCGTCAATTGGCCCATCGTAATATCCCCACTGCTTAAGTCTTTTTTGTATTTCAATAACCTCTGGCCCTGTAGAGCCATAGTATGAAAGAATAATTGGAGAAAGAGCATATTTGAATTTAAGGTGTTGATAGTTTGCTATAGTATATACGCTCAAACTCAAAAGTATTAGTAGTATTAATGCTTTTATACACCTCATTTATCATCACCCCATGCAGTTTAATTCACTCTGCAATAAGATTTTACAAATAGTATTATGCATCTAAATTTTTGAGAATATGTATAATGAATAACCTAAGCTGAATGTGCAGATAATTTAAAAGTAGGAGAATTAAAGAATTGGGGTGATGGCAAGGTGAGAAAGGCAATAACAATTTCAATTTTGATTTTCCTACTCTTTGGAAATTCACATATTGGTTGTAAGAAAGTATTTGGCGAGTCCCTTCAAACCCAAACACCGTCCTTAGAAATTTCAGCAAAATCAGCAATACTTGTTGACTTTGACACAGGAAAGATTCTTTACGAAAAGAACTCACATGAAAAACTTCCTCCAGCGTCGATCACCAAGATAATGACTATGATTTTGATATGTGAAGCAATAGAAAAAGGTAAGATAAAACTTTCTGACAAAGTTGTTGCAAGTCAAAACGCATCAAGCCTTGGAGGGTCTCAAGTTTATCTTAAGGAAAATGAAGAGATGACAGTTGAAGAGCTTTTAAAATCAATTGCAATTGCCTCAGCAAATGATGCGTGTGTTGCACTTGCTGAGCACATTGCAGGAAGTGTCCAAGAATTTGTTTATATGATGAACAAAAAAGCAAAAGAACTTGGAATGTTTGACACAAACTTTGTAAATCCATATGGACTTGATGCTGAGAATCATTACACCAGCGCATATGATGTTGCAATAATGTCAAGAGAACTTTTAAAACACAAGATCATCAGAAAATACCTTACTACATGGGTAGATACCATAAGAGAAGGCAAATTTGGTCTTACAAATACAAACAAGCTTGTGAGGTTTTATAGAGGATGTACAGGTGTCAAAACAGGTTCTACCGACAAAGCAAAGTTTTGTGTCTCAGCATCAGCTTTGAGAAATGGTCTTCATTTAATTGCGGTTATAATGGGAGCACCAGACAGCAAAACAAGGTTTAATGATGCCACAAAGGTTTTGGATTGGGGTTTTGCAAATTTTTCAATGTACAGTCCTTATTCTAAAGGATATTGTTTTGGGAAGGTAAAAGTGAAAAATGGAATTGAGAAAGAAGTAGAAGCAATTTTGAGCACAGATGTCAAGCTTATTGTTAAAAAAGGTGATGAAAGTACAGTTGAATCAAAAGTAACCTTGCCTCAGCAAATATCAGCACCTGTTAAAACTGGACAGAAGATTGGAAAATTAGAACTATGGCAAGAAGGGAAATTGCTGGGCGTGTATGACTTAATTGCAAAGAAGGATGTCCAAAAGAGAAATCTTTTTGATATTTTCCGCATGCTTTTTAGGCTTGAAAGCTGAGCTTGAAAAAATAAAATGGTCGGGGCGACTGGACTTGAACCAGCGAACCTCTAGCACCCCAAGCTAGCGCTCTAACCAAACTGAGCTACGCCCCGACCTTTTGTTATTTACATCATCAATTATATTCTAATTTTTTTAATATTTCAAGGAAAAAATTTGCTGGTAAATTTTCAAAGTATTCATAACTGTTTTTTCCCAGCTATAACTTTTTGAAAGAAAATAACCCTTTTGAGCAAGCTGATTTCGCAGCTCTACATTTTCTAATACAAGCAGTATTTTTTGAGCAATGTCTTCTTCGGAATAAGGGTCAACATACAGGGCAGCATCCTTTAAAACTTCAGGCAGGCAAGTTGTGTTGCTTACTATAGTCGGGACTTTGCAAGCCATTGCCTCAAGTGGTGGAAGACCAAACCCTTCGTACAGCGATGGATATACAAAAAGCAAAGCACCGTTGTATATATATGGCATAAATTCTACATCCACATAAGAAAGAAAATGTACGTGGGAAGTGAGCTTAAGATTTTCAACCAGATTTTTTATTTCCTCATAACTTCTGCTGAACTTCCCCGGTATAACAAGATGGATGTGCTTGATTTTTTCTCTTATTAAGGAATAAGCTTTGACCAATCTTTTAAGATTTTTCCTCGGCGAAAAACCACCTACATAAAGGATGTATGGGAAGTCAATGTTAAATTTTTGCAAAAGAAAGGTTTTGACTTCATCTTCTGGTAAGGGCTTATATATGTCTTCTGCTGCTAAATATGTTACAAATACTTTTGATGGATGGATGTCGAAGTATTCGCAAATATCTTTTTTGGAAAACTCAGATACAGTGATGATGCAGTCGGTTATTTTTATAATTTTTGGGACGACATCTCTAAATATTCTCAAATAGCCCGGTCCAACTGTTTCAGGAAGCCTGAAAGGAATTATGTCATGCAGAGTAATAATGTAACTGCACTTTTTAGACAGAGGAAGCCCAATACCATTTTGAGGGACATGATATATATCAATATCATTTTGAAGTATAATCTCTTTTATCATAATTTCTTCCCAGAACTTATCTAACTGCTGAGGAAGAAGGTTGATGTTTATATTCTGTGCAAGTACAAATTCTGTTTCGCAGCTATCAGGCCAGATTATTAAATATTCATTTTCTTTGTCGAGTTTTTTGATATAATTTAAAAGCTGATAGGTGTATGTGCCAATACCGGAACCCCTATACCATTTAGCAGCTCTACCATCAATGCCAATTTTCATGATTTTTTCATTTTCAATTAGGTCAATTTTATTATATGATATTAGTATTCTCATGTGTTAAAAGGGAGTGATCAAGAAGTGACGGTGAATTTTGTTGTTGATAAAGAGCTGGCAGGGCTAAAAGTGGAAAAAGCCATAAAAAAGAAATATCCTACAATTCCAATGAGTTTAATTTTTAAAATGCTCAGGCGAGGAGAAATTATTGTAAGTTTTCTTCCTGCTCAAAAAGGAGAGGTTTTGAGGTTTGGAGACACTGTAAGTTTTGAAATAGAAGATAGATTTTTGGAGCACAAAAAAGTGGAGATTCTTAAAGTGTACGAGGATGACAACATTGTTGTAATTGACAAACCATACGGAATTCCATCACATCCAGATTCGAACAATGAGTATTCTGTTGTCAGCTGGATAGAAAACAATTACTCTAAAAATGAACTTCCTCAGCTTTGTCACAGGCTTGACAGGAATACAGCAGGACTTATGATCATTGCAAAAAATAGACAAGTTTTAAGCGAGATGTTAAAATATATGAGTAGAAGGGCAATTATAAAGAAGTATTTATGTATAACTAAAAAAGCTGATTTGCCAGAAAGTGGTGTACTTGTACACTATCTTAAAAAAGATTCAAAAAAGAGCAAAGTATATATTTCTGACTTTCCACAAGATGGCTATTCAGAAGTGGTGACAGCATATAAGATTGTAAGACAAAAAGATGACTTGCAGCTTGTAGATGTTGAAATCAAGACTGGTAAAACCCATCAAATCAGAGCGCAGCTTGCGCACATTGGGCTTTGCATCTTAGGTGACAGCAAGTATGGTGATTGGAAGCTAAATAAAAAGTACAAGGCAGATATGCAAGCCTTGTGTGCTTATTATCTTAAATTTGAGATTGGGAAGAAAGGTATTTTAAGGTATTTAGATGGTCAAAAAATAGTAAAAGAGACAGTAGAATTCCCGGTTGATATCGAAGGTTTTTCTTCAATAAACGTATATAAAGAAAGAGGGCTGGAGATATGAGAAAGCTTTTATATGCATTGGGGTCGTTTATCATAATACTTTTGATAGGCATAAATGCTCTTTTTTACTATGAAAACATGTACATCAAAAAATACATTCCTGTCTCAGAAGAGGTTTCCAGAAAACCTCAGCAAAAGACTTTGCCAAAGACACAGCAGAATAAGAATACTTCTGCTAAAAACAATTCTTTGTCTGTTAAGCTTAAGTCCCAACCAAAAGAATACAAGGCAAGTTTATTTATGGCAGGAGATGTGTTTTTCAACGGCTATCTTTTAAAATCTTATTATGACAGGCAATCTCAGAATTATGTATTCGGGGACATCTTGGAAAACGTTAAAGATATCACTTATGCAGACCTTAGTATTTTCAAGTTTGACAGCACAATTACTGACAATATTCCTGTTTCAACATATGGGAAATACAACGCTCCAAAAGAGGCTTTAGATGTGCTCAAGTCAGCTGGATTTAATCTTGCGGTACTTTCATCATCGCATATATTTGATGGAAAGGTGGAAAGTTTGAAGAAAACAATAAATAATTTGAAAGAGGCAAAGATTGAAACAGTAGGCGTTAAGCTTTCTCAGGAAGATCATACCTCAAAGTTTTTTGATATAAACAACATAAGAATTGGCGTTGCTGCGTTCACAAAAGAGCTTTCATCAGTCTATTTGGGAGGAAGCTCTACTTATAAAGATTTTGTTAGTCTTCTTGACAAGGATGAGATACAAAATGAGATTGAGTACTTGAAAGGACTCAACTGTGACATTATAATAGCATGTGCAAACTGGGGAGTTGAAAATTCAAACTCAGTTAGTTTTGAGCAGAAAGAGTTTGCAAAAGAGCTTATAAAGAATGGTGTTGATATTGTAATTGGTACTCATACTCATACAATTCAGCCGTTTGAAAAGGTTAAGGTTGAGGATGAGTCAGGCAATATAAAAGAGGGGATAGTATTTTATTCGCTTGGTAATTTCCTGTGCGACCAGACAGTTATTTTTCCATACAATAGATTTGGTTTGACAGTGAGACTTGATCTTGTTAAAAAAGAAAATAAGCTTACTAAAAAGATATCAGTTGAGCCAATATATATCTTTAGAAAGACAAGAAGGAATGCAAGTTACTATGATTTTATTGTTCTTAAAGCAAAAGACATTTTAAATAGAACTGATATAAAGACATCCTACATTAATTATGCCAAAAAACTGCTTGAAGATGTTGATAAATGGCTTAAAAATGTGCAATAAACAAAATTTTTTGTGCGTAGGGGGATTATACTGAGGTGGAGAGAAGACAGGACAGAATTCGTAACTTTTGCATAATAGCTCACATAGACCATGGGAAGTCAACCTTGGCTGACAGAATAATTGAGCTCACAGGAGCACTCACAGAAAGAGAGATGCAGGACCAGGTACTTGACACCATGGACATAGAAAGAGAAAGAGGAATTACCATAAAAGCCCAGGCGGTAAGGCTCAACTACAAAGCAAAGGATGGCAAAGAATATACATTTCATCTTATAGATACACCTGGTCATGTAGACTTTACCTATGAAGTTTCACGAAGCCTTGCTGCCTGTGAAGGTGCAATTTTGGTTGTTGATGCAACCCAAGGTATTGAAGCACAGACGCTTGCAAATGTCTATCTTGCACTTGAGCACAACTTAGAGATAATACCTGTTATAAACAAGATTGACCTACCAAGTGCAAGACCTGAAGAGGTCAAAAAAGAAATAGAAGATGTGATCGGACTTGATGCATCAGATGCACCGCTCATTTCAGCTAAAATGGGCATTAACATTGAAGAGGTTTTGGAACGGATAGTAAGAGACATTCCACCTCCGAAAGGTGACGATACAAAACCGCTAAAAGCTTTAATTTTTGATTCGCTTTATGACAACTACAAAGGTGTTTTGGCATATGTGAGGGTGTTTGACGGGGTTGTGAAACCTAATATGACCATTAAGATGATGTCAACTGGTGCTCAGTTTACTGTGACAGAGGTAGGATATTTTAAACCTGGAATGCTAATCCCGTGCGAGGAGCTAAGAGCCGGGGATGTTGGTTACATTGCAGCGTCAATTAAGACAGTGAGAGATACAAGGGTTGGTGATACCATAACTGATGCGAACAATCCAGCTGATGAGCCTCTGCCGGGCTTTAGAAGATTAAACCCAATGGTGTTCTGTGGAATTTATCCAACAGGAGATACAAAGTACGAGGAGCTAAAAGAAGCTTTAGAAAAGCTTCAGCTCAACGATGCAGCGTTGTTTTTTGAACCAGAAAGCTCAGCAGCGCTCGGTTTTGGTTTTAGATGTGGATTTCTTGGACTTTTGCATATGGAGATTGTTCAAGAAAGGCTTGAGAGGGAATATGATTTGAACATAATCACAACAGCACCTTCTGTTGTATTTAAAGTTACAAAGACAGATGGTGAGGTTTTGTACATTGACAATCCAACAAAACTGCCACCCCCGAACGAGATTGCCAAGATGGAAGAACCAATGGTAAAGGCAACTATCATGGTACCGAACGAATTTGTAGGTAGCGTGATGGAGCTGTGCCAGGAAAGAAGAGGAATTTTTAAAGACATGTCATATATTGAGACAACACGTGTTATTCTCACTTATGAGATGCCTCTTATGGAGATTGTGTATGACTTTTTCGATGCTCTAAAGTCAAGGTCAAAAGGTTATGCTTCATTTGATTATGAATTTATAGGTTATGCTGAGTCAAAGCTTGTAAAGCTTGACATTATGATAAAAGGCGAGGTTGTTGACGCGCTTTCGTTTATTGTTCATAAGGATAAAGCTTATCAAAGGGCAAGAAGAATTGTTGAGAAGTTAAAAGAGGAGATTCCGCGGCACTTATTTGAAATACCAATTCAGGCTTGTATTGGCAGCAAGGTTATAGCAAGAGAAACAGTAAAAGCTTTGCGAAAAGATGTGCTTGCTAAGTGTTATGGCGGTGACGTTACAAGAAAGAAAAAGCTTTTAGAGAAGCAAAAAGAAGGTAAAAAGCGAATGAAACAGGTAGGAGAGGTTGAGATACCGCAGGAGGCATTTATGGCTGTTTTAAAGCTTGAAGACTAAACCATTTGGTTAAAATAAAAAAGGAAGTGCAAGCCACAATTGAGAAATATAGGACTATATATTCACGTTCCATTTTGTAAAAGAAAGTGTTATTACTGTGATTTTGTGTCATATGAAAATGTCAATGATGATGTGATTTTTGCATATTTTAGCGCGCTTGAAAATGAATTAATTTATTATAAAGAAAATTATGATATAGAGATAGACACAATTTATTTAGGGGGTGGTACACCTTCTTCTATTTCTGCAAATTATATCTTGAAACTATTAGAATTTATATGTTCAAATTTCAAGATTAAAAGCAACTGCGAGATAACCATCGAAGCAAATCCTGAGAGTATCACACATAAGAAACTTCAAAGTTACAGCTTGGCAGGAGTAAACAGGCTAAGTATAGGGATACAGTCGCTAAACGATGTAGAACTGAGAGCAATTGGTAGAGTCCATGACTCTGAGGTTGCGCTTAAGATTTTAAGTAGAGTACCTTTATATTTTGAAAATTTTAGCGTTGATGTTATCACAGGTCTTCCATATCAGACTTTTAAAAGTTTTATGCAAACACTCAATACACTTTTGGAATTTTCACCGCCTCATGTGTCAATTTATTCACTGAAGATAGAAGAGGGGACATTTCTTTTTGAAAGATATGAAGAGTATAAGAGCTTGTTGCCAAGCGAAGATGAAGAAAGAAGAATGTTCTGGTGGGCAAAAAGAATACTTTCTGAGATTGGAATTTATCATTATGAGATCTCTAATTTCGCTAAGAAAGGTTTTGAGTGCAAACACAACTTGAAATACTGGAATGTAGAGGAATACATTGGAGTTGGCTGTGCAGCTCATTCATTTTTTAATGGTTGCAGGTATTATAATACTTCTAATATAAACGAATATGTTAAGAAAATAAAAGAAAATGGTTTAGCTATTGAAGAAAAAGAAATTATTTCATGTGAAGAAAGGGAAAAGGAATTTATTATATTAGGGCTGAGAAAGATAGAAGGATTATCCCTTGAGGAATTTAGAAAAAGATTTGGCGTAGAGTTTGAAAGAAAGTACAACTCTCAAATTGAGAAACTGAAAAAATATGGATTGATAGAGGTAAGTAACAATTATTTGAGACTTACAGAGAGAGGAATTGACCTTGCAAATTTAGTGTGGATGGAGTTTGTTTAAAAAGGTCAAAGAAAGTCAAAAATATACTTGACAAAAATCTACTCAAGTGATATCTTATATCTTAGAATTAGCACTCATCAACAGAGAGTGCTAACAGTAAGGTGAGGAAAATGTTGGATGAAAGAAAAAGAAGAATACTTGAAGCTATCATAGATGATTATATAAATACAGGTGAACCTGTTGGTTCAAGGACAATTGCAAAGAAATACATTTTTGGTATTTCTTCTGCTACAATCAGAAACGAAATGTCAGACTTAGAGGAGATGGGATACTTAGAGCAGCCCCACACGTCAGCTGGTAGAATTCCTTCAGATAAGGGCTACAGGTATTATGTTGATGAGCTGATGAAGGTATCAAGGCTTTCGCCACAGCAAGTTGAATTTATAAGGTCGCAACTTGATATCAAATTCAATGAAATAAACGAATATATGGAGAACATTGCAAAGATAATATCTAACCTTACAAACTACACAGCAGTAATTTCAACACCAAATGTTAAAAAGAGCTTTATAAAGTATCTTCAGCTTGTACCAGTTGACACCAAAAGATATATACTAATTTTAGTGACAAACACAGGTCTTGTAAAAGATATTCTCTTGGACAAACCAGAAAATGTAGACATAAAAGATTTTATATATATATCAAATATCCTTAATGAGAAACTAAGTGGGCTTAGACTTGAAGATATTGACCAAAAAATTGTGCTTGAGATTGAAAACATACTTGGCAAAAACAAGACAATCTTGTCACCAATAATTGAAAATGTACTGCGCACAATCAGTGCAGCTGACAGCACAGAAGTTGTTTTAAGTGGAATTAAGAACATGTTTGATTTTCCTGAGTTTAGTGATGTTTTGAAGGCAAAGATATTCCTGCATATATTTGAGCAAAAGGAGATGCTAAGACAAATAATAAACTCTGCAATGCATGAACATATAACCATCAGAATTGGTACAGAAAATCCAATAGAGGATTTAAAAGAGTGCAGTGTTGTTCTTTCCACTTACAGAATAGGTGACAGTATTGCCGGTTCAATAGGTATAATTGGTCCAAAAAGACTGAGATATTCTCAGACAGTTTCACTGATTGATTACATTTGTGACACTTTATCTGATATTTTGACAAGACTTTTTACAGAATAAATTAAAGAGGTGATTTGTGAAGATGCTTGACATGGAAAACAAAGATCTAAAGAGCGAGGAGGTAAACTCTTCTGAGGCTCAGACTTTAGAAGAAACTAATTCCGAGGGAAAAAATGAGAATATGCAACATTTTCAAGAACCTCAAGAGGACGCAGCAAAAACACAGGAAAATGATGGGTCAAATGAAAGTAGTGAAGATATTGAGGTTGAGCCTCACCAAGAGGACACTGTGGAAACTTTAAAAAAGCAGCTTGAAGAGAAAGAAAGGGAGGTTGAAGAGTACAAAAGTCTATGTCAAAGAATAGCTGCTGATTTTGATAACTATAAAAAGAGAATAGCAAAAGATAAAGAGAATATGTATTATGAAGTTGTTGCTGATGTTGTTGGAAAACTCCTTCCGATTGTTGACAACTTTGAAAGAGCAATTGACTCTGCAAAAAATTCAAAAGACACAAATGATGAACTTTTAAAGGGACTCGAAATGATAAAAAAACAGATTGATGATATCTTTTCAAAACTTGGTGTTGAGCCAATTGAGGCTTTGAATAAAGAATTTGACCCGTACCTTCACAATGCAATTATGCATGTTGAAGATGAAAGGTACGGTAAAAATGTTGTAATTGAAGAATTTCAAAAAGGTTACAAGATAAAAGATAGAGTTATTAGATATAGCCTTGTAAAGGTTGCAAATGCTAATTAAATTTAAGAAGAACTTGAAACTAAATTTTTAAGAATAAGGAGGTTGATAACAATGGCTCATATTTTAGGTATAGACTTGGGAACAACAAACTCTTGTATGGCAGTTATTGAAGGTGGTCAACCTGTTGTAATTCCTAACGCAGAAGGGTTTAGAACAACTCCATCAGTTGTGGCTTTCACTAAGACAGGTGAGAGGCTTGTCGGTCATGCAGCAAAAAGACAGGCTATTACAAACCCTGAAAGGACTATTATATCAATTAAAAGAGATATGGGAACAAATAAAAGAATAAAAATAGATGATAAAGAATATTCACCGGAAGAAATTTCAGCTATGATTTTGATGAAGCTCAAGGCTGACGCAGAAGCATATCTTGGCGAAAAAATAACACAGGCTGTTATAACTGTTCCAGCTTATTTTACAGACTCACAAAGACAGGCAACAAAAAACGCAGGTAGAATTGCAGGACTTGAGGTTTTGAGAATCATCAACGAGCCAACAGCAGCAGCTTTGGCTTACGGTCTTGACAAAGAAGGTCATCAAAAGATAATGGTATATGACCTTGGCGGTGGAACATTTGACGTTTCAATCTTGGAGATTGGCGATGGTGTAATTGAAGTTTTAGCAACGTCTGGTAACAACAGACTTGGTGGCGATGACTTTGACCAAAGGATTATCGACTATATAGCTGACGAGTTTATGAAAGAGCACGGAATTGATTTGAGACAAGACAAGGTTGCGCTCCAGAGGCTAAAAGATGCAGCAGAAAGGGCAAAGATTGAACTTTCGTCTGCGCTTCAGACAACAATTAACCTGCCATTTATCACAGCAGATGCAAACGGTCCAAAACACATTGATATGGTTTTGACACGTGCAAAGTTTGAAGAGCTTATAAAAGACCTTGTAGAAAAGACAAGAGAACCTGTTGAGACAGCACTTTCTGACGCAAAGCTTACTCCAGAGCAGATTGACAAGGTCATTTTGGTTGGTGGTTCAACAAGAATTCCATATGTTCAGGAATTTGTAAAGAAACTTACTGGTAAAGAGCCGTTTAAAGGAATAAATCCGGATGAGTGTGTTGCAATTGGTGCTGCAATCCAGGCAGGTGTTCTTGCAGGACAGGTAAAAGACATATTGCTTTTGGACGTAACACCACTTTCACTTGGTATTGAGACTCTGGGTGGTGTGTTCACTAAGATTATTGAAAGAAATACAACAATCCCAACACGAAAAAGCCAGATATTCACAACAGCAGTGGATGGTCAGACACAGGTTGAGATTCATGTTCTGCAAGGTGAAAGACCTCTTGCAAAGGACAACAAGACACTTGGAAGATTTATACTTGATGGTATTCCGCCTGCACCGCGAGGAGTGCCACAGATTGAGGTTACATTCGATATAGACGCAAACGGTATTGTACATGTTTCAGCAAAAGACCTTGGCACGGGTAGAGAGCAAAAGATTACAATAACATCCCAGACACATTTGAGTGAAGAAGAGATTCAAAGGGCTATTAAAGAGGCTGAAATGTATGCTGAGCAGGATAGAAAGAGAAAAGAACTGATTGAGGCACGAAACAGAGCAGATTCCATCATCTACCAGACGGAAAAGCTGCTTCGCGAACTTGGTGACAAGATGACAGAAACTGAAAAGCAGCAGATTGAGTCAAAACTAAAAGCCTTGAAAGATGTTATGAATGGTGAAGACAAAGAACAGATTGAAAGGGCAATTGATGAACTCACAAAGTCATTCTATGATGTGTCTACAAGACTTTATCAGCAGGGTTATACCGCATCGGGACCGCAAGGTGGACCAAACCCAGGTGGTGGTCAGAGCGGTCCTGATGGAAATGTAAATACTGATTATAAAGTATACTAAAGACTGTGATAAAAACAAGGTAGGGGACCAAAGTCATGAAGTGTTTAAAAATGGCTTTGGTCCTTTTTATGATTATTTGTTAAATTCATGTTATTGGTATATAATAATATTCAGTAAAGTAAGCGGGTGATAAAGAATGGCACAAAAAAAAGACTACTATGAGATTTTAGGTGTTCCAAGGAATGCAACAGAAGAAGAGATAAAAAGAGCCTACAGAAGACTTGCAAAACAATACCATCCTGATGCAAATCCAGGTAATAAAGAGGCAGAAGAAAAATTTAAGGAGATAAACGAGGCATACGAAGTCTTGAGCGATCCTGAAAAGAGAAAGCTTTATGACCAGTTTGGTCATGCAGCGTTTGACCCGAAATATGGTGCACAAGGTAGCGGTGGTTTTTCTGGTGGATTTGGCGGTGGATTTGCTGACTTTGATTTTGGCAGTTTTGGTGATATTTTTGAAGACCTATTTGAAGGCTTTGATATATTTGGAACATCCAGAAGAAGAAAAGAAGCACCAAGAAAAGGTGCTGATATATATGTCGATTTAGAACTTACTTTAAAAGAGTCTGTATTTGGCTGTGAAAAAGAGATTCCAATTTACAGAACTGAAAAGTGCAGTGTTTGTGGTGGAAGTGGTGTAAAACCAGGTTCTGCACCTGTGAGATGTCAAAAGTGCGGCGGCACGGGTCAGATAAGATCAAGACAGGCAACATTCTTTGGGGAGTTCACCACCATAAAAACCTGTGATGCATGCGGCGGAACAGGAACTATTATAACAGACCCATGTAGAGAATGTGGAGGAACGGGAAATGTAAGAAGACAGCGAAGAGTAAAGATTAATATTCCAGCAGGAATTGATGATGGCCAAGTGATAACGTTAAGAGGTGAGGGCGAGAGCGGCATCAAAGGCGGTCCTAACGGTGATTTGCATATTAAAATAAAAATAGCACCTCATCCTGTGTTCAAAAGAGTCGGGCAGGACCTTTATATTGAGGTTCCAATAACATTTGTTAATGCAGCTTTGGGTGGAGAGATAGAAATTCCGACACTTGATGGTAAGACAAAAGTAAGAATTGAGCCAGGGACACAAAATGGTGATGAGGTCAGAATCAAAGGCAAGGGCGTTCCGAACCTGCGTTCGCGAGGAAGAGGCGACCTTGTTGTGAAGTTTATAGTGGAGGTTCCAAAAAAGCTTACAGAAAAGCAGAAAGAGCTTTTGAGAGAGTTTGAAAGACTTTCATCAGAAGAGGGATATGAAAAGAGAAAACATTTTTGGGATAGGATAAGAGAAGCTTTTTCTTAAGACATTTTTGAGTTTGAAAGAAGGAGAAGAAAGAACAAATGAGATGGTATGAGATATCAATTAAGACTACCGAAGAGGCAGAAGACGCTATTTCAAATATTTTATACGAACTTGGGGCAAACGGTGTTGTCATTGAAGACAATGAGATTGTGACAAGACCAAATTTATGGGATTATATTGACGAAAACCAGTTTACAAAAAAGGATTATGCAAGAGTTTGTGCTTACTTTCCTGAAAGCAGCAATATTTTAGAGCTTACCCATACTATTGAGGAGAGGCTTAAAGAGACTGCAAAATATATTGATATTGGAGAAGGAAAAATTAGCGTTTCTGAAGTTAATGAAAAGGACTGGGCAGAAGAGTGGAAAAAGTATTATAAGCCTGTTGAGATAGGGAATATTGTGATTGTTCCTTCATGGGAAGATTATAAAGCCGAAGGCAATAAAACAATTGTGAAACTTGACCCTGGTATGGCATTTGGCACAGGAACTCATGAGTCAACAATTTTGTGTCTTGAAGCTATCCAGAAATATGTAAAGCCAGGGATGGATGTTCTTGATGTTGGAACAGGTTCAGGAATATTAGCAATAGCTGCAAAGAAGTTTTTGGCAAGAAGAGTTTTGGCAGTTGATATTGATGAGGTTGCTGTAAAGGTAGCAGAGGAGAACGCAAGGTTAAATGGAGTTGAGATTGAGATAAAAAAGAATGACCTTGTTGAAGGTATAGAAGAAAAGTTTGATGTGGTTGTTGCTAACATTGTTGCTGATATCATTATGAGGCTCTCAAGAGATGTAAAGAAAGTTTTGAAAGACGACCGAATTTTTATCTCTTCTGGCATTATTGAAGACAGGCTTGAAGATGTTTTGAAAAGCTTTGAGAAAAATAGTCTTGAAATTGTAGAAGTGAAAAAACTGGGTACATGGTGCTTGGTTGTTAGCAAAAAAACTGTGTAGGGTGATATTAAGTGCCAATCTTTTTTGTTGAAAAGCAGAACATTGAGAATAATATTGCCTACATCACAGATAAAGAAGATATAAATCATATAGTCAAGGTTTTAAGGAAAAGAGAAGGAGATAAGATAAATCTATGTGATGGAAATTATGATTACTCATCGCGTATAGTTGAAATTTCAAAAGACAGAATAAAACTTTTGATAGAAAGCAAAACTTTGAATGACCGAGAAAGTATCAAAAACATTTTTTTATTTCAATGTATTATCAAAAACCAAAAAATGGATTTTATTGTGCAAAAGGCAACAGAGCTTGGAGTAAAAACAATTGTACCTGTGGTTTCAAAAAGAGTTGTGATTGATATTTCAGAAAAACAGGAAAAAAAGGTTGAAAGGTGGCGCAAAATTGCGCAAGAGGCCCAAAAACAGTGTCTTCGCCCTATACCACCTTTAATCGAAATGCCAATTAGAATTTCTGAGATTAAAGAGAAATATTTAGATAAGCTTGATATTCTTTTTATTCCTTATGAAAAGGAATCGGAGACTTCAGAGTGGTGTATATCTTCAGATTATAATAACATTGGGATTTTAATTGGACCTGAAGGTGGTTTTGAAGAAGAGGAGATAGAAGAGTTAAAAACCTTTAAAAATGTGCAAGTTATTTCGCTTGGCAAAAGAATACTCAGAAGTGAGACAGCCTCAATTGCTGCGCTTTCCATCCTAATGCATGAAGTTGGAGAAATGTGAGGGGAAGTGACAAATTGTGAATGTATACTTTGACAACGCTGCAACCACAAGGCCTTTTGATGAGGTAATTGAGCAGCTTTCAAAGTTTTTGATAGATACCTACGGCAATCCTTCATCGCTTCACAGACTTGGTGTTGAAGCAGAAAGAAAATTGAAAGAAGCAAAAGAAATACTTGCTCAGAAACTTGGTGGCAGTGCAGATGAAATTTATTTTACTTCTGGTGGAACAGAAGCAAACAATTTGGCACTTATTGGCTGTGCGGTTGCACATCAGAAAAGGGGAAAAAGAATTGTATCAACACCTGTTGAACATCCTTCTGTTATTTCTACGCTTGAATATTTAGAGAGAAATGGCTTTGAGATACAATATGTCTCTGTAGATGCTGAAGGTAATGTAGATTTTGATCAGTTTGAGAAGCTTGTGGACCAAAATACCATTCTGGTAAGTGTCATGCTTGTCAACAACGAGACAGGGCATATATTTGATGTAAAGAAGCTAGCTGAAATTGCGAAAAAGAAAAATCCAAATGTTATTGTTCACACAGATGCTGTTCAGGCTTTTATGAAAGAAAAGACCAATGTTAAAGAATTGAACGTGGACCTTATGTCGATAAGTGGTCATAAAATACATGCATTAAAAGGAATAGGAGCTTTGTATATCAAAAAGGGTATTAACATCCAGCCGATAATCTTTGGTGGACAGCAGCAAAAAGGTATAAGACCTGGAACAGAGAATATGCCCGGCATTTTTTCGTTTGCTAAAGCAATTGAGGTATTTGAGAAGCTAAAAGCTTCTGAACCTGATAAGCTAAGGAATATAAAACGAAGATTTATTGAAGGACTTTCAGCCATAGATAGCGTTGTGATAAACTCTCCTTTAGATAAGACATCCGATGCAATATTAAACGTATCTTTTTTGGGCATAAAATCTGAAGTTTTTCTTCACACGCTTGAAAGTTATGGCATATTTGCATCTTCTGGTTCTGCCTGCTCGTCAAAAGGCAGGACTTACAACAAGGTTTTGCACAGCATGGGAAAAAAGCTGGATGTTGCAGAAAGCAGTATACGTTTTTCGTTTTCTTACCTCAATCAAATTGGAGAGGTTGACTATGCACTTGAGTGCATTGAAAAAGCGCTGCGATTCTTAAGAAAAATAAAAAAGTAAAGGATGAGTTCAAAATTGAAAGCACTACTGATAAGATACGGTGAGCTTGCGTTAAAAGGTCAAAATCGTCCTTTTTTTGAGGATACTCTGGTCAGAAATATCAAAAAAAGACTTTCTGACATTGACTCGGTTATGGTTAAAAAGGAGCAGGGCAGAATATTTGTTGAAAATTTGAGTGAGGAATATTTTGATGAAGCAATTGAAAGGCTCAAACGCGTTTTTGGGATTGTAGGAATTACCATATGCGAGGTTGCTGAAAAGAATTTAGAGGGGATAAAGCAGGCTGCTGAAGTTGTTACCAAAAGTGAGCTTGAAAAGGGTAAGAAGACTTTTAAGGTGGAGACTAAACGAGCAGATAAAAAATTTGAGCTAAAGTCTCCAGAGGTCTCTAAGTTAATAGGCGCGCATATCTTGAGGAAGTTTGCTGAAATGTATGGACTTTCTGTAGATGTTCACAACCCTGATTTTACTTTGAACATAGAAATAAGAGACAAAGTATATATCTATTCATCAGAAGAGAAAGGTATTGGAGGAATGCCCTTTGGCACAGGTGGCAGGGCACACCTTCTTTTGTCCGGTGGTATAGACAGTCCTGTTGCCGGTTTTATGATTGCCAAAAGAGGTGTTGAGATAGAAGCAATTCACTTTTACAGTTTTCCTTACACTGGCGAGAAAGCAAAGGAAAAGGTAATAGACTTGTGTAAGGTTTTGGCAAAATACACAGATAAGATAAAGCTCTATATAGTTCCTTTTACTGAAATTCAGCTTTCTATTTATGAAAATTGTGATGAGAGATTCTTGACAATAATAATGAGAAGATTCATGATGAAGATTGCACAAAAGATTGCTATGCAAAACGGTGGACTTGCTTTGATTACCGGTGAGAGCATAGGTCAGGTTGCAAGCCAGACAATGGAAAGTCTGTTTTGCACGCAGGCAGCTGTTTCAATGCCGGTTTTCAGACCGCTCATTGGCATGGACAAGGAAGAGATAATAAGACTTGCAAAGAAGATTGGCACATATGATATCTCTATACTTCCTTATGAAGACTGCTGTACTGTGTTTGTTCCTAAGCATCCAAAAACCAAACCAAAACTTGAACAAGTTTTGGCTGAGGAAAGCAAGCTCAAGGCAGAAGAACTGATTGAAAAGGCAGTAACAAATACCGAGTGGATGGTGATAAGAGATAGGTGAGCCTGTTAGACTTCAAAAATTTATGGCACAGTGCGGTGTTGCTTCCCGGCGGAAGTGTGAAGAGATTATCCTGCAAGGAAGAGTAAAAGTAAATGGGAAGACTGTGAACCAGCTTGGGTTCAAGGTTGACCCAGAAAAAGATGTGGTTGAAGTAGATGGAAAGAGGATATCCCTGCAGATGCAGAAGGTATATATAATGCTTAACAAACCTTTTGGTGTTATTTCTTCTGCAAAGGATGAAAAGGGAAGAAAAACAGTGGTTGATTTGGTGAAGGACAAAGTAAATGTAAGAGTATTTCCTGTGGGGAGGCTTGATTTTGATACAACTGGCTTGATTATTCTTACAAATGATGGTGAATTTGCATATAAAGTCACACACCCAAAACACGATATTGAAAAGACTTATATAGTCTTAATCAAAGGCATTCCTTCTAAGGAAGAGATAGAAAGGTTTGAAAAAGGACTTTTAATAGATGGGAAAATGACTGCGCCTGCCAAATTTAAGATTTTAAAGCTTATAAATGGTAATGCTCTGGTTGAGATAAAAATCCATGAGGGAAGGAATAGGCAGATAAGAAAAATGTGTGACCAAATTGGTCATAAGGTTTTGAAGTTAAAAAGGGTTGCAATTGGCAAACTCCAGCTTGGAAAACTAAAAGAAGGGGAATTTGTTTTCTTAGATAGAGAAACAGCAAACAAGGTGTTTGAAAAATGAAAATTAAAAAACTGAAAGGAGAGTGCTAAATTGACTGATGAGAGGTTGAAACTTCTTGCAAAAAACCTTATTGAGTATTCGGTTGAATTAAAAGAAGGCGAGAACATTTTAATTGAG
This sequence comes from Caldicellulosiruptor bescii DSM 6725, assembly GCF_000022325.1. Lineage (NCBI taxonomy): Bacteria > Bacillati > Bacillota > Caldicellulosiruptorales > Caldicellulosiruptoraceae > Caldicellulosiruptor > Caldicellulosiruptor bescii. Next base: position 1,634,044 of record NC_012034.1, on the reverse strand, counting down.
CTTATTGGACAGGAGATTGAACTTGCAAATCAACTTGTAAAACTTTCATATTTAAAAGGTGCAAAACCATTTTTGTGGCTAAAACATCCAACACTACTTAGAACTCTTCTTTTGAGTGCAACAGAAGAGCAGATAGAAATGATCGCTCAAAATGAAAGAGATCTTATGGAAAAGATGGATGCATATATAGGTATTAGATCTTCACCAAATCCGTTTGAACTTTCAGATGTTCCAGACGAGAAGATGAATCTGTATCAAAGAATATGGTTTCACAAAGTTCACGGAGAAGTCAGAGTTCCAAAGACGAAATGGTGCATATTAAGATACCCCAACTATTCGATGGCACAACAGGCAAAGATGAGTTTGGAAGAGTTTGAAGATTTTTATTTTAACGTTTGTAATCTTGACTATAGCAAAATGTCGAAAGCAATGGATGCTTTGGTTGAGCTTATGCAAAACACAGATGAGGTTCGGATAGTAGCAAAAGACACAGATTTGAGATTTTCAATTAAAGGAATGAAAGCTGTCAAATGCGATGGCCACATGAACATTCCCGATGGTGAGGTATACACTGCACCTGTCAAGAATTCTGTAAATGGTTATATAACATACAATACACCTTCGAACTATGCAGGGTTCAAGTTTGAAAATATAAGATTTGAATTTAAAGATGGAAAGATTGTAAAGGCAATTGCTAACAATACAGAAAAGCTCAACAAGATACTGGATACTGACGAGGGTGCAAGGTATATTGGTGAATTTTCAATTGGTCTGAATCCATATATTACAAAGCCCATGGAAGACACACTTTTCGATGAGAAGATTGCTGGAAGCATCCATTTTACCCCAGGTAGCGCATATGAGGATGCTGACAATGGCAACAGATCAGCTGTGCATTGGGACATTGTACTCATTCAAACACCTGAATATGGTGGTGGGGAAATTTACTTTGATGGAAAGCTCATTAGAAAAGATGGAAGATTTGTGATAAAAGATCTGGAAGGCTTAAACCCAGAGAACTTAAAATAGACTCTTTACTTGAAAAAATTTTTTCACAGTGTTTGCCTTTTATGAATATCATAAAAGTAGACATAATATATTAATTGAGAATGAAAAATGGAAAATTATCTTTCTGCTCAGCAGCTTGGGACATTTGCTGGTATTGCTATCGCTACGAATGTAATTGTCCAGTTTACCAAAAGCATTTTTAAAAAACGATGTAAAGATTATGTAATAAGAATTTACACTTTTGTTATAACTCTTATTCTTTCTTTTATATTTATCCCTCATAACAATACACTCAAGGATATTGTCCTTCTTATTATCAATTCCATATTAATTTGCATGACTTCATTTGGAAACTATGAGATTTTTAAAGACACATACAGAAACACCAAAAAATAAAAATGGGTAAGGCTGCCCAGCAAACATATTTAGAATTTAGTTCCTTTTACTTTGCGGGCAGCCTTATTAATTCCTTCAAAAAACTGGTTCAGATTTTCCCAACACACACAAAAATCATTATAGCCTTGTGAGCGTGAAGCCTATTTTCTGCCTCATCAAATACCCTCGATTGTGGACCGTCTATAACCTCTGAGGTTACTTCGAACCCTCTGTATGCTGGAAGACAATGCAAGAATATCGCATCATCTTTTGCTAATTTCATAAGGGTGCTGTCTACCTGATATCCTTCAAAATCCCTTATTCTTTTTTCCTTTTCTTCTTCCTGCCCCATCGAAACCCATGTGTCTGTATAGACAACATCAGCATCTTTTACAGCCTCTTTTGGACTATAAGTAAAGATGACGTTGCTTTTGCTGTTTTTTGCTTCATCAAGTGCAAAATCTACAACTTCCTTCTTTATTTCATAGCCGGGTGGAGTTGCAACTGCAATGTCGATACCAAGTTTTGCTGCGCCTACCAAAAGTGTGGCTGCTACGTTGTTGCCGTCTCCTACATATGCAATTTTTAGATTACTGAGCCTTCCTTTCTCCTCAAAAATTGTCTGAAAATCAGCTATGATTTGGGTTGGATGATAATCATCAGTAAGCCCATTTATAACTGGGATAGAAGAGTATTTTGCAAACGCTTCAACCTCTTTTTGTTCATATGTTCTTATAACAATTAGGTCAAGGTATCGAGACAGAACCTTTGCTGTATCCTCTATTGTTTCACCTCTGCCAAGCTGAAGGTCATTTTTTCCAAGATAGAGTGAATATCCGCCAAGCTGATGGATTCCCACTTCAAATGATACACGTGTCCTTGTTGAAGCCTTTGTAAATATAAGTCCCAACGCTTTGTTCTTTAAGTAAGGGAAATAAAAACCTCTTTTAGCTTCTTTTTTTAACTTACTTGCAAGTTCAATCAAATACAGAATATCTTCTTTTGAAAGGTCATTTAGATGAAGAAAATGTCTCATAACACTTCATCCTTTCATCTTTAAATAAATCATTCAAGCAATAGATATCTTTTTCAATCTCATCCAGTGAAGATAAAACGTCCACATAATACAGTGCTGTGTCAATCGATGTCAATGTTGTGATTCCAAACTCAACAGAAAGCCTTCGCAAAACAAAACCAAACTCTTGCATTTTGTCTTTGGATGGAATATTTATTACAAACGAGAATTTGTCTTCAAGTAGCAACTTTTGAGCAGTCTCTTTGTTTATAAACTCTACATTTAAGCCTTTTATATAATCCTTCATGCTATCTAAGAGGAACACTTTGAAGTTTACTTCATATAGTTTTCTTATGATCTGCTGTATAGCATCCCTTTCGCTTTCAGGTGCTAAAATCAAGCAGCTTCCGTTTTTTGTAAATTTATGATTGGAGGATATAAAAGCTTTATAAAGAGCAACTTTTAGGTTTTTGGAGATACCAAGAACTTCGCCAGTGGATTTCATCTCTGGACCTAAATATGCATCAACCTTTGATAATTTGGAAAACGAAAATACAGGAGCTTTTACTGCAAAAAAGTCTGGTTCTTTTACAAGGCCAGTTTGGTATCCCAAATCTTTGAGCTTCTTGCCAAGTATGAGTTTAGTTGCAATCTTTATCATAGGAATTCCCGTAACCTTGCTCAAAATTGGCACAGTTCTGCTTGCGCGAGGATTTACTTCTATTACATATACATTTTCATCTTTATCAATTACAAATTGAATATTGAAAAGTCCTACAACTCTCAAGGCGCGGGCAAGTTTTATAGTATAATCAACAATTTTTTCTTTAACCCTCTCAGAGAGTGTATGGGGTGGGAATACTGCCATGCTGTCGCCAGAATGAACACCAGCTCTTTCAATATGTTCCATGATTCCAGGTATTAACACATCTTCTCCATCCGAGATTCCATCAACTTCCGCTTCTTTTCCAAGGATGTATTTGTCGATCAAAATAGGATGCTTTATTGATATCTCAATTGCAGCTTTGATATATTTTTCAAGCTCCTCGCGGCTGTAGACAATCTCCATTGCCCTTCCGCCAAGAACATAAGATGGTCTTACCAGAACAGGATAGCCAATTTGCTGAGCAACCTTTACCGCATCTTCCAAGCTGTATGCAGCCCCACCTGGAGGATAAGGAATATTGAGGTTTTTAAGAAGATTCAAAAACTTGTCTCTATCCTCTGCAGTGTCAATACTTTCCATAGAAGTTCCTAAAATCTTCACACCGTTTTTTGCAAGGTATGAAGCCATATTTATTGCAGTCTGACCACCAAATTGAACTATTACGCCCATTGGTTTTTCCTGTTTTATTATGTCTAAAACACATTCTTTTGTAAGAGGTTCAAAAAAGAGCTTGTCTGATGTATCGAAGTCAGTTGATACTGTTTCAGGATTGTTATTGATGATTATAGCTTCAACTCCTTCTTCTTTTAACGCGAATATTGAATGAACACAGCAATAATCAAATTCAATTCCCTGACCAATTCGAATTGGTCCTGAACCTATTACAATTGCCTTGGGCTTTGAACTTACAACTAAGTCAGTTTCTTTTTCGTATGTGGAATAAAAATATGGTGTTTTTGCTTCAAACTCACCTGCACAGGTGTCAACCATCTTGAAAGAAGGTTTTAGCTTACATTTCTCTCTTATTTCTATTACCTCGTCCACATCTTCTTTTAAAAGATTTGCAATGTATGAGTCACCAAACCCAAGCCTTTTAGCTTTTTGTAAAAGGTCATATGGCAGTGATTCAATGTCATATTTTTTGAGCTGTTTTGACATATCAACTATGTTTTTGAACTTTTCAATAAAGAAGTAATCAATCTTGCTGAGGTCTGAGATGAACTTGCAGTCATAATTTCGAGAAAGAGCTTCGCATATTGCGAAAACTCTCTCATCGTTTGGAGTTTTTATATACTCTAAAAGCTGATCATCTGGCATTTCTTCAAATTTCTTAAGACCGAGCTGATAATTAATCTTGACATCCAGTGAATCTATTGCTTTTAAAAATGCTTCTTCAAATGTTCTTCCAATTGCCATGACCTCGCCAGTTGACTTCATTTGTGTGCCAAGTCGTCTGTCTGCCTTTTCGAACTTGTCAAACGGCCATCTGGGCACTTTTACAACAACATAGTCTATAGACGGTTCAAAGCTTGCATATGTGTTTTGGGTGATAGGATTTATTATTTCATCAAGTGTAAGCCCAATTGCTATTTTTGCAGCAATTCGGGCAATAGGATATCCTGTTGCTTTTGATGCTAAGGCAGACGAACGGCTCACTCTTGGATTTACCTCAATTACCACATATTCCATACTGTTTGGATTTAGTGCAAACTGAACGTTGCATCCGCCCTCAATTTTAAGACTTCTTATTATGTTTAAAGAAGCACTTCGCAGCATCTGATACTCTTTATCAGAAAGAGTTTGAGATGGGGCAACAACAATACTGTCACCTGTGTGAATTCCCACAGGGTCTATGTTTTCCATGTTGCACACAGTGATGCAATTGTCGTTGCTGTCCCTCATGACCTCATATTCTATTTCTTTCCAGCCAAGGACACTTTGTTCAATCAATACTTGATGAATTAAAGAAAGTTTCAATCCTTTGCTTGCAATATATCTTAATTCTTCTTCATTGTAAGCAATTCCACCGCCTGTGCCGCCAAGGGTATAGGCAGGACGAACAATAACAGGGTATCCAACTTCTCTTGCGAATTCTATAGCTTCTTGTACAGAGTGTGCTATGATGCTTTTTGGCACAGGTTCTCCAATTTCAATCATGGTCTTTTTAAAAAGTTCCCTGTCTTCTGCCTTTTTAATTGTTTCAAGCGATGTTCCAAGAAGGCAAACTCCGTACTTTTCCAAAATTCCTGCTTCGGCAAGCTCAAATGCCATATTGAGTGCTGTCTGACCACCAAGTCCAGCCAAAAGTCCTTGTGGTCTTTCTTTTTTGATTATTTCTTCGATATAGTCAACTGAAATTGGTTCAATATATACCCTGTCAGCAATTTCTGTATCAGTCATGATTGTTGCGGGGTTGGAGTTTACAAGCACAACTTCTATTCCTTCTTCTTTTAAAGCGCGGCAGGCCTGAGTTCCTGAATAGTCAAACTCAGCAGCCTGCCCAATTACTATCGGACCAGAGCCTATTATCAAAACCTTTTTTATGTCTTTTCTCTTTGGCATCTTTTTCTACACTCCATTCAAAAGCTTAGTAAATTGGTCAAATATATATTTTGAGTCATGTGGACCCGGGCTTGCCTCAGGATGGTATTGAACAGATACTATAGGCAAATCAAGATGAGCAAACCCCTCAACAGTTTTATCATTTACATTTACATGTGTGATTTTTATTTTTTCATATTCTTTATATTCAATTGCATAGTTATGATTCTGTGAGGTTATATAAACCTTGCCGGAAATTAAATCTTTAACCGGGTGGTTTCCACCATGGTGACCAAATTTCAGCTTGTATGTCTTAAGTCCTAAACACAAACCTAAAAGCTGATGGCCAAGACAGATTCCAAGGATAGGTTTTTTTAGCTCTATTATTTGTTTCAAAGTGGGGAAGAATTCTTCTAAGTCAGTAGGATCACCCGGTCCGTTTGAGAACACAAACCCTTCTGGATTAATATTCATGATTTGGTCAAGAGAGCTATTATACGGAAACACATATAAATCAAGCCCTCTTTTTGAAAGTTCTCTCAAGATGTTTTGCTTTATTCCAAAGTCTAAAACAGCAACCTTCTTGCCACTGCCTTCAATTCTGTATACCTGAGTGGTCGAAACTTCTTTTACCAAAGATGGCTTTTGTTTTTTATACTCAAATATTTTGCTCAAAAGTATCTCTTTATTGTCGGTCTCTGTTGAGATAATACCAAGCATTGAGCCTTTATTTCGTATGTGTTCAGTTATAGCTCGTGTATCAACACCCTCAATTGCCACAATATTATTCTCTTTTAAATATTCATGCAATGTCTTCTGAGCCCTGAAATTTGAAGGTGTTTTACATGCCTCTCTTACAATAAAACCTTCAACATGAGGTTTGTATGACTCCACATCTTCACCATTTATTCCGTAATTGCCTATAAGAGGGTAGGTCATTGTGACAATCTGACCATTGTAGGAAGGGTCAGTCAGTACCTCTTGGTATCCTGTCATGCATGTATTGAATACAATTTCACCAATTGTTTCACCTTCACTACCAAGTGAAATTCCTTCAAATGTCAGCCCGTCTTCTAAAACAAGTACCGCTTTTTTCATTTTCATTCTCCTTCTTGAGCATTTTTAAATAAAAGAGTATCAAAATCTCGTCTTAAGTTCAATACTAAAATGTTGTCAAATAAATTATAAACCAAAATGAATAAAAATACAACATTAAATTTATTTTTATTCGAAATCTACATTGTAGGTCTGTGCCCAATAATCAAGCTGGATGATATATCCAAAAAACTGTGGGAGGGTCATTAGTTGACCAAACCAAGGTTTATCTAAAGGAAAATATTCTTTCACTGATATGTTTTCCAAGTAAGTCTTATCTATTATCTCAAATATAGGAGAATTATTTTTTATAATCTCTAAAACCTTTTGCTTTGTTTTTTTAAAATACTCTGGATTATAGGTTTTAGGATAAGGGCTCTTTTTGCGATTCTTTATTTCATCAGGAATAATTCCTTCAAATGAGCGTCTTAAAAGTCCTTTTTCCATATTTTCAAGATATTTTATCTTCCACGGAACATTGTACAAAAGCTCTACAATTCTATAATCTGCAAATGGAACTCTTACCTCCAAAGAATTTGCCATGCTCATTCTATCTTTTCTGTTTAAAAGTGTTACCATAAACCACTTAACGTTCAAGTAGTACAAAATTCTTTGTCTTACATCTTCCTGAGAGTCACTGTCAAGATAGTTTACTTTTCCAACCGACTCTTTATACTTTGAGTTAACATACTCTTCAAGCTCTGATTTTGAATATTTTTGTGACAGAAGATTTTTTCTAAATTCTAATGAAGGCGACCATGGAAAGGTTTCGAAATTTTTGTAATCCTCTCTCCAATACCAAGGATATCCGCCAAAAATCTCGTCAGCACACTCACCCGATAGGGCAACCTTTGCATATTTTCTCACTTCATTTGTAAACAAGAGAAGTGATGAGTCAATGTCAGCCATGCCAGGAAGGTCATTTGCAACTGTGGCAAGGGTGAGGGCATTGCATAAGAGTTCATTGTCAATTTCAACTACAATGTGGTCTGTACCTATACTTTTTGAAGCTATCTTGGCATAGGTGCTGTCTAAGGTAGGTTGATACTGATTTAATTTATAATATTTTGCGTTATCCTTATAATCAATAGAAAAACTTTTTAATCTTCTTCCTTCTTTTCTTAACTGGTTGGCAGAAATAGCTGTAATAATGGTTGAATCCAACCCGCCTGACAAAAAGCAACATATTTCAAAGTCAGAAACAAGCTGCCTTGTTATTGTATCTGTGACAAGGTTTTTAACTATCTCAATAGTTTCATCTACTGTGTTGTCAAACTTTTCGGGTTTTAACTGCCAATATTCTTTTATTTCATATCTATTTTTGCTGTATATTACATAATGTGCGGGAGGAAGTTCTATAATATCTTTGAAAATTGCTGAAAATGGAGACCTTGCAGGACAAAGACCTATAAGCTCAAAAATACCCTCTTTGTTTACCTTCGTGGATATTAAAGGGTGCTTTAAAAGAGCTTTTATTTCTGAAGCAAAAATAAAATTCTCATTTTTAATAGAGAAAAATAGCGGTTTTACTCCTAAATGATCCCGAGATATAAAAAGCTCATTTTTGGTTTCATTAAAAACTGCAAAAGCAAATATACCATTTAAATATTTCACACACTCTTCTTTCCATTGAATATATGAAGTCAACACAACTTCGGTATCTGAGTATGAACTGAAATAATACCCTAAGCTTTGAAGCTTTGCCCGAAGTTCTTGAGTATTGTAAAGCTCACCGTTATAGACTATAATGAATTTTTCTTGGCCATGAAATTTGATCATTGGCTGTTTGCCACCTTCAGGGTCAATAATGGTGAGTCGTTTGTGCCCGAGCAGAGCATGTTTGGTGATATAATAGTCTTCTTCATCAGGTCCGCGGTGACTAAGTACATCTGTCATCTTTGTTATTACATCCTGGAATTCAGAAATGTCTGAGCTAAAACATATCCATCCGCTAAATCCGCACATTTTCCTATATCCAATTTTAGAATTTCAGTATTAATATATTAAGCAAAAGGTAAGATGGTGAATGAGGATGTTTTGGGTTATTGACATATCAATTGAGATGTTTTATAATAAATCTTGCATCGAAAAAAGAAGATTTTAGCGGAAGGGTGTCCGAGTGGTTTAAGGAGCTGGTCTTGAAAACCAGTGACCCGCCTGAAGCGGGCCGTGGGTTCGAATCCCACCCCTTCCGCCATTTAATTTTTTATTAGGATTTTTTTGTTACCGCTACAAAAGTACTTGCAAGTTTTTGGACACATAGTGTAATATTATAATTGAACAAGTATTTAAGGACCATGAAGAGAATATGGTCTTTTTTTATTACATCTCATCTTGCGATTATAATTGTAAGAATCAATTTCCTCATATTTCTTTATATTTTGTGATAATATAGTTTTTGAGGTTAAATAGAAGAATACAATATACACAATAAAATAACTCTTTACAATCATCATTGCGAAAGGTGTGGAATGAGTTGAAACTCAAGGCTTATGCAAAAATCAACTTAGCATTGGATGTGCTTTCGAAAAGAGAAGATGGCTATCATGAAATAAGAACTATAATGCAAACAGTGGATTTGTATGATATAATCAATATTGAAAAGATAGAAGAAGACAACATAATTGTGACAACTTCAAGTGAAAATATTCCAACTGACAATAAAAACCATGCATACATTGCAGCTTCACTTTTAAAAGAGCGTTTTGGCGTAAAGCAAGGTGTGAGAATACATATTGAAAAGAACATTCCGGTCTCTGCGGGTTTAGCTGGTGGAAGCACTGACGCAGCAGCAGTTTTAAAAGGTCTGAATGAAATATTTGAGCTAAATCTTTCTGAGCAGCAGCTTATGGAAATCGGAAGAGAGATTGGTGCTGATGTTCCATTTTGTTTGGTAGGCGGCACAGCCCTTTGTGAGGGAATTGGCGAAAAGGTGATAAAGCTAAAATCAGCTCCTCAGATGAATATCCTCATTGCAAAGCCAGAGGTATATGTTTCTACGCAGGCTGTGTATGAGGCATTGGATCTTAGCAAGATAAAAAAGAGACCAAACATTGAAGCTATGATTTCGGCAATTGAAGAAGGTAATGTAAAAGAGATAGCAAAGAATCTTTGCAATGTTTTAGAGGTGGTTACAGTAAATCAGTATCCAGTCATAAACAGAGTCAAGGACATTATGAGAAATAACAATGCTCTTGGGACAGTTATGACAGGAAGCGGACCAGCTGTATTTGGGATTTTTGGCAACAAGTATAATGCTTTAAAAGCTGCAGAGAGGCTCAAGGTGTTTATAAAAGAAATTATCTTGACTACAACATGTGAAGGTAGCGGATTTTAGTAATTTAGTATAGTAGGAGTTGTGATAAAAAATGAATGAGAAGAATGAGTCACATTATTTTTTAATAGAGAATTACAAACCTCTGCGCGAGATTGTGTTTGAAAAGCTCAGAGACATGATTGTAAACGGCGATTTAAAACCTGGCGAAAGACTTATGGAGATAAAACTTGCAGAAATGCTTGGTGTTTCAAGAACTCCTATCAGAGAGGCAATAAGAAAACTTGAACTTGAAGGACTTGTTGTGATGCTTCCCCGAAAAGGTGCTTATGTTGCAGATATTTCCAAAAAAGAGATAATGGATGTATTAGAGATACGGGCTGCACTTGACAAGCTTGCGACAGGTCTTGCAGCCCAGCGAATGACAAAATCTGAAAAGGAGCAGCTTAAAAAGGTTCTCTCTTCATTTGAAAAGAATTTTAAGTCGGGAAATATTGAAGGAATGATAAATGACGATATAAAGTTGCACGACTTGATATATTTGGGTGCGAAGAATGAAAAACTTCAGCACATAATTAATAACCTTCGCGAGCAAATAACCCGGTTTAGGATAATATATCTTAAAGAGATTTACAGAAAAAGTGAAAATCTTTTGAAAGAACACAAAGAGATTGTAGAAGCAATTATAAGTGGAGATGTCGAAAAAGCCCAGAAAATAGCAGAAGAGCACATAAAAAATCAGGAAATAGAGCTTATCAATAGTTTAAAATTTTAATAAAAAGGTGAAAAATATGATAAATGCTGTAATACTTGCTGGATCTGATAAAAACAAATCAGGTACTCCTTATGAGTGCAAGGCATTGATCAAAATAGGAGAAAAATTTTTAATAGAATATGTGCTTGATGCAGTATGCAGTTCCAAGCATATTTCGCGCAGAGTTGTTGTAGGTCCAGTTCAATTAAGAGAATTTTTAATTTCAAGGTATCCACAGGTTGAATTTGTTGAAGAAGATACCTCAATAATGAGAAATGCCAAAAAAGCGATAGAATTTTTGAACGACAACAAAAAAATTTTATTTTTAACTGCCGACTTGCCCTTTATTACCGCTGAAGCAATAGATCATTTTATCGAAGAGTCAATTAAATCTGGGGCAGATATATGTTATCCAATTGTTGAAAAGAGCATAAACGATGAGAAATACCCTCAGATGAAAAGAACATATGGGACTGTGAAAGAAGGAACATTTACTGGTGGAAATGCCATTATAATAACTCCGTCAGTATTTGAAAAGTGTTATTCGCTTGCCGAAAAGCTTGTGGAAAAGCGCAAAAATCCTATTGCTATGGCGCGGCTAATAGGACCTACCATTTTATTGCTCTTTTTAACTAAGAGACTTTCAATACAGAAAGTTGAAAAAAGAGTGTCTAAGGTGTTTAAGGTTAAAGCTAAAGCTATCATCTCTACATATCCTGAATTGGGGCAGGATGTAGATAAAGACTCTGACCTTATGGTGGCAAAGTTCTATCTTGAAAAAAAGAGGTAGAATTCCGATTGAAATTGTGGTATAATATAAAAAGTGATACTTTTATCTCAAAAAGGAGGCAAATAGGAATGCCAAGAATTACAACAGATACAATAATTGCAGATGTATTGAGGATTGATAGAGGGACCATTCCAATATTTTTGAACAATGGTCTTCACTGTTTGGGTTGCCCTTCTGCTCAAGGAGAAAGCATTGAAGAGGCATGTGCGCTTCATGGAATAGATGCGCAGAAGCTTGTAGATGAGCTAAACGAGTATCTCAAGAGCAAAGGTCTTTTGGATGAGTAAAAAAATACTTTACATCTAAAGCAAATCGTATTAAAATAATAAGTGGTAGTGCGGGTGTAGTTCAATGGTAGAACACCAGCTTCCCAAGCTGGCAGCGTGGGTTCGATTCCCATCACCCGCTCCAAATGACAAAAAGGGGGGTATGCTCCCCTTTATTTTTGTAAGCGCCCACGTAGCTCAGCAGGCAGAGCGTCGCCTTGGTAAGGCGGAGGTCGCCGGTTCGAGCCCGGTCGTGGGCTCCATTTGGTTATTGACAATTTTAATTGTTTATGATAGATTTAAAAAGTCAAGAAAAGAAGGGTTATTTTTTTTTGCAAATTTTCATTGTTGAATAATACAAAGTGTTGTTCTGAAAAAGAAAAGATAAGAAGGATGAGGTAATTTATAGAAGGTTTGAGATGGAGGTGAACACAGAAACATGGCGGCAAAAGGCGCGAGAATGATAATTCATCTTGAATGTACTGAGTGCAAAAACAGGAATTACACGACAGAAAAGAACAAGAAAAATGACCCAGATAGACTTGAGTTAAAGAAGTATTGTAAGTTTTGTAGAAGACACACTATCCATAGAGAAACTAAATAGTTAAGAAAGAGGATGTGTGAATAATGGTGGAGAAGAAAAAGGTGGAAAAGGTAGTTGTAAAACCCCAAGGTAACAAAAAAAAGTTGAGTTTTAAAGATTGGTGGGCTAAGACTCTCAAGTTTTTCAGAGATGTTAGAATAGAGATGAAGAAGGTTGTGTGGCCTTCACAAAAACAGGTGGTAAAGCACACGATTGTGGTGTTGACATTTACACTGTTTTTCACAGTGTTCATTTTGCTTGCTGACCTTATATACGACCAGCTTATTTTCAAACTTTTATTAAAGATAAAATAAAAAGCAATTCTTGAGAAAAAAGGAGGGCGGGCTTTTAGCCCTTCAAAATGAGTGATAAAAGAGCAAAATGGTATGTTGTCCATACCTATGCAGGCTATGAAAATAAAGTGAAAGCTAATTTAGAAAAAATAATTGAAAATAGAAATTTGTCTGATAGGATCTTAGACATTCGGATTCCTACTGAACTTGTTACTGAAATTAAAGATGGAAAGAAGATTGTTAAAGAAAAAAAGAAATTTCCGTCGTATGTGTTAATCAAAGCTGTAATGGACAATGAGATATGGTACACGATAAGAAACGTCAGAGGCGTGACTGGTTTTGTGGGACCTGAATCTAAGCCCACACCTCTTACAGATGAAGAAATAGAAGCAATGGGTATTAAAGAAGAGGTTGTGGAGGTATTTGACATTGAGGTTGGTGACAATGTGAAGGTTGTATCTGGTCCATTTGCTGATTTTTATGGGCCAGTTGTTGAAATAAATAAAGAACGAAAAAAGGTAAGAGTAATGCTTAACCTATTTGGAAGAGAAACTCCTGTGGAATTTGATTACCATCAGGTAGAAAGATTATAATATATTTTAAACTCAAGTTGACTAGGAGGTGAAAAGGGAAAATGGCAAAAAAAGTTTTAACGCAAATAAAACTTCAAATTCCAGCAGGTAAGGCAACACCAGCACCACCAGTCGGACCTGCGTTAGGTCAGCATGGTGTTAACATTATGCAATTTTGCAAAGAGTTTAATGAAAGAACAGCGAAAGATGCTGGATTGATTATTCCAGTTGTTATAACTGTTTATTCTGATAGGTCTTTTACATTTATTACAAAGACACCTCCAGCATCAGTATTATTGAAAAAAGCTGCAGGGATTGAAAGCGGGTCTCCAAAGCCAAACAAGCAAAAGGTGGCTACATTAAAGAGGGATGTAATTAAAAAGATTGCTGAGCAAAAAATGCCAGACTTAACTGCTGCATCTTTGGAGGCTGCTATGAGAACTATTGAAGGTACTGCAAAGAGTATGGGAATTGTAGTTGAAGATTAATATTTTTTGTACACACGACAGGGTGTGGGAGGTTAATTTATAGCCGCAAATACCACAAGGGAGGTTTATAAAGAGAATGTTCAGAGGCAAGAAATATCAAGAAGCTGCAAAACTTGTCGATAAAACAAAGCTTTATGACCCGGAAGAAGCAATTGAACTTGCATTAAAAACATCTTATGCAAAGTTTGACGAAACAGTTGAGGTACATGTGAGATTAAATGTTGATCCAAGACATGCCGACCAACAAGTAAGAGGCACTGTGGTTTTGCCAAATGGTACAGGTAAAAGTGTGAGGGTTTTAGTTTTTGCAAAAGGTGACAAGGCAAAAGAAGCAGAAGAAGCAGGAGCGGATTATGTAGGTGCAGAAGAGCTTGTTGCAAAGATTCAGAATGAAGGCTGGACAGACTTTGATGTATGTATTGCAACACCCGATATGATGGGTTTGGTGGGAAGACTTGGTAAGATTTTAGGTCCTAAAGGTTTGATGCCAAACCCAAAATCAGGGACTGTAACAATGGATGTTGCAAAAGCTGTTAAAGAAGCAAAAGCTGGTAGAGTTGAATTTAGGCTTGACAAGACAGCTATAATCCACTGTCCAATTGGCAAGGTTTCATTTGGTAAAGAAAAACTTCTTGAAAACTACAGAACACTTATTGAGGCAATTATTAAAGCAAGACCAGCTGCTGCAAAAGGGCAGTTTATAAAGAGTATTACAGTGGCAACAACAATGGGACCTGGTATTAAAATAAACCCATTGAAGCCATTATAATGTTCTAAAATTCAAAAAGTGAATAGCCTACAACCGAAGACAGTAGGTGCAAAGTACTTTTTAAAAGTACTTTGCTTAAAGGTTTGCCTACCGAGGTTGTAATTATTTTAAAACCCGTCGGCCGGGATAACTTGAATTTGTCTTTTATTGTTGGCTGAATGGGGGAAGGATAATTACAGCCTCTTTAAGGTAAACTTAAAGAGGCTTTAATAATTTATGGGATACAAAAGGGAGGTGAATTTGTTGGCAAAGTCAAGAGCGGTAAAAGAACAGCTTTTAAATGAATACAAGGAAAAGCTGTCCAAAGCAAAAGCTGGTGTGATTGTTTGCAATCATGGAATTACCGTTGAACAAGACACAGCACTCAGAAAGAAATTAAGAGAAGCAGGAATTGAGTACAAGGTTGTAAAAAAGACTTTGTTTACCTTTGCTGTAAGGGAAAATAATCTTTCTGAGCTTGAACAGTTTTTTGAAGGACCTATTGCCGTTGCATTTTCATACGACGACCCTGTAAAGGTTGCAAAGGTATTAAAAGAAGGCGCAAAAGACCTTGAAAAGTTAGAAATAAGAGGCGGATTTATTGAAGGTAAAGTGATTTCTGCAAAAGAGGTTGACGCACTTTCCAAACTTCCATCAAGAGAAGAGCTTATTGCAAAGATGCTTGGCGGCTTGAACGCGCCGATGTCTGGTCTTGTTTATGTACTTTCTGGTACGATTAGGAAGCTTGTTCTGGCACTCGATGCTATTGCTAAAAAGCAGAGTGCTTAATATAAATAAAAATTTTTAAAATGGGAGGTTGTTTAAAGATGGCAAGCGAAAAGGTTCAAAAATTAATTGAAGAAATCAAAACATTGACAGTGTTAGAGCTTTCTGAAATGGTAAAAGCTTTAGAAGAAGAGTTTGGCGTTACAGCAGCAGCTCCAGTTGCAGTTGCAGCAGCTCCAGTTGCTGGTGCTCAGTCAGCAGCTCCAGCTGCAGAGGAGAAGACAGAATTTAACGTTATTTTAGCAGACGCTGGTAGCGACAAAATCAAAGTTATCAAAGTTGTGAGAGAGATAACTGGTCTTGGATTGAAAGAAGCAAAGGACCTTGTTGACAGTGCTCCAAAGCCAATCAAAGAAAATGTTTCAAAAGACGAAGCTGAGCAGATCAAAAAGAAACTTGAAGAAGTTGGAGCAAAAGTTGAACTCAAATAAGGAATGTCAAATTATTAAAAAAGGGCGGGAAGTAATCCTGCCCTTTTTCAATTTAGTTGATGAAATCTTGAGTTTATTGTGGTATTATTAAATACATAATTTACACTAAGTTTGGGAAGGTTGGGTTAGAAAAATGAATGAAAAGTACTTAGAGATTGTCCAAAAGATAAATGAGCTTACCTCTACCATGTCAGAAGCTTTTGATCATATCATGAATGTTCAAATTCCGCAGCTGAGGTTTGAAGACTCTTTTTATCTTTTAAACGATATCATTGAAGCATTCTTAAGCATTTCAAGTGCTCTGAGAGTAATTCAAGATGAGTTTGACGTAGAAAGTCTTCAGAACACAGAAAATGAATTTCAAGAAAGGTTGAGCGAACTTCTTCAGATTTACAAGCAGCCATTAGCTGAAAAACTTCTTGCCAAGTATCAAAACGAAATAATACCGGTTTATGAAAAATGGCAGACACAGCTTCTAAGTGCGATAAACAAATATCAAGCATGAATCATTAAAAATGGCTGGCTACTTTGGACCAGCCATTTTTAATTGGGATTACTATTTTTCAAAATATTTAAACTGTGAGGTATAGAGATTATAGTAATAGCCTTTCTTCTCAATAAGCTGTTCATGATTGCCTTCTTCAACTATTTGTCCATCGTGGATGACAAATATCCTGTCTGCATTTCTGATTGTGGACAGTCTGTGGGCTATAATAATTGAGGTCCTGCCCGATGTTAGCTTTTCAATAGCCTGTTGGATTAGGACTTCTGTTTGAGTATCTACTGCCGAGGTTGCTTCATCTAATATCAATATTTTTGGGTCAGCTAAAAGTGCTCTGGCAAATGCAATGAGCTGTCTTTGGCCAATAGAAAGGCGACTTCCTCTTTCGTTAACCTCTGTATCATATCCTTTTTCCATTTTCATGATAAACTCATGAGCATTTACAATCTTTGCAGCACTGATTACCTCGTCCATTGTGGCTTCTGGTTTTGCATATCGAATGTTGTCTGCAATTGTACCAGAGAATATAAATGTGTCTTGAAGCATTATGCCCATTTGCTTTCTCAAAGAGTTTAAGGTTACGTTTTTAATGTCATGCCCGTCAATCAATATCCTTCCCTTTTGAGGATCATAAAACCTTGCAATGAGATTTATTATTGTGGTTTTTCCTGCACCTGTTTCGCCAACAAGCGCAATTGTCTCCCCAGCTTTAATGGTGAATGAAACATCTTTTAAAACAGGTTTTTCCTCGTCGTATGAAAAAGAAACATTTTCAAATGTTATTTCACCTCTAATTGGTGGTAAGTCATATGCATCTGGATCATCTTGAACATCCGGTTGAATATCGAGAATTTCAAATATGCGTTCGGTTGATGCCATTGCAACCAACAGCTGATTGTAAAAATTAGATATGTTATTGATAGGTTGCCAGAACATTCCCATATAATTAGAAAATGCTATGATTGTGCCAAGTGTTGTGTACCCCTTTCTCATCATCCAGATGCCAAAAAGAAATATGAGAACGCTCGAAAGAGTTCCAGTGAATTCTATGGTTGGCCAAAATAGATTGTTTACTCTGATTGCTTTCATCCATGTATTTTTGAATGTGGTGTTTAAATTTTTAAATATTTCAGCGTTTTTTTCTTCTCTTGTAAAAGCCTGAGTTATTTTCATTCCTTGTATGCTTTCATGTATATAAGCATTGAGAGTAGAAGATTTCTTTCTAACATCTTGCCATCTTGTCCTTATTGAGTTTTTTAATATCATGATTATTGAGATTAACAAAGGAAGAACACCAAGTGCAACAATGGATAGTTTTATATCAATTGAAAGCATTATTACTATGATAGCCCAAAGGCTTAAAGTGTCAACTAGTACATTTAAAATACTATTAGACAAAAGCTCAGATAAAGAATCCACGTCATTCATTACTCTTACCATTATTTTGCCTGCAGGTCGACTGTCGAAAAAGCTGAGAGACAGTTTTTGAAGATGAGTAAAAAGATGCATTCGAATATCTGAGACCACACTGTTGCCGAGTTTTGTCATAAAGATTGTTCTCACGCGAAGACTTATTACGTACAATAAGGTAAGCACAATATAGAAAACTGCCTTATACAAAAGAGCATGGATGTTTCTGTGGGGAATATCAATATCAATAACCAATCTTATCAAATAAGGTCCGGCAAGATTGTAGAATGTAGCAAGTATCATTAGAAGAAAAGAATATATAAAGTACCTTCTATAAGGTTTTATATATCTCAAAAGTCTTACAAACTGTGACCAGTTAAAAGGTTTTGTTATTGGTTCATCTTCTTCAATTCTAAGTCTTTTTGTGGAATTGCTCAAAACCTATCACCTTCTTTTTGTGTACTCAGAATATCTTTGTATTGTTGAACAAATATATTGTAATATCTGCCTTTTTTAGCTAAAAGTTCATTGTGGGTTCCTTGTTCTACAATCTTTCCATTTTCAAGATAAAGTATCAAGTCGCAGTCTTTTACCATTGAAATCCTATGAGCAATGATAAATACGGTACAATCTTTGAAATATTCTTCTAACGCTTTGCTTATCAAATATTCTGTTTCCATATCAACCGCTGATGTTGCATCATCGAGGAACAATATCTTGGGTTTTTTCAAAAGAGCTCTTGCTATTGCAATTCGTTGTTTTTGACCGCCTGAAAGGCCAATTCCTCTTTCTCCAACAAGAGTATCATATCCATCTGGGAACTGGATAATAAACTCATGTGCCTGAGCAAGTTTTGCGGCGTTTATAATATTTTCCAAAGAAGCATTTTCCACGCCGTATGCTATGTTATTTGCAATAGTGTCAGAAAACAAAAATGTCTCTTGAGGGATTACAGAAATTGCACCTCTGAGTTTTTTTAGGTCGTAGTCTCTTACATCTATTTCGTCTATTAGTACTCTTCCGCTTGATACGTCATAAAAACGGGGTATAAGATTTACCACAGAAGATTTTCCTGAACCTGTTGGTCCCATTATAGCAACCTTCATTTTAGGTTTTACTTCAAAATTGATATTTTCTAAGACAAGATTTCCAAAGTGTTTGAAATACACTTTTTCAAACCTTACATACCCTTCTTTAACTTCAAATGGAGTTGGCTTTCCTTTGATTTTGACAGGTGTACTGAGCAATCCAAACACTCTCTCACAAGAAGCGTTTGCTCTTTCCACCATGCTTATAATCCATCCCAATGACCTCAAAGGCCAAATTATAGCCCATAGATAACCTTGAAAAGCCATAAGTGTTCCAATTGTGATTGAATTTTTAATTACCATAAAACCACCCAGCGCGAAAATAATCAGAACCAGTAATGATGTCACTGCCTCAATCATAGGAAAGAATTTGCCCCAGATAAGTCCCACTGTTATATTTTGTTCTTTGTATTCGCTGTTGGCAGACGAAAATTTCTCTATTTCAAAGTTCTCTTGTGAGAAAGCCTTTACAACTCTGATACCTGTAATATTTTCCTGAGTTGCTGTGTTGAGTTTAGAATACTTTTCTCGTATCTTGATAAATTCTGGTCTTATGGTTCTGTCAAAAATATAAACCAAAATTAGCAATATAGGCGTTGAGAGAAGTAGAGCAAATGTGAGCTTTACGTTTAAAATGAACATTATGGTAAGTGATATCGAAAAGTTCAAAATATTTTCGGCAAGCAGAGCTAAGGCAGTGGAGAAAAACATTCTAATTCCTTCCAAGTCACCTGTCATGCGTGCCATGAGTTCTCCTGTTCGAGTTTTGTCATAAAATTCGTAGGTCTGTCTTTGCAAAAAATTGTAAAGCGTTTCTCTGAGTTCATACAGTATATTCTGGGATACGTTTTCAAATAAATATGAGTGACTATATCTTATAACACCCCGCACTAAGCTTACACTGAGCATTGTGATGACAAATGGTAAAAGCAAATGATACTTTTTCTTTGAAATTGCTTCGTCAATGATCAGTTTAGAGATATATGGATTTACCATTCCAAGGGTTATAGATATGAAAATGAGAATAAAACCAAGGATTAAAAGTTTTTTATATTTTTGAAAATATGGTAATAATCTTTTTAAATTATCCACTTGAGCAGCACCCTTCCAAACTTAAATTTTTATTCGCTGGCCACTTTAATACATTATAAACCTGTTTTACGTGAAAATAAATATAAGAATTTTAATATTTAGCTCACTTTTTTAAGCCTTTATTTGTTCTTCATAAAACATTGGACTTTTTAATAATATTGTTTATAGATATTCAGATGAGGATGAGAAAACCAAAATGGTGAATAATCTTAAAAGCTTTGAAAAAGGACTTTCTTTCAAAGAAGCTGAAGAGAATTTGAAGGAATTTGGTATAAACGAGATAGATATTGAAAAAAGAAAGAAAGCTCTGTCAATATTTTTAGATCAGTTCAAAGACATTCTGGTCCTGATTTTGGCTGTATCTACAGCTTTGTCATTTTTGCTCGGCGAGTTTTTAGATGCTTTTGCTATCTTTTTTCTTATAATTTTAAATGGAACGTTGGGGTTTATTCAGGAATACAAAGCCGAAAGAGCTTTAGAATCTTTAAAAAAATATATTTCCTACAAATCAAAAGTCATAAGAGACGGAAAATTAGAAGTAATTGAAGCAAAATATGTAACAGTAGGTGACATTGTAGTAATTGAAGAGGGAGACAGAATTCCAGCAGATGGAGTATTAGTCGAAGGATATTCACTGAAGGTTGATGAATCTATCTTAACAGGTGAGTCTATAGCCGTGGACAAGGATGTTCACAGTGAAAATAGGCTTTTTATGGGCACATATGTAGTCAAAGGAAAGGGCTTGATGAGGGTTACTTCAATAGGGCTTAACACCAAAATGGGGCAAATAGCAAAGGTACTGGGAGAAATACAGGAGACTAAAACACCTTTGCAAGTTAGATTAAGCCAGCTTGGTAAGATACTTGCTGTAATTTGTATTGCTATATGCAGTGTAATAGTAATACTGGGAATAATTAGAAAACAAAATATCTACGATATGTTTATGATAGGAATAAGTTTAGCAGTTGCAGCAATTCCTGAAGGTCTTCCTGCTGTTGTAACAATTACCTTGGCAATAGGGGTTCAACGTATGGCAAAGAAAAATGCACTTGTAAGAAAGCTTTCATCTGTTGAGACCTTAGGGAGTGTGAATGTTATTTGTTCAGACAAAACAGGGACTTTGACAGAGAACAAGATGACTGTGAAAAGGATAGAGACAGTTGACATGAGCATAGAGGTTGAAGGGACAGGGTATGATTTGAAAGGAAGGATTCTTTTAAACGGCCGAATTGTAAAAAATCAGCTTCTTGATTACATAATGATGTGTGCTGTTAACTGCAACAATGCAGAGTTAGAAAAAATCAGAAATGACTTAAAAACAAACGGTGACCCAACTGAAATAGCACTTTTGGTTTTGGCAAAGAAATATAAAGAGTATATAAAAAGAAAAGAAAAAGTAGCAGAAATACCTTTTGATTCTAACAAACGGTATATGGGTGTAACAGTAAAATATGGTGATAGCAGTATTTTATTTGTCAAGGGTGCATATGAAAGCTTGATTGGAAGATGCAAGTTTTATATGTATCAAGATGGAACAATAAAAGAACTTACCTCCTATGAAAAGCGGATAATTGCCAAGAAAAATGAACTAATGTGTAGTGCAGCATTGAGAGTTTTGCTTATGTGCATGAAATTTAATTCACAAGATGTAGATGATATGATTTTTTTGGGGCTTGTTGGAATGATAGACCCACCTAAAAGAGGTGTCAAGCTGGCAATTAACAAGGCAAAAAAAGCTGGAGTTAAAACAGTTATGATAACAGGTGACCATAAACTTACAGCGTTTGCAATAGCAAGGGAACTTGGAATTGCAGATAGCATTGAAGAGGTTGTCACAGGCGAGGAACTTCAAAAGGATGAGAAGTTTATCGAGAAGAATATTGACAATATTTCAGTATTTGCAAGGGTAGACCCGCTTTCCAAACTAAAAATTGTAAGACTTTTAAAAAGAAAAGGAAACATTGTTGCCATGACAGGCGATGGAGTAAATGACGCACCAGCGGTCAAAGAAGCAGATATTGGTATCGCCATGGGAATAAGTGGAAGCGATGTTACAAAAGAAGCTGCTTCAATGGTATTACTTGATGATAATTATGCTACGATTGTTCATGCTATAGAAGAGGGAAGAATTATTTACGACAACATAAAAAAGTTTGTTAAGTATCTTATTGCTTGTAATATTGGCGAGGTATTGATAATGCTTTTTACCTCAATATTAAATTTGCCAATTGCCCTCTTACCCTTGCAAATTCTATGGGTAAATCTTGTGACAGATGGTCTTCCAGCAGCAGCTCTTTCTCTTTCCAAAGGTGATGAAAACTTAATGAGAAGACCGCCAAGACCAAAAAAAGAAAGCTTTTTTGCAGGTGGACTGATGCAAGAAATTGTAATAAGAGGGTTTTTAATCGGCATTTTTGCAACCTTGTCATTTTACTTACCTCTTTTTAAAGGCTATGATCTAAAAACAGCAAGAACAGTTGCATTTGCTACACTTGTAATATCTCAACTTATTTTTGCTTTTGAGTGTTCGACAAATAAAAGAAATGTATTTTCAATGTTATTTGAAAATATATACCTCTCAATTGCTGTAATTTCATCATTTGTTTTATTTTTACTGGTAATATATATACCACAGCTGGGTATAGTATTTGAGGTAAGTTCCTTGAAAAGTCTTGAATGGGGTATCACCATAATTTGTTCATTATTTCCATCTTTGCTTCATAATATATTTGCAAAAAATATCTAAAGTGATAAAATGAAATGAGAAGATAATTTGATAAAGAAATGACATATAGAATTTAAAATTACTGATAGAAAGGGGAATGGCAAACAAATGAAAATTGTAATAATCGGTGGAGTTGCAGCTGGAGCATCTGCAGCCACAAAAGCCAGAAGAACAAACGAACATGCTCAAATTGTGCTATTTGAACAGGGAGAATATGTATCATTTGCGAACTGTGGTCTTCCGTACTATGTTGGTGGAACAATCCCAAAAAGAGATAGCTTGCTTGTTGTAAGAGAAGAGCTATTCAGGAAAAGATATAACATTGATGTTCGCACGTTATCCCAGGTTACGAAAATCAACAGAAATAGGAAGACTGTGACAGTTTTAGACAAAAGAAATAATACAACATATGAAGAAAGATATGATAAGCTTATTATTGCAACAGGTGCAAGGCCTTTTGTTTTGCCCTTTTTGAAAGATTGCAAAAACTCTTATACATGTTTTACACTCTACGATGTTGATAAAATAAAAGAGACTTTATCTGCAGCTCCAGTTAAAAAAGCAATTGTAATTGGAGCTGGCTATATTGGCATGGAACTTGCTGAGCAACTAAATCTTCTGGGTTTGGATTGTACCATTGTTGAATTAAAAAGTTCTATTTTACCTCAGTTTGACAAAGAGATAACAAACCCTGTTGTGTATACGTTAAAAGAAAAAGGTATTGATGTGAAAACTGGGGTATCTGTAGTTGATGCAGATGTTGTTGACGGGATTGTAAAGAGATTAAAACTTTCAAATGGCGAAGAGATAGAATGCGATGTTGTTTTCCAGACAGCAGGTGTGATACCAAATGTTGAGCTTGCAAGAGAAGCAGGCCTTGAAGTGAACAGGGGAATTGTGGTAAATAACAAGATGCAGACCTCTGACCCTGACATTTATGCAGCCGGTGATGCAGTTGAAGTAAAGAGTATTATTACAGGCAAAAATGTATGGATTCCTTTGGCGGGACCTGCTAACAAACAGGGAAGAGTTGCTGGGTGCAATGCAGCAGGCGGAAACTTGGAATTCAAAGGAGTAATAGGCAGTTCTATTATCAAAGTATTTGACTGGGCTTTGGCGAAGGTTGGACTTGGCGAAGCTGAATGCAAAGACCAAGGAATTGATTATAACGTGACAATTGTTCATCCTCTTCATCATGCTGGTTACTATCCTGGGGGAAAACAGCTAACAATAAAACTTATATTTGACAACTCAACTGGCAGAATTTATGGTGCACAGGTTGTGGGGAAAGAGGGTGTTGACAAAAGAGCAGACGTTATTGCAACTGCAATATATGCAGGTTTGACTGTATTTGACTTGGAAAATCTCGATCTTGTTTATGCACCGCCATTTTCATCTGCAAAAGACCCTGTTATAATGGCTGGTATGACAGCTTCTAATATAATTCGTGGAGAGGTCAAGAATATTTTGCCTGACAGAGTTTTTGAGCTTCTTGATAATCCAGAGTATCTTATCTTAGACGTAAGAACACCAGAAGAGTACGAGTTTGGACATATAAAGAGAGCGATAAATATTCCTGTAGATGAGCTTAGAAACAGACTAAGCGAACTTCCAAAGGACAAGAAGATTATTGTTTACTGTGGTGTTGGATTTAGGTCATATCATGGATGTTTGATTTTAAAAGCAAATGGTTTTGATTGTTTGAATATGAGTGGTGGCTGGACATCATGGAGAATGTACTATCCTGATATGGTAGAGTAAGTGGGGGGAAAAGAGTGAAAACATGTGCTATTCTATGTGCAGCAGGTAAAGGCACAAGGTTTGGGGGGAATACCCCCAAACAATTTTTATTTTTAAAGAACAAAATGATAATTGAATATTCTCTTGAAGTGTTTGAAAAATCACATTTTATTGATGGAATTGTGCTACTTGTACCTCAAGGTTTTGAAGATATTGCGAGATATTTAAAAGATAAATTTAGCAAGGTTATTTTCTGGGATTATGGTGGGAACGAGAGAGCAGACACTGTAAAAAGAGGATTGGAGATTTTAAAAGGAGAATGTGATATTGTTGCAATCCACGATTCTGCAAGACCTTTTATTACTTTAGAACTTCTTGAAAAACTAATTGCTGATGTTGAGACTCATTTTGCAGTTGCGCCAGGGATTTTGGCAAATGATACTGTAAAGTTTGTAGTGGATGGTCACATTCAAAATACATTGCCACGGTCTAATATATGTTTGATACAAACACCTCAAGTTTTTAAATTTGATTTAATATACAGGGGATATGAGATGTTTAAAAATGAGTTGTTTACAGATGATCTTCAGTATGTTGAACGGTTAGGTATAAAACCTAAAATAATTGAAAATAGTAGAATAAACTTCAAGATAACAACAAAAGAAGACCTTCTAATTGCGGAGGCTATTGTAGAGAAGGGGTATTGGTAGTAAAATATCTTTTGAAAGGTTTTAAAACTTTTTGAAAAGGTTGTGAGGCTGTGAAAGTGTATGCTTTAGTTGGACCAAGTGGTACAGGTAAAAGCTATAAGGCAATAGTGGTTGCGAAGATGCTGGGAGCAAGTGCTATAATAGACGACGGTATTTTGGTTTACAACTCAAAGCTTGTTGCAGGAAAGTCTGCAAAGAAAGAACCTACATATTTGGCTTCGGTAAGAAGAGCACTTTTCATGGAAGATGATCATGCAAATGAAGTGAAAAAGGCAATAAAGGATTTGAACATTGATTCAATTTTAATATTAGCTACATCCAAGCAAATGGCACAGATGATAGCAAGGAGATTAGAATTGGGAACTATTGAAAGGTTTGTTGATATCAAAGAGGTTTCGAATGACTTTGAAATAAAAAAAGCAATAACCATGCGAAATAAAGAAGGAAAACACGTTGTGCCTGTTCCAACTTTTGAAATAAAAAAAGACTTTTCTGGTTTGCTGATATATCCTTTAAAGCTTTTTAAAAGAATAAACCTCAACGATTATATTGTTGCCGAAAAGACTATAGTAAGACCTACCTTTAGCTATTTGGGCGAATATACTATTTCAGAAAATGTCTTGATTGCGTATATTCGCAGAGTACTCAAAAAAAGCAATGATATTGCTAAGATACTTTCAATTGACCTTGCTATCAAAAATAATCTGTTGTATATAAAAATAGAGGTTATACTAAAATTTGGTTGCAACATAAAATTTGTGCTTGAAAAAATACAAAGGGAGATAAAAGAAGAAATAGAATATTATACCTCAATAAATGTAGAATACATTCATATCATTGCAAAAGGAGTACAGGTGTAAAAATGTTTTACTTGTATTTTCCGAGTTTTTCAGTAGCATTCAAAAGAGAGTTTCTTATCTCTTCAGTCACTGTATTATTGGCATTTCGATAGTCAAACTGTTTATTAAAGTCACAAACGTTTGTATAAATTCGAGAGATATTATCAAGCTCAATTTTACAAATTTTTTCGGCAAAATTGTTTAGTTCTTTTCTAGACAAACAATTTAAAGAATACTTCAAAAGTTCGTTGAAATGATGTAGGCAAAATCCTTTGGAAGAAAGAACTTTTTGCTGAAAATCTTTTTGGTTTTTCCACATGAAAAAGAATACTTCAAAATAATTTTTCATCCTTGCTTGAATTCTTTCACAGATAATGCACTGGACAGAAAGGTTTTCTAAGTATTGTATTAAACCTGTCAGTTTGTTTTTGTTCAAATTTTGATTACCCAGAAGTTTTTTTAGAAATCTGTCTTTTTGCTGCAAAGTTGCCGCTGAGAAATTGGAATATATAAGTTTTTCAAGATGTTTTTTTATTTCATTAAGGTGAGTTTCCAATATAAGGCCATAAGGAAGTTTATTTTTTTGTTCAAGCAGCATGTGAAAATGCCTTCTGCAAAAGCCTTTTTCATTAGTTTCTATCCTTGCATCAACTTCCATAACACTTTCACCGAGCACTATTTCAATGCATTGTTTTTCAAAATTATTTTCAAGGTAACAAAAAGCACATTCGCAATTTATCGAGAAAGCATCATTGACAGGAATCATGTATATTTTTTCTTTCCCCATTTTCAGCCACTCCTTATATTTTTTTATTTATTAATTGTTACCAATTTTAAAATGGTTCATAACATTTATTTTACAGTCTTTTTCTCTTTGTAACAACTGCAAAGTTGTTTATATAAAAAAGAATAAATATCGAAAAAATGGGTATAAAATTTTTAAAGCAAAACTATGAAGATGGAGTGAAAAGTTTATGAAACTTACACCAGATAAATTAAAAAAGAATGTAGATTTATCCAATTTTGAATTTAAAACCACAAATGAGATAGAACCTTTAACAACCATAATTGGGCAAGAAAGAGCCAAAAGAGCATTTGAGTTTGGACTGAGCGTTACCACAAAAGGATACAACATTTACATGTGTGGTCCCACAGGTACAGGTAAGACAAGCTTTGCCGAAAATTATTTAAAGGAGATAGCAAAAAACAAACCTGCTCCGAACGACTGGGTTTATGTTTATAATTTTGCCAATCATGATTCACCTATTGCAATATCTCTGCCAAAAGGAATGGGCAAAGTTTTCAGGAAGGATATGACAGATTTCTTAGAATTTGTAATTAATGATTTGAAGAAGGTTTTTAACAGTGAGGAATACGAAAATGACAAAAATAATATTTACAATGAATATCAGGAAAAAAGGACACAGCTTTTAGATAAGTTAGCTGAAGAAGCAAGAGAATATGATTTTGAGATAAAATATACTCCAAGCGGTGTGTATTTTATTCCTATTGTAAATGGTAGGGCGATTTCAGAAGAGGAATATCCTGAGTTAGAAAAGACTATCAGAGATGAAATTGAAAAAAAGGTCAAGAAGCTTCAACTTGAAACTCAAGAGGTTTTAAAGAAGATAAAGGTTCTTGAAAAAGAGTTGAAAGAGAGAATAAAAGAACTACAAAAGAGGATAGCTGTCTTTACAATAAGTCATTATGTATATGAAATTAGAAGCAAGTATAAAGATAACATAAAAATCTTGGATTATATTGATAGTGTAACAGATGACATTATTGAAAATCTTGATGATTTTTTGGACAAAGAAGAAGAAGACACACAAATTCCTTTGCAATTTGTTCCATATAAAAAATTCTCAAGACTTGATAAATATAAGGTCAATGTAATTGTTGACAATTCAGAATTAGATGGCGCGCCTGTTGTTTATGAAGTAAATCCCACTTATTACAATCTCATAGGAAAAATTGAATATGATAACGAGATGGGCAACATTCTTGTTACAGACTACACCAGAATCAAGGCGGGAGCAATTCACAAAGCAAACGGAGGATATCTCATCCTTCAGGCAAAAGATTTGCTAAGCTATCCACAGGCATGGGAAGCCTTGAAAAGAGTACTAAAAACAGGTCAGATATACATTGAAAATCTAAAGGATATTTATGGACTTTTTATAACTCCTTCTTTAAAACCAGAACCTATACCAGTTGATTTAAAGGTTATTTTGATTGGTAGTGAGTATATTTATAACATCTTATACACATACGATGAAGATTTTAAAAAACTTTTCAAGATTAAAGCTGATTTTGACAGCGAAATGGATTACAATCAAGATAATCTCTATAAGATGATTCAGTTTATTAGTTCATTTTGTAAAAAAGAGAATGCATTGCCATTTTCCAAGGATGCC
Organism: Caldicellulosiruptor bescii DSM 6725; assembly: GCF_000022325.1. Lineage (NCBI taxonomy): Bacteria > Bacillati > Bacillota > Caldicellulosiruptorales > Caldicellulosiruptoraceae > Caldicellulosiruptor > Caldicellulosiruptor bescii. Next base: position 1,605,835 of record NC_012034.1, on the reverse strand, counting down.
GTTGAGAAGGTAATTGAATATTCCTGCAGACTTGTTGAGAACCAGGAAAAGCTTTCAACACGGTTTAATGAAATTGTTGAGATATTGGCAGAAGCTAACACCTGGGCTCAACTGGAAAGAAGTAATGTGGTGAGGAAGGAACATGTAAGCAAAGCAATTTGTGAAAAAGAATACAGAAGCGCAAAATATGAAGAAAAAATAAACCAGATGATTGAGGAAGGTACTATTTTAGTTGATGTAGATGGTTATAAGGTAGGTCAAATAAATGCTCTTGCAATTCTGGATGTTGGTGACTATGTTTTTGGCAAACCTTCTCTAATAACTGTTACCACAAGTAGCGGAAGAAGTGGTATAATAAATATTGAACGTGAAGTACAAATGTCTGGTAAAACTCATAGCAAAGGTATTTTGATTATCTCAGGGTATATTTCCCAGCTGTTTGCCCAAGATATGCCACTTACGTTAAATGCAACTATATGTTTTGAACAACTATATTCTGGCATTGAAGGTGATTCTGCATCAGCAGCTGAACTTTGTGCCCTGCTTTCAGCCTTGAGTGATATGCCCATCTATCAGGGAATAGCAATAACAGGTTCTGTAAACCAAAAAGGAGTGATTCAGCCTGTTGGCGGTGTGACAAAAAAGATAGAAGGTTTTTATTATGTTTGCAAGAAAAAAGGTTTAAATGGCAAGCAGGGTGTTATAATCCCACATCAAAATATAAAAAATTTAGTATTGTGTGACGAGGTGGTAGAAGAAGTTAGAAAAGAAAATTTTCACATCTGGGCAGTAAAAACAATCGATGAAGCTATTGAGATTTTGACAGGCAAAAAGTTTGATGAAGTGGTACTTTTAGCAAGACAAAAGTTAAAAAGATACTTAGACAATTTGGTAAGTTTTAGTGATAAAAAAGATGAGTAAGAAAGGAGAGATATTTTGAGATGTCTATGGATATGTTAGAAGTTTTAAAGTCTCGAAGAAGTATCAGGAAATATAAAAAGAATATGGCTATTGACAGAGAAGTTATTGAAAAAATAATTGATGCTGCAAGATTTGCACCTACTGCAAGAGGAAATGAAGGCTGGGAATTTGTTGTAGTAACAGATGAAAACATTAAAAGACAAATTGCTCAAAAAGCCCGATATGGCAAATTCATAGAAGACGCTTCGTGCTGTGTTGCTGTGCTTTATGAGAAAGATTTCGAATATATTTTAGAAGATATGTCAGCAGCGACCACGTATATTTTAGTGGCTGCAAAAGCTTTAGGACTTGGTAGCTGTTGGGTTGCAAGCTATAAAAAGGAGCATTCAGAAGATGTCAAGAAGCTGCTAAACGTTCCAGACAATTTAGAACTTTGTGCGATCATTGCAATAGGTTATGCTGATGAAGAACCTGTAAGAAACAAAAAGCCCCTATCTTCAATACTTCACTGGAATAAGTACCAAAGAAAATAATACGGGAGGGAATTTCTAATTTGTTTAGGGAAATTGAGATAAGAACAAAAGATAGAGTAGATTTTGTTGATATTACAAGTAAATTAAAAGAAATTGTTAGACAGTCTAATATTGAAGAAGGACTCATGACAGTGTTTGTTCCACATACAACTGCAGGTATTACAATCAATGAACATGCTGACCCGTCAGTTGTAAGTGATATAAAAAAACAACTTGAAAAGTTAGTGCCAGCGAACAATGGCTATAGCCATAGTGAGGGGAATTCTGATGCGCATATAAAGGCAAGCCTGATAGGTTCATCTGTTAATATTATAATTCGAAATGGTGAGATGATGCTTGGTACATGGCAAGGAGTGTTCTTTTGTGAGTTTGATGGACCAAGGAGAAGGAAGATATATGTGTATATAAAATAAAGTTTTTATTTGCTCCGAACACCTCATGAAACAATAGCAAGGATTAAGATAGGTGTTCGGAGCAAAAACCTTTACATTTGACAAAGAAGAAAGCTTGTGTTAAAATATTATACGCAAAAACAAGCGGGTATGGCGGAATTGGCAGACGCGCTAGACTTAGGATCTAGTGGCAACAGCCGTGGGGGTTCAAGTCCCTCTACCCGCACCAAGAGAAAAATATCTTGACAAAAGCAAGTGAAATCATTAAAATATATAATTGCGATGCCGGAGTGGCGGAACTGGCAGACGCACAGGACTTAAAATCCTGGGACCTGAATAAGGTCGTACCGGTTCAAGTCCGGTTTCCGGCACCAGATGTCGCGGGGTGGAGCAGCTGGTAGCTCGTCGGGCTCATAACCCGAAGGTCGGAGGTTCAAATCCTCCCCCCGCAACCAAATATAAATATAGTAAAAATGGCGGCGTAGCTCAGTTGGCTAGAGCATGCGGTTCATACCCGCAGTGTCAGCGGTTCGAATCCGTTCGCCGCCACCATTTTATATAAAAAGAGGTATGGCCCCGTGGTCAAGTGGTTAAGACACAGGCCTTTCACGCCTGTAACAGGGGTTCGAATCCCCTCGGGGTCACCAAATAAAAAAGGAGAAAAGGGCTTTTGAAAAGGCCCTTTTATTTATTTTATACAATCTTTTCAATATATTTCTTCTCCCTTTTCACCACAGTTTCGAATGTGATGTTTCGTTTTTTGAAATTGACATTCCCAATCTATTAATTTATAATAAGAAATGAGTAAGTACTTACTTAATAAAAGGTGGTGAGAAATTAGTGAAAAAGAGTGAAGTAACAAAAAACAAGATAATCCAAACAGCTATAAAGCTTATTTCTCAAAATGGTTATGCTGCTACAACTACAGCTCAAATAGCGAAGGAAGCAGGAGTTTCTGAGGCCACACTTTTTAAGTATTTCAAAGACAAAGAAACCCTTCTCAAAGAGGTTATCAAGGCAGGAGTGACACAGATTCTTAGCCAGGTTGCTCTTTTACCATTAAAAGAAAATATTAAAAAGAGTATGGCTTTAAAAACTCCAGATTTTATAAAGTCATTAATATGTGAAAGACTTGAGATGGCAGAAAAAAATATTGATATTTTCAAAGTCGTGTTGATTGAAATACAATACAATGACCTTTTAAAAAAAGAGGTAAGTGAAAAAATGGTACCCAAAACCTGTCAATCAAAGCAGCTTATTGAAAGAATACTTATGCAAAAAGCTGATATCAGTTCTGATATGGCAAAGGGTCTTTCAAGGGTAATAATAGGGACGGTGTTGACTTTTCTTATTCAAAAATACATTTTGGGAATTGAGACTTCTGAAGATGAACTGGATAGAGAGATTAACAATGTACTTTTGGTATTCAAAAAAGCAATTGGGGAGGAGTAAAAAATGGCAAGTATAAAAATCAAAACAAAATTGGTTTTGTTGTCATCTTTTTGTATAATTTTTTTGTTTTTCTTGACAGGATGTAAAGCAAAAAATGATGAAGATATTTATTCGTCGACAGTTGAGGTAAAAAGCATAGATATAAATAGTGAAATTGCCGGCAGGGTAGAAAAGGTGTATGTTGAGGAAGGTTCTAAAGTAAAAAAAGGAGATGTAATAGCCAAATTAGATAGTGGTATTTTGGAAATTCAAAAAAACTTATCTTTGTACAATCTTGAAATTGCGAAGATTTCTTCTGAAATTGCAAAAGAAAATCTTGAAATTGCAAAGCTAAAATATGCTCTTGTAAACAAAAAGCCATCTAAATATCAGTTAGAGCAGTTGAAAGAAAATATTTTCCAACTTGAAGCACTTAAGGAAGGAAATACAAAGAACATTTCTCTGCTTCGCAAAGCTATTGAAGATTTAAAAGCTGTTAGGGTTTCAAACACTGAAATGCTTAAAACTTTGACTGAACTAAAAATTCAGCTGAATTCCTTGGAGGCGCAAAATGAAAGTGTGGCACATCAAATTAATTCTCTTGAAGTTCAGCTTCAAATGGTAAAAAACGAGAATGTAATGCCTGAAGACAAGTCAATATATGCGATATCAGTCGAAATTGCTCAAAAGAATTATTCACAAGCCTTGGAATATGTAAAAATAGCAGAAGGGAACTTGAAACTTTGTGAGGAAAATCTAAAAAAAGCCTCCATCATTTCACCAGCAGATGGTATTATTTCGATAAAGGGCGTTGAAGAAGGTCAATTTATTGGACCTGGTAGTTTTGTAGCTCAAATTTCTCTTGACCACTACTACCTTAAAATTTATGTACCCTCGACTAAGCTTGGAAAAGTAAAGATAGGGAAAGAGGTTAACATTGTCTCTGAAGAAGGGCAGAAAGCATATGGAAAGATTGTGTATATTTCTGATAAAGCTGAATTTACTCCGCGAAATGTAGAAACAAAAGAAGAAAGACATAATATGGTTTTTATGGTAAAGATAAACATTACAAAGAATAAAGATATACTCAAGCCTGGGATGATTGTAGACGTAATCTTGTAAATCATTTTTAGAAAGGTAGGTGAAGGTTGATTTGGACAAAGCTATAAAAATTGAAAGACTTACAAAGAAATTCAGTAGATTTGTTGCGGTGAATAATATTTCATTTGAGGTTCCAAAGGGTTGCATTTTTGGACTGCTTGGCCCTAATGGCTCTGGGAAAACCACAACTATAAAAATAATCTGCGGAGTATTAAGAGCTACAGAGGGTTATGTTGAAGTTCTTGGAAAGGATGTTTCAAAATACCCTGAAGAAGTAAGACAAAATATTGGGTATGTTTCTCAAAAATTTAGTTTGTATGAGGATTTGACGATTGAAGAGAACATTAATTTTTATGGAGCTGTGTATGGTCTTTCAAAAAACGAAATTGAGACAAAAAAGAAACAACTTATGAAACTCTTCAAATTTGAAGGCAGGGAAAAGTCTCAAGTCAGTACCTTATCCGGCGGAATGAAACAAAAACTTGCTTTTGCATGTGCCACACTGCACAATCCGCAAATCCTGATTTTGGATGAGCCCACAGCAGGAGTTGACCCCATTTCAAGAAAGGAATATTGGGAAATGATAAAATTTTTTTCAAACAGCGGTGTGACAGTGCTTGTAACAACCCATTATATGGACGAGGTATATGGACGAGGCAGAAAGATGTGATGTTGTTGCATTTATGTTCAATGGAATTTTAAAAGAGATTGACACGCCTTATAATGTAAAGAAAAAGTATATGTCTGACAGCATAGAGGATGTCTTTGTGAAGGTATTTTCTGAGTAAAAGTGTTCAAAAAGAGGTGTTAGTTTGCTATGAGAGGATTTTCAGCAAGAAGGTTCTTTGCTATTGCTAAAAAAGAATTTATTCAAATAAAAAGAGACAAAGCAAGTTTTGTTTTGGCATTTGTAGCACCGTTTATTATGCTTATGCTCTTTGGATACGCTGTTAAAATGGATATAGAGAATGTTGTAATCGGCATACTTGATATGTCAAATACACTTGAAAGCAGAGAAATTATTAAAAAACTCCAGAATACCAGGTATTTTAAGCCAGATTTGTTTGCGCAGAATCAGAAAGAAATTGATGAGTGGCTTGACAGTGGAAAAATTAAAGCTGCCCTGATTATTCCTTCAAATTTTTCTACAAAGCTAAAGCAAAAAAGAAGTCCACAAATTTTATTCATTGTTGATGGCACAGACCCAACAATAGCAAAGACAGTATTTACAAGTGGTATTTTAACAATACAAAATATGTATAACCAAAGTATTTTAAATAAGCCTTTTATTGATTTGAGAACAAGAGTTAAGTACAACCCTTCAATGAAAAGTGAACTTTTTACAATACCCGGTCTTATGGGTTTGATAATGCAGAACATAACAATTATATTAACTGCTTTTGCTATTGTGAGGGAAAGAGAAAAGGGAACTATTGAACAGCTGATTGTAACACCTATAAAATCAATTGAACTGATATTGGGTAAACTTGTACCTTATATATTTCTTGGATTTGGAGATTTTTTGGTGGCGCTATTATTTGGTGTTGCTTGGTTTAAAGTACCAGTGAGAGGTAGTATATTTTCACTTTTGCTCTTTGGATTGGAATTTGTCCTGTGTGCTCTTATGATAGGAATGCTTATCTCTTTTATTTCGAAGACCCAGCTTCAGGCAATGCAACTTGCACTTTTGTTTTTACTTCCAAGCGTTCTACTTTCAGGTTTTATGTTTCCAAGAGAAGCAATGCCACCTGTGATAAGGTTTTTAGGTAATTTTGTTCCTCTTACTTATTTTCTTATAATTTTGCGAGGGATTGTTTTAAAAGGAGTAGGAGTTGAACAACTTTGGAAAGAAGTATTGGTATTAGTGTTTCTTGGAATACTTCTTTTGCTGGTTTCTGTAAAGAAATTTTCAAAAAAACTTGATTAAATCCAAAAATGATGTTATTGACAGACCGTGTGGTAATAGCTTAAAATATATTAAAGAAAGAGTAAAGTTTTGCGGATGTGGCGGAATTGGCAGACGCGCAAGACTCAGGATCTTGTGGGGCTCTCCCCATGGGGGTTCAAATCCCCCCATCCGCACCATGTAAAAAATGAGAGGTAGATATAGAAAAAAGACCTCACCAGAACAAAAATCTGGTGAGGTTTTTCTTTTTAGGAGTAGTAAAATTGAAAGTAAAACATTCAAACAAGTATCCGACGAATTTAATTACACACTGCAAACTCAAAAATTTAGCTAATACCTTCCCTGATTATTATACCATAAACTTTGAATAATTTACTCGTTTTATTGATGCAAACACCAATATTCATGAAATAGACAAAAAGACAATAGAAAGATATACCCGATTTTTGAAACAAAATAATGTGTGCTAAAGATACTTAAAGATTTTAGTAAGAAATTTATGAGACTAAAAGAAATAAGGAAAATTTTGGAAGAGACAAAAAAGAGTAATTTTTACTATGATATTTTGCTAAAACTTAAATAGACTCCAATCCTTTATTTACAAGGGATTGCAAGCTATTTTTATTTTAACTATCTGCAAAAGTCAAGCTTCACTTTGTACAATTATTCCATTAGTTCCCTTTAACGGTTTGTCACTTCTTTTTATAGACAGAGCTTGTGAGATGTAATATAATAAAGATAAAAGAAGTATACTTGTGTTGTGTTTTATGATTATTGTCAATATATAGCATAAATAAAAAAAAAAAAAAAAAAAAAAAAAGTTGTTACTTGAAGACAATGGATTGCTATAAATGGGAGGAAGGCTTGTGAGCACTGAAAAAATAGCAATTGAAAGGGAATACATAAAAATTTCATGGTTTTTAATTTTATCAATTGCAGTGTACTTACTTTTTGATAAGCTGTTATTTTCACCTACTTTAGAAACACTTTCTTTTTCACAGTGGCTTGTTCCTCTAATATTTTTGTTTATTTCATCAGCCTACAATATATTCAAGATATGGCTTTTTGGTAAGAATGGACAGATTAATGAAGAGATTTTTAGGTATTTGAAATTTTTTGAGGTTGTAAATCTTGTATTCTTTTTCGGATATGAGAGGCTTTTTGATTTGATGTTTGTCATATCGCTTGTATTCCTATTTTACATTGAAAGAATAAATATGAGAAATTTAAGGCAGGTAGCAATGGTTTTGATTTTTTCATATACATTTTTTATATTTCTCGATTTTATTACAAACAATATCACCAGCGAAGATTTGAGAAACCTATTTTATATTCTATTTTATATCTTTTGGTTTTCTTATTCTAACAAACTTGAGGTCTTTGAAAAAAGTCAAACTAATGAAATTAGTATAAAACTAAAACAGTACGAAGAAAATTTAAGAAACCAACAGCTGCTTAGTGAGGCAAAAGATGCAAAAATTAAAGAATTGGAAAGGGAAATAAGTTATCTGAAGGAGATTAACAAAAGACTAAACATCTCTCTGGGGGAATTTTTTAACCTTCAGGAAATTAGTAAAATAATAACACAAATACTTGATACTAATGAACTTTTAAAGTTTGTTAATGATGTTTTAATTGGAGTCACTGGTGTTGACAAAAGCTCTATACTGTTATTTAATAAAGAAAAAACAGAGCTTTATGTTGCATTTTCTAACCTTCCAGAGAACGAACAAAAAGAAAGCTTTAAGCAGGAGAATATAGGGTGGCTCAGAAGTGTTGCATTAAATTGTGAAAATGGCTATAGGAATAAGGTGAGCAGTGAAGATTGTCCTTTCATAAATGGAAGAGCTACAAAGTCGATAATGTATGCTTCATTGGCAACAAAAAATGACAGGTATGGAATAATACTACTCGAACATATATTTGAAGATGTATTTACAGAAGACAATCTTAGATTTTTAACATCCATTGCTGCACAAGTTTCAATTGCATTGGAAAACTCAAGTTTGTATCAGCAGATGAGGTCAATGGCTATGGTTGATGGGCTAACGGGTGCTTTCAATAGAATATATCTTTATGAAGTCTTAGAAAGAGAGATTCAGGCATCTGCAGGAAGATATCCGATTAGCATTGCTCTTTTTGATGTTGATAATTTTAAAAAGTTAAATGATACATACGGGCATTTGTTCGGAGACAAGGTGTTGCAAACGATAGTTAGAATAGCAAGAGAAAAGGTGCGAAAAGGTGATATTGTTGCACGTTATGGAGGAGAGGAATTTATAATAGTCTTTAATCACCTTGAAAGTAATGAAGCTTACAAGGTAGTTGAGAGAATCAGAAGAGCTATTGAAAGTGAAATAATAGAAGATAATTTGATTCAGACTCGAGTGACAGTTAGCTTTGGTATTGCTTCTTATCCTTTGCATGCTGACAATGTAAAAGATCTTATTAAATGTGCAGATATTGCAATGTATAGAGCAAAAAGTAGTGGGAAAAATTGCACAGTAGTATATAATCAGGAATTGGAGATGAAAGTATGAGATGTCCTTTTTGTGGGTATGAAGACAGTAAAGTTGTTGATACTCGCCCAACTAATGAAGGAAAAACTATAAAAAGAAGACGTGAGTGTCTAAAATGTCAAAAAAGATTTACAACATACGAAAAAATAGAAAAACAGCCAATTTTAGTTATTAAAAAAGATAATAGAAGAGAAGAGTTTGACAGGAATAAGATCTTAAATGGTATTATAAAAGCGTGCCAGAAAAGACCTGTCTCTATTGAGCAGATGAATAAGATTGTAGATGAAATTGAGAATGAGATTTATAATTCTATGCGCGAAGAAATCTCATCAAGAGAAATTGGTGAGATGGTTATGGAAAAGCTCAAGAAGATTGATGAGATTTCATATGTGAGGTTTGCTTCTGTTTACAGGCAGTTTAAGGATATAAATACCTTTATAGAAGAGCTTCAGAAGCTTTTAACAGAAAAGATAGAATAATCTTGAGAGAAAGTGAGAAAAATAAAAGTAGAGTACAAAAAATCACAGAAAATCGTCGATTTTGGGCAAATTTGAGAATTGAAAGTAAAAGAAAAAGATATATAATATTAATTGAAAGTCAAAGATAGTCAAAATCAAAAAAAACGTCCTAAAAATAAAAATAGAAAAGAGGAGGGTGATGTGAGATGCTCAGAGACATAGTTCCATTTGGCAAAAGACCATTTGACATTATGAGAAAGATTGAAAGAGAGTTTTTTGACATTGATGACTGGTTTGAAGATTTCTTTGCACCATTTGAAAAAGGTACAAGATTCATGAGAACTGACATTAAGGAGACTGAAAATGAGTATATTATTGAAGCAGAACTTCCGGGGGTCAAAAAAGAGGATATCAAGATAGAGCTTTATGATAACAAACTTACAATAAAGGCAGAGACAAAGAAAGAGGAAAAAGAAGAGAGAGAAAACTTTATAAGACGAGAAAGAAGATATGGTGCATTTTCCCGAACATTCTATCTTGACAATGTAAAAGAGGATGGTATCAAAGCAAAATACGAGGACGGAATCTTGAGAATAGTACTTCCAAAAGAAAGACCTTCAAAACCAGATGTAAGAACAATTGATATAGAATAAGCAAATTCTCAGGGAAGGTAAAGACCTTCCCTGATTGTTTTATACTGTCCTTTAAATACTTTTTACGTGAGGTGTTGATTTGAGATGAATATGGAAAGATTTACTCAAAGTCTTCAAACTGCTCTTTTAGATGCACAAAATACAGCTATTGTTTACAAGCATCAAGAAATAGGGCCAGAGCATCTCCATTATGCACTTGTGAATGAAGATGGTAAACTTGTAGCAAAGATTCTTAAAAACATGGGTATTGACATAGAGCTTTATAAAAGAGATGTTGAAGAGCAGCTGAAAAAGATTCCAATGGTATACGGACCTGGTGCTTCAACGGTATACGTAAATAGATATGTAAACGAGATTTTAATCAGGGCAGAAGAAGAAGCAAAAAAGTTTAAAGACGAATATATAAGCGTTGAGCATGTTTATTTAGCTATGATAGACTCAGATATCCCTTCTTCTAAGAATATATTCAGAAAATATGGAATTACACGCGAAAAATTTTTACAGCAGCTTTACAAAATTAGGGGAAATCAAAGAATAACAAATCCAAATCCTGAGGAAGTTTATGAAGTTTTAAAGAAATATGGCCGCGACCTTACTGAACTTGCAAGAAAAGGCAAGCTTGATCCTGTAATTGGAAGAGATGAAGAGATAAGAAGAGTTATCCAAATACTTTCGCGCAGAACCAAAAATAACCCTGTTTTGATTGGCGAGCCTGGAGTTGGTAAAACTGCTATTGTTGAAGGGCTTGCACAAAGAATTGTAAAAGGAGATGTTCCAGAGGGGCTTAAAGACAAGACAATTTTTGCTCTTGATTTGGGTGCCCTCATTGCAGGTGCAAAATACAGAGGAGAGTTTGAAGAAAGGCTGAAAGCTGTTTTAAATGAAATCATTGCTTCTGAAGGAAGAATAATACTTTTTATTGATGAGATACACAACATAGTTGGAGCAGGAAGAGCAGAAGGTGCTATGGATGCAGGAAACCTTTTAAAGCCCATGCTGGCAAGGGGAGAACTGCATTGTATCGGCGCAACAACAATTGACGAATATAGAAGATATATAGAAAAGGATGCTGCACTTGAGAGGAGATTTCAGCCTGTTTTAGTAAATCCTCCATCTGTTGAAGATACCATTTCCATTTTGAGAGGACTTAAAGAGAGATTTGAAATCCATCACGGAGTACGAATCACAGATGATGCTTTGATTGCAGCAGCAAAGCTTTCGGACAGATATATTTCAGATAGATTCTTGCCTGATAAAGCAATCGACTTGATTGACGAGGCGGCTGCACTTTTGAGAACTGAGATAGACTCTATGCCTACAGAACTGGATGAAATTACAAGGAAAATTATGCAGCTGAGAATTGAAAATAATGTTTTGCAAAAAGAAGAAAACCCGAGCGCAAAACAGCGCATAGAGGAAATTGAAAAGGAAATTGCGCAGCTTCAAAGCAGGGCAGATGAACTTTCGGCACAGTGGGAGTACGAGAAAGAGCTAATAAAAGAGGTAAGAAGAATCAAAGAAGAGATTGAAAATGTTAAAATTCAAATTGAAGAGGCTGAAAGAAACTATGACCTAAATAGGCTCTCTGAGCTAAAATATGGCAAGTTAATAGAACTCCAAAAAGCTTTAGATAGAAAACGTCAGGAATTAGAAAAGATTCCACCGGAAAAAAGACTTTTAAAAGAGGAAGTAACAGAAGAGGAGATTGCAAAGATTGTATCAAAATGGACAGGAATTCCTGTTGCTAAGCTTGTAGAAACAGAAAGGCAAAAGATTTTAGAGCTTGACAAAATTTTGCACAGACGTGTTGTTGGTCAGGATGAAGCAATTGAAGCTGTGTGCAATGCAATAATGAGAGCACGAGCTGGAATAAAAGACCCGAGAAAACCAATAGGTACCTTCTTGTTCTTAGGTCCAACTGGTGTTGGTAAAACAGAACTTGCAAGAGCGTTAGCTGAAGCTCTGTTTGACTCTGAAAACAATATGATAAGAATTGACATGACAGAGTATATGGAAAAACACTCAGTTTCACGCTTGATTGGAGCACCACCAGGATATGTAGGATATGAAGAAGGAGGCCAGCTTACAGAAGCTGTTAGAACAAAACCTTATTCTGTTGTGCTTTTTGACGAGATAGAAAAAGCTCATAGAGATGTTTTTAATATTCTTCTTCAGATAATGGATGATGGAAGGCTTACTGATTCTAAGGGCAGGACTGTGGATTTTAAAAATACAATAATAATAATGACCTCTAACTTGGGAAGTGAGTATCTTTTGAATGCAAAAATTTCAAATGGTGAAATAGATGAAGAGACACGGAAACTAATAGATAGAGAATTAAAATTACATTTTAGGCCAGAGTTTTTAAACAGGCTTGACGAGATTATAATCTTCAAACCTCTCACAAAAGAGCAGATTATAAAAATTATTGACCTTCGAGTTGCAGAAATCCAACAGAAGCTAATAGAAAAAGGAATTTCAATAAGGCTGACACAAAGAGCAAAAGAGTTTGTTATGGAAAATGCCTTTGATGTAAACTTTGGTGCAAGGCCAATAAAAAGGTTCTTGCAAAAAAATGTTGAGACACTTATAGCAAAAGAAATTTTAAAGGGTACCATTGTTGAAGGTGACAGTATTGATATAGATATTGAAAATGGAAAATTTGTTATAGTAAAGTAGAGCCATGTCGAACATTTTGTGAGGTTTGACATGGCCTTTTTTTAGTTTTTTTCTTGAAAAAGATGAGATATTAAAATATAATACTTAATAAGTTTGTGGTTTTTGCATATTTGAATTTATACATAAAAGGTAGGAAGGATGGTAGGTTGGGATGATATGGTCTGAATATGAAAAACTCAATAGAAAACAGTATGAAGAACTGCAGCTTGAAAGACTTAAAAGAACGGTAGAAAGGGTTTATGAAAATGTTCCTTTTTACCGTAAAAAATTTGATGAAATAGGAGTAAAGCCACATCATATTAAGAATTTAAAAGATATTCGGCTTCTTCCCTTCACAACTAAGGATGACCTGAGAGAAAACTATCCGTATGGTCTTTTTACTGTCCCTCTTTCAAAAATTGTTAGAATTCATGCCTCCTCAGGCACAACAGGTAAGCCAACCGTTGTAGGATATACAAAACATGACATGGAAGTGTGGACAGAGGTTGTTGCAAGAATAGTCACAGCAGCAGGTGTCAGAGAACATGATATTGCTCAGATTGCTTTTGGTTACGGACTCTTTACTGGTGCTTTTGGACTTCACCAGGGTTTAGAGAGAGTTGGTGCAACAGTAATTCCAATTTCAAGTGGTAATACTGAAAAGCAGCTTATGGTTATGCAGGATTTTGGTGCTACAGTTTTGGTATGTACACCGTCTTATGCACTTTACATAGACGAGGTTGCAAATGAACTTGGCATTGATAAGTCAAGGATAAAACTAAGACTGGGCCTTTTTGGTGCAGAAGCTTCAACAGTTGAGATGAGAAGAGAGATTGAAAAGAAGTGGGGACTTTTTGCAACAGAAAATTATGGACTTTCTGAAATAATTGGTCCAGGGGTTTCTGGAGAGTGTGAATATAGAGAAGGGTTACATATAAATGAAGACCATTTCTATCCTGAGATAATAAATCCCGACACAGGAGAGGTTCTTGAAGAAGGAGAAACAGGAGAGCTTGTATTAACAACCATTACAAAAGAAGGTATGCCTCTTATAAGATATAGAACAAGGGATATCACCTCACTTATATATGAGCCATGCAAGTGCGGAAGGACAAATGTGAGAATGACATCTGTTAAAGGAAGAACAGATGATATGCTAATAATCCGAGGTGTCAATGTATTTCCCTCTCAGATAGAAAGTGTTCTAATGGGAATTGAAGGTATAGGTCCTCACTATCAACTTGTTGTCACAAAGAAAGGATATTTGGATGATTTGGAAGTTCATGTAGAGCTTGTTGATGGAAAACTTTTGGAAAGATATGCTGAACTCGAGAAATTAGAAAATAAGATAAAGCACAGGATATTTACTGTATTGGGATTAAATGTTAAGGTAAAACTTGTTGAACCGAAAACTTTAGAAAGAACTACTGGAAAGGCAAAAAGAGTAATTGATTTGAGAAATAAAACCAATTAAATGTAATGGAGGTTGAGATAAATTGAAAAAGCTTTTGCTTGGAAATTTTGCTGTTGCCAGAGGATGTTATGAAGCAGGAGTTAAGGTTGCAACAGCTTACCCTGGCACACCTTCAACAGAGATTACAGAGGCAATAGCCCAGTATAATGAAATCTATTGTGAATGGGCGCCAAACGAGAAAGTAGCGCTTGAGGTTGCAATTGGTGCAGCTATTTACGGCAGGCGTGCCATCTGTTCAATGAAACATGTAGGTTTGAATGTGGCAGCAGACCCTCTTTTTACTGCATCTTACACAGGAGTAAATGCCGGGCTTTTGATAGCTGTTGCAGACGACCCAGGTATGCATTCTTCTCAAAACGAGCAAGATACCAGAAATATAGCAAAAGCAGCAAAAGTACCTGTATTAGAGCCATCTGATAGTCAGGAATGCATTGATTTTGTCAAGATTGGTTTTGAGATGAGCGAAAAGTTTGATACTCCTGTAATTTTGCGACTTACTACAAGAATTGCTCATTCTCAATCTGTTGTAGAAGAAGGGCAGCGAGAAGAAGTAAAATTTGAATACAAAAAAGATATACAAAAATATGTCATGATGCCTGCAATGGCCCGTCCACGTCATGAATTTGTAGAAAAAAGATTAAAAAGTTTAAAAGAATTTTCAGAGACAATTGGAATTAATAAGATTGAACAAGGAACAGAGAAAATGGCTTTCATTGCCTCTGGGATAGCTTACCAGTATGTCAAAGAAGCTTATCCTGATGCGTGGGTTTTGAAACTTGGCATGGTGTGGCCACTTCCAGAGAGACTAATAAAAGATTTTTGTTCTCAATTTGAAAAGGTGTATGTAGTTGAAGAGCTTGACCCATTTTTGGAAGAGAATATAAAAGCAATGGGAATAAACAATATTGTGGGAAAAGAGATTTTCAAATTAACAGGTGAATATTCGCCGTCATTTATAAAAAGGGCGGTAGAGAACAAAGAAATTGAGGTTCCATACAAAGTAAAACAAACACTTCCTCCAAGACTTCCTGTGCTTTGCCCTGGGTGCCCCCACAGAGGAATTTTTTATGTTTTAAGCAGGCTAAAAGATGTTGTCATCACAGGTGATATTGGATGTTATACCTTAGGGGCACTATCTCCTTTTAATGCAATGGACAGTTGCGTTTGCATGGGTGCAAGTATTGGAATGGCGCACGGAATATCAAATGCATCAGATAAAAAGCAAAAGGTTATCGCAGTGATTGGAGATTCTACATTTGTTCACTCAGGGATAACAGGTATTATTGATGCTGTATACAATGGTTCTGATATACTTGTTATGATTTTAGACAACTCAACAACTGGAATGACAGGGCATCAAGACCATCCCGCAACAGGATATACAATAAAAGGAGAGCAAACTTACAAACTTGACCTTATGAGCCTTTGCAGAGCTTTAGGCTGCGTTGCAGTAGAGGAAGTAAATCCGTATAAAATAAAGGAAAATGTAGAAAAAATAAAGCAATTATTAGACCTCCCAGGTGTTAAGGTTGTGATTACTAAAGCACCATGCAGGCTGCACCGAAGGTATAAATTTTCAATTTCAAAAAGATATATTGATTTTGAAAAATGCAAAAATTGCAGACTATGCTTGAGTTTGGGTTGTCCCGCTATTTCCTTAAAAGATAAACCTACAATTGATACTAACTTATGTCTTGCATGTGGAATGTGTGAAGATGTTTGTAAATTTGGAGCAATTTTAAGTCAAAAGGAGCAGTGATTGCATGAAAAAGAATATAAATATATTGATAGTTGGTGTTGGTGGTCAGGGAAATATATTATTTAGCAAAATTTTGGGAGATGTTTTATTAAATATTGGATATGATGTAAAAATTTCTGAAGTTCATGGTATGGCACAAAGAGGTGGAAGTGTAGTTACATATGTTAAGGCAGGCGAAAAAGTATTCTCACCTCTTGTGGACAAAGCAGAAGCTGATTATATTTTGGCGTTTGAAAAATTAGAAGCTTTAAGGTGGCTTGAGTATCTGAAAAATAATGGAATTTTGATATATTCAGATTATGAAATTCCTCCTCTGAGTGTAATAACAGGAGCTTATGAATATCCTGATGTAGAAAAAATCTTGCAAACAGTTGGTGTTAAGGCTTGTAGGGTTGAAGTTAAAAAGCTGCTTTCTCAGTTAGGAAATTCAAGGGCTCAAAACATCTTGATGCTGGGATTTTTTAGCAGGTTTTTGGATATAGATGAGGCTTTATTTAAAAAGTCTATAGAGAGGAATGTAAAAAAAGAGTTTATTGAAATTAATTTAAAAGCATTTGAGCTTGGTAGAAGAATTAAAATGTGTGAGGTGGAAAAGTAAAGATGAGATATTGGGATGAACATATGGAGTGCA
Organism: Caldicellulosiruptor bescii DSM 6725; assembly: GCF_000022325.1. Taxonomy (NCBI): domain Bacteria; kingdom Bacillati; phylum Bacillota; order Caldicellulosiruptorales; family Caldicellulosiruptoraceae; genus Caldicellulosiruptor; species Caldicellulosiruptor bescii. The sequence continues at coordinate 1,589,399 of NC_012034.1, read as the reverse complement.
TGGACAGAAGTACTTTGCAGGAGATTCAGCTCAAAAGACTTGTTGAGACTGTAAAAAGAGTATATACGAGCGTGCCGTATTACAGGCGAAAAATGCAAGAGCTTGGTATTATCCCTGAAGACATAAAGAGCTTGGACGACCTAAAGAAACTTCCATTTACTACAAAACAGGACTTGCGTGATAACTACCCGTATGGACTCTTTGCTGTACCTTTGAGCGAAATTGTAAGAATTCATGCTTCTTCTGGAACAACAGGCAAACCCACTGTTGTCGGATACACAAAACATGATATTGGTATTTGGTCTGAGGTTATGGCAAGGACACTTGTGGCAGCCGGAGCAGACAAACACTCGTTTGTCCAGATAGCATATGGCTATGGTCTTTTCACAGGTGGGCTTGGTGTTCACTACGGAGCAGAGCGGATTGGTGCATCAGTAATACCTATTTCATCTGGAAATACGAGAAGACAGATACAGATTATGGTTGATTTTGGAACAACAGTTTTGGCTTGCACACCTTCATATGCTCTCTATCTTGCTGAGACTATGGAAGAGATGGGAATTGACAAATCTCAGCTTAAGCTAAAGTCAGGGGTATTTGGTGCAGAGCCGTGGTCAGAAAACATGCGAAAAGAGATAGAATCAAAATTGAATATCAAGGCATACGATATATACGGTCTTTCAGAAATAATTGGACCTGGGGTTTCGTTTGAATGTGAATATCAGTGTGGAATGCATATAAATGAAGACCATTTCTTACCAGAAATAATCAATCCAGAAACAGGTGAAGTTTTGGGCGAGGGAGAATATGGTGAGCTTGTATTTACCACAATTACAAAAGAAGGACTTCCACTTATAAGATACAGAACACGAGACATAACTGCTCTTCACTATGATAGGTGCAAGTGTGGTAGAACATTAGTAAGGATGGAAAAGGTTATTGGTAGAACAGATGATATGATAATTATACGTGGTGTCAATGTCTTCCCATCTCAGATAGAAAGCGTCCTACTTGAGATGGGAGAAGTCGAGCCACATTATCAGCTGATTGTGGATAGGGTTAACAATCTTGATGTTCTTGAGGTTTTGGTAGAAGTTTCTGAAAGAATGTTTTCTGATGAGGTTAAAAAACTTGAACAGCTTGAGAAGAAAATAACAAAAGCTATTGAAGAGACTCTTGGAATTTCTGTAAAGGTTCGACTTGTTGAACCAAAGACAATTGAAAGAAGTGAAGGAAAGGCGAAAAGAGTTATTGACAAGAGAAAAATATAATTAAAAAAATGGGTATCTATATAATAGGTAAAGTGGTAAGTTTATGATTGTAGGAGGTAATTAAAATGTTTGTAAAGCAAATCTCAGTTTTTTTGGAAAACAAATCAGGCAGGCTTGCAGAAGTGACAGGGATATTAGGTAAGCACGATATAGACATCTCAGCTTTGTCAATTGCTGATACAACCGATTTTGGTATTTTGAGGCTGATTGTTAACAAGCCTGATTTAGCCTTGCAGGTTTTAAAAGAAAGTGGTTTTACAGTTTCAGCAACAGATGTAATTGCCATTGCTGTAGAAGACAAACCAGGAGGGCTTGCAAAGGTTCTTGAAATACTCTACAAAAAAGACATAGGGATAGAGTACATGTATGCTTTTGTCGGAAAGCTTAGTGACCAGGCTCTTGTTATACTAAAAGTAGAGAAAGCTGATGAGGCAATTGAAGTGCTAAAAGAAAACAATGTAAAAATACTTCCAGCTGAAGAGGTATATGCATTGTAATAATTTTATTCTACTAATTGAAAAGATGGGGAGGAAAGTTTTGGCTTTCCTCCCCGTTTTCTTATTGCTGATTTTTTGCCCTGTTTTGATAGTCCTGTATCATCTTTTTAACCATATATCCACCGACAGTCCCAGCTTGTTTTGCAGTGATGTTAGGATTGTAGTTGTCAAGAGTTACACCAACTTCGCTGGCAGTTTCCTGTTTTAATTTGTCAAGTTGAGGTGCTGCCTCTGGAACAAGTCTCTTTCTTCTTGGCATTTTAGTTTTCCTCCCTTTTTGTTGAAGAAGATTTTTGTTTCTGCTTTCAATAAAGAAGTGTGCACCAAGTATTAAAGAAATATTAAGAAAAAAATGGGAGACTTTAAGATATTATAATTTGACAAATAAAATGCTATAATAAAGCTTGTCAAATAAAAAAGTTTTGAGGGGGATAAAATTGGAAAGCAAAAACATTTATTATATAGATTTTGGAACACAGGCACGGTTTGTTGAAGAGATTGAAAAAATGAATACAGAGTATTACCTTGCAAATGGCAAAAATAAAAAATATCACATTGTGACATATGGCTGTCAGATGAACGTTCATGATTCTGAAAAATTAGCTGGAATGCTAAACGCAATGGGATACATTGAGACTGAAAACATTCAAGAAGCTGACTTGATAATATTTAACACATGCAGCGTGCGAGAACATGCAGAGTCAAGGGTATATGGAAATATTGGTCCTTTAAAGAGGCTAAAGGAAAAAAAGCCTGATTTGATAGTTGGTGTGTGCGGATGTATGCCGCAGCAGGTTGAAGTTGCACAAAAACTTGCAAAATTGTTTCCATTTCTGGATATAATATTTGGAACAAAAAGTCTTCATAAATTTCCGCAACTTCTTTACACTGCTATTACCGAGAAAAAAACTGTTATTGAGGTTTCAGAAGATGAGGATGTGGTTGTTGAGGGAATTCCAACTGCAAGAAGGCAAGGAGTTAGTGCATTTGTCAATATAATTTACGGATGTAACAACTTTTGTTCTTATTGCATAGTTCCATATGTCAGAGGAAGAGAAAGAAGCAGGCGACCTGAAGAGATTATTTATGAGATTGAACAGCTTGCTCAAAATGGAATAAAAGAAGTTACTCTTTTGGGGCAAAATGTTAATTCATATGGAAAAGACTTAGGAAATAGTATTACTTTCCCGAAGCTACTTGAAAAGGTAAATGAAATAAAAGGAATTGAGAGGATTAGATTTGTAACTTCTCATCCTAAGGATTTGTCAGACGAGCTTATTGTGGCTATGAGGGATTTGGAGAAAGTCTGTGAACATATACATCTACCAGTTCAGTCAGGGTCAACAAGGATATTGAAGGCTATGAACAGGCACTATACAAAAGAAGACTATCTTAGACTTGTTGAAAAGCTTAAAACAAATATTCCTGATATAGCAATTACTACTGACATTATTGTAGGTTTTCCGGGGGAGACAGACGAAGATTTTGAAGATACTCTTGATGTGTGCAGAAAAGTAGAGTTTGACTCTGCATATACCTTTATCTATTCGAAAAGAAGAGGGACACCGGCTGAAAAAATGCCAAATCAGGTTCCTGATGATATAAAATACCAAAGATTTCAACGTCTTGTAAAGCTTGTTGAAGAAATAGCTTTGAAAAAGAACAGGCAGATGCTTGGCAAAACATATGAAATTCTTATTGATAGTCACTCTAAGAGAAATAACTTGCTTGCTGGAAGAACAAGAACAAACAAGGTTGTCAATGTGAAATGTTCTGAGGAGTTTATGTTTAAGTTTGTCAATGTAAAGATATTTGAAGCTGCAGAGCATTGGCTGTATGGCGAGGTGATTTAGATTATGCAAGAGTTAACTCCTATGATGCAGCAATATATGGAAATAAAACAGAAGGTGAAAGATTGTATTTTATTTTTTAGGCTTGGCGATTTTTATGAGATGTTTTTTGAAGATGCGATTGTGGCGTCTAAAGAGCTTGAGATAGCTTTAACCAGCAGAGATTGTGGAAACAATGAAAAAGCTCCTATGTGCGGTGTGCCGTACCATTCTGCGACCAGTTACATTGCAAAGCTTATCGAAAAAGGTTACAAGGTTGCTATCTGCGAACAGGTGGAAGACCCAAAGCTTGCAAAGGGAATTGTTAAAAGGGAAATTACAAGAATAATAACTCCAGGCACATTTATTGACGATAATATTTCGACAGCCAATAATTTCATATGTTGTATATCAAAAGACAGATCTGAATTTGCCCTGACATTTGTAGATGTTTCAACTGGTGAGATGTACTCTTGCCTTCTTGAAGAGGACCTTCAGAAACTGGTAAATGAAATTGGCAAATACAGTCCCAGTGAAATTTTAATTTCAAATATAGAAGATGAGCTTTATGAATTTTTGAAGAAAAACTGCACTTCTTTTGTGCAGATGATAGAGTTTGTGGATTTACAAAAGTGCCATGAGATTATTGAAAATCAGATAAATGTTGGCAAAATAGATGAGAAGCTGATTTTGAGCGTAGGAAATTTGCTAAAATACTTAACAGAGACCCAAAAAATTTCCTTTGATTATATAAGGAGGTTTGAATTTTACAGAGTCCAAAACTATCTTCAAATTGACATAAACACAAAACGAAATTTGGAGCTCACAGAGAGTATTATTCAGCGCTCCAGAAAGAATAGCCTTCTTGGTATTTTGGATCAAACGAAGACTTCAATGGGTTCAAGGCTATTGAAAAAATGGATTGAAAGACCTCTTATTGACATTATTGAGATTAATAAAAGGCTTGATAGTGTTGAGGAGCTCAAATCAAACTATTCCACTTTAGTGCAGGTAGAAGAACTTTTGAGCAGAATGTATGATATAGAAAGACTTTCCTCAAAGTTTGCATATAAGAATGTGAATGCTAAAGATTTGCTGAGTCTAAAAAAGTCTATTGAAGTGTTGCCAACTTTAAAACAATTTCTTTCTTCATTTGATTCAGAATTATTAAAAGAGATTTATGAAGGTCTTGATACATTAGAAGATATATATGCGCTTATTGACAGTTCTATAAATGAGGATGCACCTGTGTCCCTAAAAGAGGGTGGAATAATTAAAGAGGGTTTTAACGAAGAAGTAGATAGGCTGAGAAATATATCTAAAAATAGCAAAGAGCTTTTAGTTGAGTATGAAGAAAAAGAGAGGAACCTCACAGGTATAAAAAATCTCAGAATTGGTTATAACAAGGTTTTTGGATACTATATTGAGGTGACCAAGTCAAACTACTCTCTTGTTCCTGACAGATACATTCGGAAACAAACTCTTGCAAATGCAGAGAGGTATATAACAGAGGAACTCAAAAAATTGGAAGATGAAATATTGGGTGCTGATCAAAAACTTATCGAACTTGAATACCAGCTTTTTTGCGAAATAAGGGATAGGATTGAGGCTCAGATTGAAAGAATTCAAAAGACAGCAAGCAATATTGCCAACTTGGATGTTCTGTGTTCATTTGCCCGTATTGCAATTGACAATGAGTATGTCAGGCCAAATGTTTACTTAGGGGATAGAATATATATTAAGAACGGTAGACACCCAGTTGTTGAAAAGATGATAGGCAGGGGCAATTTCATTCCAAATGACACTGAACTTGATCAGGCAGAAAACAGAGTTTTGATTATAACTGGTCCAAATATGGCTGGTAAGTCTACATACATGAGACAGGTAGCCTTAATTGTCATAATGGCACAGATGGGATGTTTTGTACCTGCTGATGAGGCACACATTGGTGTAGTTGATAAAATCTTTTCACGGATAGGGGCATCTGATGATATTTCATCTGGGCAGAGTACCTTCATGGTGGAGATGTCAGAAGTTGCGAACATATTGAAAAATGCAACGCCAAAAAGCCTTATAATTTTTGACGAGGTTGGAAGAGGAACAAGCACATATGATGGACTTTCCATAGCATGGGCAGTTTTAGAGTATGTTGCTGATAAATCTAAAATTGGTGCAAAAACCCTTTTTGCAACTCATTACCATGAGTTAACAGAGCTTGAAGAGAGGATTCCAGGTGTAAAAAACTATAGGGTTGATGTCAAGGAGGAGGGCAAAAACATTATATTTTTAAGGAAAATTGTTAGAGGTGGATGTGACTCAAGTTATGGGATTCATGTTGCACGGCTTGCTGGAATTCCAGAAGAGGTATTAAAAAGGGCTGAGGAAATTCTAAAACAGCTTGAAGAAGCTGATATAAATAGGAAAAATATCAGAAAACTCAGAAGAGAAATCAAAAAGGAGTTTACTGAGCAGATAGATTTTTTTTCCTATAAAAAAGAAGAGATAATAGACAAAATTGAGAAACTTGATATTTTAAATATAACTCCTATCCAGGCTTTAAACATTTTAAGTGAGCTCAAACATGAAATAATTAAAGCCAAAGAGAGGCAATTGATATGAGAGAGCTTTACAAACTTCCTGAACAGTTAACTCACATCTTGGCAGCGGGTGAGGTTGTAGAAAGACCGGCATCCTGCCTTAAAGAACTTTTGGAAAATTCAATAGATGCAGGAGCAAATTTAATTGATGTTAAAATAGAAAAAGGTGGTATGAAGAGAATTGAGGTATATGATAATGGGAAGGGAATTCACCCTGATGACATTGAATATGTGTTTGAAAGACATACAACCAGCAAGATAAAATCTTTTGAGGATATATTTAGCATCAAAACAATGGGATTTAGAGGGGAAGCGCTCTGTGCAATATCAAGCGTATCAAAGGTGACACTTGTTTCTAAGCATTTAGAAGAAGAACAAGGGTGCATGGTAAAAGTAGAAGGTGGGAAAGTCCTTTCTAAAAGTTTTTGTCCTTTTAAAGAGGGGACAAGAATTGTTGTTGAAGATATTTTTTACAATACTCCTGCAAGGTTAAAATTTTTAAAATCTCCAACAACTGAACAAAAGTATTGTCTTGAGGTGGTAGAAAAGATTGCAATTGCATGGCCGGAGATTTCATTTCGGGCAGAGGCAGATGGCAAAAGACAAATTTTTACACCAGGAGATAATAAGATTGAATCTGCCATTGGTTCTATATTTGGGATAGAAATAGTAAAAAATCTTGTTGAATTTTCTCTTGAGAAAGAATCTTTAAAAGTTTGGGGTTATTTTGTAAACCCCACTGTGAGCAGAGCTACACGCTCAGGTTATCATTTTTATGTCAACCGAAGATATATCAAAAGCAAACTTCTTTCATCGTGCATTGATGAGGCATTTAAGAATTCGGTCATCACAGGTAGATTTCCAATAGTTTTTCTTTTTATACAAATTCCGCCTTCTGAGATTGATGTCAATGTGCATCCATCAAAACTCGAAATAAAGTTCAGAGATGAAAGATTTGTTTACAATACCATTTATAAAGCTATAACAGATTCGTTGAAATCGGAAAAAATGATTCCTAAAGCTGATTTAAGTAAAGCTAATGTTGGAAATGATGCTGTTGCTGAGCGAAAACAAACTGGAGTTTTATCTGATAACTTAAAAAATGATATATCTTTAGTTATCTCAGAGCAGCCAAATTTCTTTGGAATGTTTTCAAGGAGTGAAGAGATTGTAATTGAGCAACAGGGCTTTGAAAACTTTGATGCAGGAAACTACAAGATTGTTGGTTACGCTTTTGATACCTATATAATTGTGCAAGGCGATGACAGCTTATACCTTATTGACCAGCACGCGGTGCACGAAAGAAGATTATTTGAAGATTTTAAAAGCCAAATTTATTCTTCAAATGTTCAAAGCCAAGTGTTGGTTTCTCCTGTTATTGTTCAGATTCCATCTTCACGAAAAGAGTTTGTGATTTCAAACCGAGCTATCTTTCAAAAGATGGGTTTTGAAATTGAGGATTTTGGGAAAAATGAAATATTAGTGAGGACATGGCCTGCTATACTGACTGAGAACATCGAAAAAATGTTTTTAATTGACATAATAGAGATGATATACGAACAAATGGTTGAAGATAAGAGTCTTGTAGGAATTTCTGAGGACCTGCTAAAAAGAATTGCTTGCAGAGCAGCAGTAAAAGGAAATAGTAAAATTTCAGACTTAGAAAAAAAAGAAATAGTTGAACTTGTGCTAATCAAAAAAGAAATTTTTCACTGTCCGCATGGAAGACCAGTGGTAGTAGAGATTTCTAAGAGAGAAATTGAAAAAATGTTCAAAAGAATTGTATAAATATCAGCGCAGGTGAAAGAATAATGGAGAAAATACCTTTAATTGTTATTGCAGGACTTACTGCCACGGGTAAAACAGATGTTGCAGTGGAGCTGGCTCAGCTTGTAAATGGCGAGATTGTGTCTGCAGATTCGATGTGTGTATACAAGCTTATGGATATTGGTACAGCAAAGCCTACAAAGGAGCAAAGAGAAGCTGTCAGACATCATGTTATTGATGTAGTATTTCCAGATGAGGACTATAATGTGGCGATGTTTCAAAAGGATGCAACGAATGCAATTTTGGATATTTATAAAAGAGGTAAGGTGCCTTTGCTTGTGGGCGGCACTGGCTTTTATATAAAGTCAGTTGTGGACGATATTGAATTTCCTGAGATGGGGGATTCAAAACAAGTTAGAAAAAAGCTTTTCGATGAGCTTAATAATAAAGGCAATATGTATCTTTACGAACTTCTTAAAGAAATAGACAAAGATGCTGCAAATTCTGTTCATCCAAACAATGTAAAAAGGGTGATAAGATATTTAGAAATCTATTTTTTGACTGGCAAAAAACCAACAGAGTTTTTAGACAAGGTAAGAAGAAAGGGAAGCGAAAGGTATAATGTATTGCCTCTGTGTTTTATAATGGAAAGAGAAGCTCTCTGGCAGAGAATTGACCAGCGGGTTGAAAAGATGTTTGATATGGGACTTGCAGATGAAGTAAAGATGCTTCTTGATATGGGATATTCAAAGGATTTAAAATCTATGCAGGGGCTTGGATATAAGCAGGTAATACCGTATGTTGAAGGGAAGATTTCTTTGCAAGAGGCGAAAGAAGAGCTTAAAATAAGGACAAGACAGTTTGCTAAAAGGCAGAGGATTTGGTTTAAATATCAGGGAGAATTTGTATTTTTGGATGTGACAGGTATGAGGTTTGAAGAAGTTGTGAAAAAATGTTTTGAACTTTGCAAAAGTGTGGTATAATTTAAGAAAAACATATAAAAATTATAATATAAAAAACTTTTAAGTTTGGGGAGGAATACATAAAGTGGCGAAAGGAAGTTTAAACTTGCAGGACTTATTTTTAAATCAGTTAAGAAAAGAAAAAGTGAATGTTACAATTTTTCTGCTCAGCGGTTTTCAGTTAAAAGGAGTTATCAAGGGTTTTGATAACTTTACATTGATTGTAGAGACTGACAATAACAAGCAGCAACTAATTTACAAGCACGCTATATCTTCAATCATGCCCTCAAAGCCAATAAACTATATGGCTCAGGCACAGAATAATCAACAAGCTTCTCAACAATCAAATAATAATCAAGGTTAAGAGACAAAATAGAACGCACAATTTCAAAAGAAAGCTCATGAACGAGTGTTTCATGAGCTTTCTTTAATTTTTGACAATCAGAATTTAAAAGAGAGGTGCCAATGGTATTGAAGATAGATATCGAGGCATTAAAAAAATTTTATAATTTTTCTCATGATTTACTAAGCTTAACAGAGCAAGCTTTAGAAGATTTAAAAGAGAATTTCGAATATATAGAGGAAATAAAATCCTTCAATCAGCTAAAGGTTTTAAATGCTTTTCACCACAGCAGGCTTTCATACACTCATCTGAATAAGACAGATGGATATGGATACTCAGATAGCGGGCGAGATGTGATTGAAAAAATCTTTGCACAGGTTTTCGGATGTGAGGATGCACTTGTTCGAATCCAATTTATTTCTGGGACACAGGCAATTGCAACAATGCTATTTGCTCTGCTCAGGCCGGGTGATATCCTTCTTTCAATCTGCGGAAAACCATATGATACATTACAAAAGGTGATAGGAATAAAAGAGGGTGGATATGGAAGCCTTATTGAATTTGGAATAAAATACCAAGAAATCGATTTGAAGAAAAATGACTTTGACTTTGGGAAAATAGAGAATGCTTTAAAAGAAAATTTTATAAAAGTAGTTTTCATTCAACGTTCACGGGGATATTCGTTGAGAGAATCAATTTCAATTGAAAAGTTAGAAAAGGTAATTAACTATATAAAATCTATTTCTCCACAAACATTTGTTGTAGTTGACAACTGTTACGGTGAATTTGTGGAAAAATTGGAACCAACCGAAATAGGAGCAGACTTGATAGCAGGTTCACTTATCAAAAATCCTGGTGGAACAATTGCTTCGTGTGGCGGCTATATCGCAGGGAAAAAAGAACTTGTTGAAATGTGTGCAGATAGGCTGAATTCTCCCGGCATGGGAAAAGAAGTTGGACCGTCTCTTGGATTTAACAAAGAGATTTTACAAGGACTTTTATTCTCACCATATCTTGTTGCTGAAAGCTTGAAAGTGGCTATATTTGCTTCATATATAATGGAAAAGTTAGGATATGAGGTTTTACCAAGATTTAATGAAAAAAGAACAGATATAATTCAGACAATTGTGTTTAAAAACCAATACGAACTTATAAGATTTTGTCAAGGGGTGCAAAAAGGCTGTCCTGTCGACAGCAATGTTTTGCCTGAACCTTGGGATATGCCGGGATATTCTCATAAAGTAATAATGGCAGCAGGCGGATTTGTACAGGGTACGTCTTTGGAACTTTCTTGTGATGCGCCAATCAGAGAGCCTTTTGCCGCATACCTTCAAGGTAGTTCTTCATTTGAAACTGGGCTTGTTGGGATTTTGCATGCTATAGAAAATATCAGGAGGATGTAATTGCTACATCCTCCTGATAAGTCCTATTACTTTGCCAAGGATTTTTACGTCTTTGACGATAATTGGTTCCATAGCCTTATTTTCTGGTTGAAGTCTTATATGGTCGTGTTCTTTATAGAATCTTTTTACTGTTGCTTCATCATCAATTAAGGCAACAACAATATCTCCATTTTCAGCTACATTTTGTCTTCTGACAATTATTATATCATTGTCGAAAATTCCTGCCTCAATCATGCTATCTCCCCTAACTCGGAGTAAGAATGCATCTTCTGTCCCAACAAGGTCGTACGGCAGGGTCATAGTTTCTTCTATATTTTCCACTGCTAAGATTGGTTCACCTGCTGTTACCTTTCCTACGAGAGGAAGTTGAACAACATTTCTGTGAACATAAAATTCTTCATCTACTATTTCTATGGCTCTTGGTTTGGATGGGTCGCGTCTAATATAACCTTTCTTTTCAAGTCGTGTCAGGTGACCATGGACTGTTGAGGTAGACTTCAGACCTGTTGCCTCACAAATTTCCCTCACCGCAGGAGGGTAGCCTTTTTCCTTGATTCTCTTTTTGATAAACTCTAATATTTCCTCTTGCTTTTTTGTAAGCTGTTTTTTCATAATACTTATTTCCCCTTCTTTAAGCATTATTATTTTGAGATAATTATAACACAAAAACATACATTCTTCAAACTTTTGTTTAGTATTTTAAGGCGGAAATTTATTTTAAAAGTAAAATAATTCTTGTATACAAGATACAATTTGTTTTATAATATATAAGGTGCAATATGTCAAATAATAAACGAAAGGAGTATTAAAAAATGGCATTTATTGATACAATCATAGAAAAAGCAAAATCAGATATAAAAACAATTGTACTACCCGAAAGCTACGAAGAAAGAAATTTAAAGGCTGCTTCTATAGCTTTGAAAGAAAAGATAGCTAAGATAGTTTTGATTGGCAAAGAAGATGAGATAAAAAAAGAGGCAACAAAGTTTGGTGCAGATGTAGATGAAGCTATTTTTATTGACCCAGACAATTTTGATAGATTTGATGAATTTGTAAATGAATTTTATGAACTAAGAAAAAACAAGGGTGTAACATTGGAAGATGCAAAAAAGTTTATGAAAGACCCGATGTATTTTGGTGTTATGCTTGTGTACAAAGGTTTGGCAGATGGTATGGTGTCTGGTGCTATTCACTCAACAGCAGATACATTAAGACCGGCTCTGCAGATATTAAAAACTGCACCTGGGGTAAAACTTGTTTCAAGCTTCTTTATTATGGTTGTACCAAACTGCGAATATGGTGAAAATGGAGTTTTTGTATATGCTGATGCAGGTTTGAATCCAAATCCAACAGCAGAAGAGCTTGCTGATATAGCTATTACATCTGCAAAGAGCTTTGAAGCTTTAGTTGGTAAAACTCCAAAAGTAGCAATGCTTTCATATTCAACCAAAGGTTCTGCAAAGTCTGAGATGGTTGACAAGGTTGTTGAGGCAACAAGGATTGCAAAAGAGAAAGCACCAGACATTTTAATAGATGGCGAACTTCAAGCAGACGCAGCAATAGTTCCTTCTGTTGCAAAGCTGAAAGCGCCAGGAAGTCCTGTTGCAGGACAAGCAAATGTTCTAATCTTCCCTGATTTGGATGCTGGCAACATTGCATACAAACTTACAGAAAGGCTTGCAAAAGCAGAAGCGTACGGACCTATTACCCAGGGAATAGCAAAACCTGTAAATGATTTGTCCCGAGGTTGCAAAGCTGAAGACATTGTGGGGGTTATTGCTATTACTGCTGTACAGGCTATGATGAAATAAATTATTGATAGAAGGGGAATGTGGAAATGAAGGTTTTAGTATTAAATTCAGGAAGTTCATCTTTAAAGTATCAATTTATTGATACCGATACAGAGGTTGCTCTTTGTAAAGGTGTTGTTGACAGGATTGGTTTGCCGGGGGCATTTATTAGACATCAAAAGAATGGTCAAGAGATTGTAAAAGAACAGGAAATAAATGACCACAATGTTGCTATTAAGCTTGTGTTAGAGATGCTTACACATGAAGAAGCTGGTATTATCCATTCCATGGATGAAATTGATGCAATTGGTCACAGGGTTGTTCATGGTGGGGAATATTTTAGTGATGCGGTAATTGTCAATGAAGAGGTAAAGAAAGCAATAAGGGAATGTATTGAACTTGCGCCTCTTCACAATCCTGCTAATTTAATGGGGATTGAAGCATGTGAAAAAGAGATTCCTGGGAAACCTAATGTGGCTGTATTTGATACAGCATTTCATCAAACAATGCCAAGATATGCGTATATGTATTCGCTTCCATATGAGGTGTATGAAAAATATAAAATTAGAAAATATGGATTCCATGGAACATCACACAAATATGTTGCAATTAAAGCTGCAGAGTACTTAAGAAGACCTCTTGAGGAGTTAAAACTTATAACATGTCATCTTGGAAATGGTTCGAGTGTATGTGCAATAAAGTACGGAAAATCAGTTGATACAAGCATGGGATTTACTCCTTTGGCTGGTCTTGCAATGGGAACAAGAAGCGGAACAATTGACCCTGCTGTGATACTCTATCTTATGGAAAAAGAAAAAATGGATGTAAAGCAGATGAATGATTTTCTGAATAAAAAGTCGGGTGTGCTTGGTATATCAGGTGTGAGCAGTGACTTTAGAGATTTAGAAAAAGCTGCAAATGAGGGTAATGAAAGAGCACAGCTTGCAATTGACATGTTCTGTTACAGGGTTAAAAAGTATATTGGTGAGTACGCAGCGGTCTTGGGTGGAGTAGATGCAATAATATTTACTGCTGGAATAGGTGAAAATAATGCTCTTGTGAGAGATAAATGTTTGACTGATTTAGAGTATATGGGTGTCCTGTACGATAGAGAAAGAAACTTCAATGTAGAAAAAGGCAAGGTTTTTGAAATAAACAAACCTGAGAGTAAGGTAAAGGTTTTAATAGTTCCTACAAATGAGGAACTTATGATTGCAAGAGAGACAAAAAGACTTCTTTCAAAATAAGCTTTCATGAAAAAGATAGGGGGTTGCAAATATAAGAAGAAAAACAAAAGCTTTTTATGCAACCCCCTATTGTTTATTATTCTTTTTTCCACAATCCATGTAAATTGCAGTATTCATACGCCACTACATTCTCAGCCGAGACCTCAAACAATGCCTTTGGTTCATCACCTGGTTTTAAATATTTTCTGTAGACTTTATCGTCGGCAATAAGTTCTATCCACATGATGTAGTGTTTTTCTTCCATTGGATGAGCAACTTCACCTACTTTGACCAAGATGCCCTCTTCTGTCTTTTCGATAACAGGGACATGCTTTTCTAAACTTGCATCAACTGTGTTAGCTTCAAGCAGCGTCATAGGTTGTCCACAGCATACAAGCTGGCCACCACCCGCATACAAAACCTCTACTATGTTTCCACAGACTTCACATTTGTATACATTTCCTCTTTTAATCATTGATTAAGACCCTCCCTTGTAAAAATTAATTTTTTAAATTACAATTACTTTATACCCACCAAATTAATATTCCTAACACAAAGTTTGAAACAAAATTAAAATTGAAATAATATAAAATATGAAATAAAAACATTTTAAGGGGGATGTGAAAGTGCAAAAAGTATATAATCCGAAAGAGGTAGAAGACAGGCTCTACAAAATGTGGCTTGATAAAAAGTATTTCCATGCAAAGATTGATTATTCAAAAAAACCTTTTACAATTGTTATTCCACCTCCAAATATTACAGGGCAGTTACATATGGGCCATGCACTGAACAATACCATCCAAGATATTCTTATTAGGTTCAAAAGAATGCAGGGATACTGTGCACTTTGGCTTCCTGGTACTGACCATGCAAGCATTGCAACAGAGGCAAAGATTGTTGAAAAGATGAAAGAAGAAGGCTTAACGAAGGAGATGATAGGGCGAGAGAAGTTTTTAGAGCGTGCGTGGGAGTGGAAAAGAGTATATGGTGGCAGGATTATTGAACAACTCAAGAAACTGGGGGCATCTTGTGACTGGGACAGAGAAAGGTTCACAATGGACGAAGGACTTTCAAATGCTGTAAAAGAAGTTTTTGTAAGACTTTATGAAAAAGGACTTATATATAAAGGCGAGAGGATGATTAACTGGTGTCCAACCTGCCACACTACAATTTCTGATGCCGAAGTTGAATATGAGGAGAAAAAAGGAAAGCTCTACTATATAAAATACCCTGCAAAAGATAATTCGTACTATGTGATTGTGGCTACAACAAGGCCTGAAACAATGCTGGGTGATACTGCCGTTGCAGTAAACCCTAATGACCAAAGATACAAGCATTTGATTGGGAAGACAGTTGTGCTTCCTCTTGTGAATAGAGAAATACCAATAATTGCAGACGATTATGTTGACATGGAATTTGGAACAGGTGTTGTAAAGATAACTCCTGCCCATGACCCGAACGACTTTGAGATTGGGCAAAAACACAACCTTCCAATGGTTCAGGTGATAGACACAAAAGGGTATATGAACGAAAATGCAGGAAAATATGCAGGGCAGGAGAGGTATGAAGCAAGAAAGAATATTGTAAAGGACTTAAAAGATCTTGGTCTTCTTGTGAAAGAAGAGGACTATACTCACAATGTGGGACACTGTTATAGATGTTCAACTGTAATAGAGCCTCTTGTCTCAAAACAGTGGTTTGTCAAGATGAAACCTTTAGCAGAGCCTGCAATAAAAGTTGTGAAGGAAGGAAAGATTAAATTTATACCTGAAAGATTTGAAAAGATATACTTTAACTGGATGGAGAATATAAAAGACTGGTGTATATCAAGACAGCTGTGGTGGGGGCACAGAATTCCTGCTTATTATTGCCGTGATTGCGAAAATATGATGGTCAGCAGAGAAGAAGTAAAGGTATGTTCAAAATGCGGTTCTACCAACGTGTATCAAGATGAGGACACGCTTGACACTTGGTTTTCGTCTGCTCTGTGGCCATTTTCTACGCTTGGCTGGCCTGAGGAGACAGAAGACCTGAAGTATTTCTACCCAACAGATGTTTTGGTAACTGCATATGATATCATTTTCTTCTGGGTTGCAAGGATGATTTTTTCTGGTTTAGAGCATATGGGTAAAGAACCCTTTAAGTATGTTTTGATACACGGTATTGTAAGAGATGCTCAGGGGAGAAAGATGAGCAAATCCTTGGGCAATGGTATAGATCCCCTTGAGGTAATAGAAAAGTACGGTGCTGACGCGCTCAGATTTACACTTGTCACTGGTATATCTCCTGGAAATGACACAAGATTTCATATGGAAAAGGTTGAAGCTAATAGAAACTTTGCAAACAAGATTTGGAATGCTGCAAGATTTGTGATCATGAACCTTGACATTGACACAAGTTTTAAACCTGATGAAAGCAAGTTTACATTTACCGAAAGATGGATTCTTTCCAGGCTTGATACACTTATCAGCGAAGTTACAGAAAACCTTGAAAAGTTTGAAATTGGGATTGCTGCTCAAAAGTTATATGACTTTATATGGGATGAATTTTGCGATTGGTATATTGAAATGTCTAAACCAATACTTTACAATAAAGAAGCCGAGAACAATAAAGAAGTTCAATATGTATTGTTGACAGTATTAACAAATGTTCTGAAACTATTGCATCCGTTTATGCCATTTGTAACAGAGGAAATTTATTTGAACCTTCCACATGTTGAAGAGAGTCTTGTGATAGCAACCTGGCCAAAGCCAAGGGGATATCAATTTACTGAAGACATTCAAATGGTTGAAAAACTTATAGAACTCATAAGAAGTCTGAGAAATTTGAGATTAGAGAAAAACATCAAGCCTGATATCAAGCCTAAGGTATATATAAAGACTGATGACCTTTCAATGGCAAATCAATTGAGCTTATGGGAGATTTACCTCAAAAGACTTGCAAATTTTGATCAGGTTATAATCTCAAATGAAGCTCCAGAAGATAGCGTAGCTTTAGTACTGTCTTGGGGAGTTGCGTATGTGAAATTGAAAGAAATAGTTGATGTTCAAGCAGAGCTTAAAAGACTACTTGATGAAAAGGAAAGACTTTTAAAAGAGGTTGAGAGATCTGAGAAACTGCTGAACAATCAAAACTTTTTACAAAAAGCACCTGAAAAGGTTGTAAATGAAGAAAAAGAAAAATACGAGAGATACAAGCAGATGCTTCTTTCAGTTGTACAGCAGATAGAAAGATTAGAAAGTCTCAGGTGATGTTAAGGATGCCCATGACTTATGAACAAGCTTTAGATTTTATTCATTCAACCTATAAATTTGGTACAAAGCTTGGTCTTGAGAATATAACAAAACTTCTTGAGTTTATGGGTAATCCTCAAAAAGGGTTAAAGGTTATTCACGTTGCGGGCACGAATGGGAAAGGTTCCACATGTGCTTTTATAAATCAGATGTTGATTGAGGCAGGCTTTAGGGTGGGGCTTTATACCTCACCCTTTCTTGAATCTTTTAACGAGAGGATAAAACTCAACAATCAACCAATAGACAATCAAGAACTTGCCAGTATTACAGAGTTTGTAAAAGAAAGAATTGAAGAGTTGATAAGACAAGGTTTTTCACATCCCACAGAGTTTGAGGTTGTAACTGCCATTGGTTTTGAGTTTTTTAAAAGAAAAAATGTAGACTTTGTTGTTCTTGAGGTTGGACTTGGTGGAAGATTTGATGCAACTAATGTAGTAGAAAACCCTGAAATTTGCGTAATTACATCAATAGGTTTTGATCATATGGACATTTTAGGTTCAACAATTGAAAAAATTGCTTTCGAGAAGGCAGGAATAATAAAGCAAAATACCAAAGTAATACTGGCACTTCAGCGATATGAAGAGGTAAAAGAGGTTATTTCGAAAGTGTGCAAGGAGCAAAATGCTCAGCTAATCGAGGTAGAAAGAAATTATCATGTATTGAAGAGCACACTGGAAGGAATTGTTTTTGATTGTGTTACTCCAAAAGGAATTTATAAAAATCTTGAGATTAAGCTACTTGGCACACATCAGGTAGAAAATGCTCTAAATTGTGTTTATGTGTATGAATGTTTGAAAGAAAAATATGACATAAAAACTGAAGCGTTAATAAAAGGGCTATTGAATGCTCGCTGGAACGGTCGGTTTGAGGTTTTGATAGATACACCTTTGGTTGTATTAGATGGTGCGCACAATGTAGATGGGATGAAAGTGCTTGTAGAAAACTGCAAAATATACTTAAATGATAAGAAGATTGTGGCTGTTGTAGGAATTTTAAAGGACAAAGAATATGAAAAGATGATTTCGTTGATAAAGAGTGTGGCGCAAAGGGTTATATTTACTCTTGTTCCTTCCCAAAAGAGAGCTTTTTCTGAAAAAGAAGCTCTTGAAATTTCGCATAAGTGTGGTGTTGAGTTTGTACCAGATTTCAGAGAAGCAATTAAATATGCATTAGGTTTGTGTAATGAAGATGATGCAGTCATAATTTGTGGTTCTTTATATCTTGTAGGGGCAGCAAGAGGTTTTCTGAAAAGCATGTTAAGTAGGTTGTAATTATACAGCAATTGCTATAAAATATTAATACGAAGAAAATTAAAAGAAAGAGGTGTTGTCAGAAATGAAACTTTTTATTGATACTGCAAATGTGAATGAGATAAGAGAAGCTCATTCTTGGGGAATAATTTGTGGTGTTACTACAAATCCGTCTTTGATTGCGAAAGAGGGCAGAGATTTCAAAGAAGTAGTTAATGAGATTTGTTCAATTGTAGATGGTCCAATCTCTGCAGAGGTAATTTCTCTTAAAGCAGAAGGTATGATTGAAGAGGCAAGAGATTTAGCAAAGATTCATAAAAATATAGTTATTAAAATTCCAATGACTGCAGAGGGGCTCAAAGCTGTGTCAGTTCTTTCGAAAGAAGGTATTAAGACAAATGTTACACTCATCTTCTCAGCAGCTCAAGCACTTTTAGCGGCAAAAGCTGGAGCAACTTATGTATCACCATTTGTGGGAAGACTTGACGATATTGGGCAAAATGGTATAGAGCTTATAAAGGAGATTGTACAAATATTCAAGAACTATCCTGACATTAAAACAGAGATAATTGCAGCAAGTATAAGACATCCTATACATGTTATTGAAGCTGCAAAAGCAGGTGCTCATATAGCAACAGTGCCGTTTAAAGTTTTAGAGCAGATGACAAAACATGCTCTGACCGATGTTGGTATCGAAAGATTCTTGAAAGACTGGGAAAAGGTACCCAAGAAAAGTTAAAGCAACCCTGAAAGAAGGGTTGCTGTTTTTTTTAAATTTTTGACTGGAGGGGAAAGATGGGATTTGTAAAAGAGAATATAAATGGGATAGAGATATTTAGAATAAGTGAATTTGAAGATTATGGTATAGAGGGTTTTTTTACAACACGAAAGGGTTGTGGACACGATAGTTTCAATCTGAGCTATAAATGGACTGCACAGAAAGATGAAGTGGACAAAAACTTTCGCATTCTTTTTGAGGCTTTAAAAATAGACCATAGAAATATTTTCTATGCAAAACAGGTGCATAAAAATGATATAATAATTGTAGAAAGAGGATTTGACTTTTTTGAATATAATCAAGAGGTAGAGGCTGACGGACTTGTAACAAATGTCCATGGAATTGCACTTATAACAATGCATGCTGATTGTTTTCCTGTTTATATTGTCGATACAAAGACAAGAGTAATTTCTCTGATTCATTCTGGTTGGAGAGGGACTTTGCAGCATATAACCGAAAATGCTCTCCAGATTCTAAAGAAGAAATTTTTATCTTCAGCTGAAGATTTACTTGTGGCGATTGGTCCAGGGATATGTAAAAGACATTTTGAGGTGGGTAAAGATGTTTACGAGATGTTTTTGAGAGAGTTTGGAGATGAGGTTTGTTTGGAGTCTAAAGAGAGTTTTTTTATCGATTTGAAAAAAGCAATAATGATTGACTTGAAAAAGAATGGTATTGAGAGCTGTCAGATAATATCCTGCGATATGTGCACATATGAAGATGCAGACCTATTCTTTTCGTACAGAAGAGACCTAAACAGACCAGAGAAATTGGGAAGTATGGTGGCAATCTTGAGGATGGTGAGAAGGTAAATGAAGAATATTTTAATAGTTGATGATGAGCAGCATATTCTTGAGCTTCTTAAATTTAATCTTAGAAAAGAAGGATATAATACATTTGAAGCAGATAGTGGCATATTAGCACTTGAGATTTTAAAGCATAATAAAGTTGACCTTGTTATACTCGATATTATGATGAGTGACAAGGACGGATATGAAGTTTTAAAAGAGATTCGATTTAATAAAGATACAAAAAATTTGCCAGTGATTTTACTATCTGCAAAATCTGAGGAGATTGATAAGATACTTGGGCTTGAGCTTGGCGCAGATGACTATATAACAAAGCCTTTTAGTGTAAAAGAGCTGGTTGTAAGAGTAAAGGCACTTTTGAGAAGAGTAGAGAGTTTAAGGCCTGAGGTGGAAGATAAGGTCAAGTTTGGAGATATAGAAGTGGACTTTTCGAAAAGAACTGTCAAGAAAAATAACCAGGATGTATCTCTTTCATTCAAAGAGTTTGAGCTTTTAAAGCTTCTTATCGAAAACAGAGGCAGGGTGTTGGACAGAGACTTTATTTTGCAAAGGGTATGGGGATACGAGTTTGATGGAGACACACGAACGGTTGATGTACACATACGATTTTTGAGAAGAAAACTTGAGGACGATGAGAAAAATCCACGATACATAGAAACAGTTAGAGGCGTGGGTTACAGGTTTAATGAAAGGTCTGAGTAAAGCATGAGGTCGAAGCTTTTTGGTTATACTATATTAGTTGTGGTAGTTATAACACTTCTTCAAGGAATTCTTTCATATGAGACTTATAAAAACATATATATAGAGGAAAACAAAAAGTGGCTTGTTGCAAAAATAAATGAAGTTGAAAAATACATTTATTCTTTTGGTGTTGATAAACTGAATAATATCTATAACAAGGGCGATTTTAGAGTAACTATTGTTGGTAGCAGTGGGGTTGTTCTTTACGACTCTGAAGCAAATGTAAAGAAAATGGAAAATCACTTAAAAAGACCAGAGATTGCAAATGCCAATAGAGTTTTTGGAAAAGTAGAGTTTTCGATGAGAAGGAGCAAAACACTGGGGCATTACTTTTTGTATGCAGCAAAAAAAGTTAAAATTTACAATACATTAATGTTTATAAGAGTTTCAGTTCCTCTTGACAAAGTAGACACAATCTTAAAAAAGGTTTTATTAAATACTCTAAAATTTGCAGTGATGTGTATTTTTCTGGGTATAGCCTTGGCAATAGGAATCTCATCTGTTTTATATCAACCGTTAAAAGGCCTGATTTCGCTTATTTCAGAAGGACTTGAAAAGTTTAGCATTCAAGATGTGAAAAGTCCAAAAGATTTGAAGTGGCTTAGTCTTAGCTTTTCAAAGATGTATCAGCTTTTGGAGGAAAAGATTGGCGAATCTAATATATTAAGAAAAAGGCTCACTTCTCTTTTAGACTCATTAGACATTGGTATAATCTTTTTTGATATGAATAAAAGAATACTTACGTTCAACAGGGGAGCAGAAAACATTCTTGAAACTAACCTCAAAGTTGGATTTAGTTTACTTGAATGCGTCCGAGTATATGAACTTTTCGAGTTTCTTTTCCAACAGGATATAAATGAAAAGGAGATTGAAATTAGTATCAATAATAAAACAAAGTTTCTGAAAATAAATAAGAAGAAAATTTCATATGAAGACAATAAAGAAGGTATACTTTTAATATTAAGTGATATTACCTTTTTGAAAAAGTTAGAAAGAATTCGGTCTGACTTTGTGGCAAATGTATCGCATGAACTCAAAACACCACTTACTTCAATAAAGGGTTTTGTAGAAACACTTAAAGATGGTGCAATTGATGATAAAGATGTTGCTATTAAGTTTCTCAACATTATTGAGGTTGAGGTAGAAAGGCTTGTGAGACTTATAAATGATCTTCTCTATCTTTCGGAAATAGAGAATGCGGCAATGCCCATTTTAGAAGAAAAAGTGGTGGTTAAAGAAGTTGTGCTTGAGATTATCGAACTTTTAAAAATAAAAGCTGAGAAGAAGAATATTCAACTTGATATAAAGGTCCAAGAGGGTCTTGAGATGAACATATATCGCGATTGGCTAAAGCAGATTTTTATAAATTTAATAGATAATGCAATTGTTTATAACAAAGAAAATGGGAAAGTATGGGTGACTGTAGAGAAATTAGATAACTTAATTGTTATAAAGGTTAAGGATACAGGAATTGGAATTCCTGAAAAGGAAATTGAGAGGATATTTGAAAGATTTTACAGAGTGGATAAGGGAAGGTCCCGAAAGTTTGGAGGCACAGGCTTGGGTCTTTCTATTGTAAAGCACATAGTAGAGCTTTATGGAGGAAAAGTTTGGGTTGAAAGCCAGGAAGGTATAGGCAGTGAGTTTACGGTAACAATTCCAATTGTAAAAAAGGCTGACCCACATCAATAGGCCAGCCTTATTTATAGTTATGCTATCCAGCTGATTAGTATAGAAATGATAGCTCCCAATAGAGCACACATTGGAATTGTCAAAACCCATGCAATAACAATATTTCTTGCAACCCCCCATCTAACAGCTGAAAACTTTTTACATGCACCTACCCCCATAATAGAGGATGAGATGACATGAGTGGTGGAAACTGGTGCGCCAATATGAGTTGCAAACTGGATTGTTAAAGCTGCACCAGTTTCTGCTGCAAAGCCGTTTATTGGTGCAAGTTTTATTATCTTTATTCCCATTGTTTTAATTATTCGCCAGCCACCTACTGATGTACCGAGAGCCATAGCGAGAGCACAGGTAAATTTAACCCAGTCAGGTACAACAAACTCATTTAAGATTCCACTGCCTACCAGCGCCATAGTTATTATTCCCATGGATTTTTGGGCGTCGTTTGAACCATGACTATATGCCATCCACATTGCAGAGAGTATTTGGAACTTTGAAAAGTATCTATTCACAATTGTTGGATGTACTTTGGCAAACAATATGTAAAGAATCATCATAAATAGGTATCCAAAAACAAAACCTAAGATAGGAGAGACAATCAAAGGAAGAACAATCTTTTTGACAAATCCTATCCAATTTATATCGGCAAGTGATTTTGTTGCGGCAATTGCAGCACCCACAAGACCACCAATTATTGCATGTGATGAGGAAGAAGGTATTCCCCACCACCATGTAATCAAGTCCCACAAAATTGCCGCAATTACAGCCGCAAGCACAAGGTTTTGGGTAACAAACTTTGGATCAACTATTTCATGGCCAATTGTCTTTGCAACCTTTGTGTTGATCATTGCACCAAAGAAATTAAAAACTGCTGACATAAATATGGCAGTGCGTGGTGTTAACACTCTTGTTGAAACTGATGTTGCAATAGCATTTGCCGTGTCATGAAAGCCGTTTATAAAGTCAAAAGTCAGAGCTAAAATGATTATTAAAAGTAAATTAAGTGGTATGTTATGCATTTTTTGTCACAACCCCTTCTATTACATTTGCTACATCTTCACACGCATCAAGTGTGTCTTCCAAAAAGCCAAAAATTTCTTTCCAAATGATTACTTCAATAGGCTTGTCCTTATTTTCAGCAAAAAGTTTTTTAATTGCATTTCTGTACACAATGTCACCTTCATCTTCAATTCTATTTACTTCTATTATTTTTTCTTTTATGAGTTTAGTATTTTTTAAATCCTTTAGATTTTCTACTACTCCTTTTAATTCTTTTGTGCAGTTTATGATCATTTCCGATAAGATCTTTGCCTCAGGCTTAACTGTGTCTACATTATAGATTTCAAACCTATGCGCAACTGTTTCGAGCGAATCGACAATGTTGTCAATCTCTTTGATTATTGCAAACAAATCTTCTCTGTCAAGAGGTGTGATAAAAGTTTTGTTGAGGAGTTCAATTACTTGGTGGGTAATATCATCCCCTTTGTTTTCAGCTTTTTCAAGCTTTGAGATAAGCTCTTGCATATTTGAAAGGTTATTGAGGAGTTGATTTAACATCACTGCTGATTGATAAGCATTTTCAACAGCGTTTGCCAATAAAACAAAAAACTGGTTTTCTTTTGGAATTATGTTCCACATATTTCACAACCCCTTCTTTGTAGAATTTTTGCCACAAAGACCATTTTAATAAAAGTTATTTTTGTTTATCAATCCTGCGAACCTCATAAAAAGTTTTACATTGCACAAAGAATATTATATAATATTTAACACAGTTTTAACATACATTAAACAAGAATTTAATGTTATAATTATAAAATATACAAGTTGTAGCTATCAAAAAGTAGGGAGAGGTTTCTTCAAGATGGTAATAATAGAAACAAAGGATTTAAATCTATATTATGGGGAGAACCATGCTCTGAAAAATATAAATATAAAGATAAACGAAAAAGCTATAACTGCATTGATAGGACCATCTGGCTGTGGAAAATCTACTTTCTTGAGGACTTTAAATAGAATGAATGACCTTATTGAAAACGTAAAAATAGAAGGAACTGTATATTTTGAAGGCAAAAACATCTACAAAGAGATTGATGTTATTCAACTTAGAAAAAAAATTGGAATGGTATTTCAAAAACCCAATCCATTCCCAATGAGCATATATGACAATGTAGCGTATGGGCCAAGAATTCATGGTATTAAAAAGAAAGAAGTACTTGATGAGATTGTAGAAAGCAGCCTTAAAAAAGCCTATCTGTGGGATGAAGTAAAGGATAGGCTGAAAAAAAGTGCATTTTCGCTCTCTGGAGGCCAGCAGCAAAGGCTCTGCATTGCAAGGGTTTTGGCAGTCGAGCCTGAGGTAATTTTGCTTGATGAGCCAACATCTGCTCTTGACCCAATTTCAACATTAAAAATAGAAGAGCTTTTAGAACAGCTCAAGAAAAACTACACAATAATAATAGTCACTCATAATATGCAACAGGCTGCTCGAATTTCTGATTTTACAGGATTTTTCTTAAATGGAGAGCTTGTAGAGTTTGACAAGACAATCACTATATTTAATACCCCTCGGGACAAAAGAACAGAGGACTATATTACTGGTAGGTTCGGATAATTATATTATGTTGAGAGGTGAACTTTTGATATGACAAGACCGACATTTGAAAATGAGCTCAAAGAAATTCATCTTGATATTCTTAAGATGGGAGCTATGGCAGAAGAGGCTATTGACAAAGCAATTTTGGCACTTAAGACAAAAGATGTTGAACTTGCACAAAGAATAATAGATAACGATGATAAAATTGATGAGCTTACAGAAGAGATAGAGAAAAAATGTGCTATTGTTATTGCTACTCAACAGCCGCTTGCAAGTGACCTAAGACTTATAATAACTGCGATGAGAATTGCAACAGATATTGAGAGGATTGCTGACCATGCAGAGGATATTTCTCAGATAACGCTCAAGCTTGCAAAAGAGGATTATGTAAAACCTTTAATTGACATTCCTAAAATGGCTGAAATTACTCGTTCGATGTTAAAAGATGCATTAGACTCGTATGTAAATTCTGACATAGAACTTGCAAAGTCTGTTGTCAAGCGTGATGATTTGGTTGATACAATGTATCAAAACCTTATTGATGAACTTGAGCAAATAATGAAAGAAAATTCTGCAGCAGTTTCTCAATGCGTTCAGTTTTTATTGGTCATAAAATATTTAGAAAGAATAGCAGACCACTCTACAAATATAGCCGAATGGGTTGTGTACAAGATAACAGGTATGCATAAACATGAATGGGAAGGCAGGGAAGATGAAACAAGGTGAAAAGGAAAATTAAGATTGACAGTAAGGTAATTGCAAGGGCTGCTCTGATTGCAGCATTATATTTTGTTTTAACCGCGTTTCTACCAGCTATATCATATGGACCATTGCAGATAAGAATATCAGAGGCACTTACTCTTCTTCCTGCCTTGATGCCAGTTTCAGCTACCATTGGTCTGTTTGTGGGGTGTTTTTTAGCAAACCTATATGGCATGGTAGTAAGTATAACAGGTATATATGATGTGATTTTTGGTTCTCTTGCAACACTAATAGCTGCGCTGCTTACAACCAGAATAAAGAAAAAGCCTTTTTTACCTCTGCCCACTATTATAGTAAATGCTGTGGTTGTATCAGCTTATATATGGCAATATTTTATAGGCAGCTTGAAAATTGAGTGGTTGAAAAATCTAAATCCAATTATCAGATATCTTTTTACATTATTATCGATTGGAATGGGAGAGGCAATTGCCACATACTTTTTGGGGTTACCTTTATTTTTGGCACTTGAAAAGCAGATGAAAGGCAAAAATCTCATATAAGTTTCTTAACAAGTGGAGCCCTATATGATTAAGATGATGGCTCCACTTTTTTGTTGCTTTTTTAGTTCTTTTGTAATATAATATAACATGATATCTATTCATCACTTCATTATGATAAAGTAATGAAAGGGAGAAAAAATGAGCAAAAAGTTTGTGGATTACTATCCTCCAGTGTCTGATACCTTAGAAGAGGTAAGAGAAAGGACTATCTTTTTATTTAAAAAATTTGGGTACAAATTGGTTGAACCTTCAACTTTTGAAGATTATGAAAAGTCAAAAAACTTAAATGGCAGCAACACTATAAAGTTTATGGACAGCGATGGAAATGTAATTGCCTTGAGAAATGAATTTACTCCAAAGGTTGCAGAGATTGCAGCTAAGTTTCAGACAAAAGTTTATCCACTCAAATTGTGTTACTTTGGCAAGGCATATCAGTTTCTTCAACAAGAAGCAGGGGATTTGAGGGAATTTTTTCAAGCAGGCATAGAAAACTTTCATACATCTGATAGTTTCTATATAGACTTAGAGATATTAGCGCTTGCGGTAGAAAGTTTACTTGAACTTGGAGTGAATAACTTTACAATAGATGTTGGAGAGGTAAATTTCTTTAAAGGAATTGCTAAGGACTGTGAGATTGATGAGGCTTCATCAGAAGTGCTCTGCAAGCTTGTTGACAAGAAGGACTATATAGGGATTGAAAACTTTTTGATTCGAAAGGGCATTTCCCAAAAAGTTATAGATATTTTCAGAAATCTCACAAGACTTTATGGTAGAGAGGACAAGATAAAAGAGGCTAAAAAGTTTGCAAACAATGAGATATCTAAACTGGCGATTGAGAGACTAAGTGAGATATATAATAATATGATAAAACTGGGTTATCAAAATTATATTACTATCGACTTTGGAATGGTAAAACATCTAAACTATTACACAGGTATAATATTTTCTGGTTATATACAAGAACTTGGCTATCCTGTGCTAAATGGTGGTAGATACGATAATTTGTGTGAAATATTTGGTACCAAACTATACGCCATTGGATTTGCAATTGGTTTAGACAGAATTTTAGAGTGGAAACTAAAAAATATTCCAAGGAATGATAAATTTTACGATAGCCTTGTTTTTTATAAGGAAGGGCACTTTAAAATGGCATTAAAACTGCTTCTTAAGACAGACAATGAAAAACAGAAGATTTACTTTTATACAGTACCGGCAAAAATAGAAGAAGCCTTTCTTATTAGCAAAGCTATGAAGGTTGAGAAATTCATGTATATAGATGAAGAAGGTGTAAAAACATATGTTTTGGAGGATTTAGAATGATCACTATAGCGTTGCCAAAAGGAAGGTTAGCCCAGCAAACAGTTGAACTTTTGAAAAGAGCATCACTTGTAGACATTGATATATCTGAGGAAAGCAGAAAATTGATCATCGAGGACACTCAAAATTCTCTGCGTTTTCTCATGGTAAAACCTTTTGACGTGCCCACTTATGTGGAATATGGAGTTGCAGATGTTGGTGTTGTTGGTAAAGATGTGTTGCTTGAAATGAATAAGAGAGTGTACGAACTTTTAGATTTAAAGATTGGGAAATGTTTTGTAGCCTTGGCAGGACCTAAAGGGATAAGCGAAGCTCTTTTGAAAAAGCCTGATAAGACAATTGCAACTAAATTTCCTAACATTGCTAAAGAGTATTTTGAAAATGTTAGGGGTGAGGATGTAAAGATAATAAAGCTCAATGGTTCAGTAGAGCTTGCTCCTATTTTAGGACTTTCAGACATGATAGTAGATATTGTAGAAAGTGGTAGAACTCTGAAGGAAAATGGACTTGAAGTATATGAAAAGCTATACGACATTAGTGCTCGGCTTATTGCAAACAGGGCAAGTCTAAAATTAAAAACTCAGATAGATGATATTATAAATCGTTTGGAAAGGATGATTGAAGAGTGAGAATCTTGTCCAGCAAACAACAGATTGAAAACTACATAGAGACGGCTAAAATAAGAAAATGGGGAAACGAGGAAGAAATTGAACAGAAGGTTCGCAGAATAATCTCTGATGTAAAAGATAAGAAAGATGAAGCATTGCTTTACTACACCCGGATGTTTGATTGTAAGGGTATTTGCTTGAATGAGCTGCGAGTGGTCCAAGAAGAGATTGAAAGAGCATATTTTGAATGTGAAAAAGAAGATAGTGATTTCATAAATGCTTTGAATGCTGCGTATAAAAATATCTATGAGTATCACATGAGGCAAAAAGAGGAAAGCTGGTTTTATACAAAAAATGGATCGTTACTTGGCCAGATTATTATACCTCTTAAAAAAGTAGGAATTTATGTTCCCGGTGGGAAAGGAGCTTATCCTTCAACAGTTTTGATGAATTCAATTCCTGCAAAAGTTGCTGGCGTTGAAAAAATAATAATGGTAACTCCACCTGACAAGAACAAGAGTATCAGCAAGTACACTTTGGCAGCAGCAAAAATTTGTGGCATTGATGAGATTTATAAAGTGGGAGGAGCTCAAGCAGTTGCGGCACTTGCGTTTGGGACACAGATTATCCCCAAGGTAGATAAGATTGTGGGACCAGGAAATATCTATGTAGCAACTGCTAAAAAATTGTTGTTTGGATATGTAGATATTGACTCAGTAGCAGGACCAAGTGAAGTAATGGTTATTGCAGATGGTTCTGCAAATCCGAAATACATTTCTGCAGATTTGCTGTCTCAGGCGGAACACGACCCCATGGCAAGATGTATTTTAGTGACAACATCTTTACAGATAGCTCAAGAGGTTTCTGAGAATGTTGATAAGATGCTTGCAAGATTTGAACACTCAGTTGCTTTTGAAGCTATCGAAAAAAACGGTGTGATAATAGTTGTTGACGATCTTTTTGAGGCTGCTGAGATTGCGAATATAATTGCACCTGAGCACTTAGAGATTTGTTGCAATGATGCAGAAAAAGTGTTGTTTAAGATCAGAAACGCTGGTGCAGTTTTTGTAGGTGAATATTCCCCTGAACCTATTGGAGACTACATCGCAGGACCAAATCATGTACTGCCAACATCTGGTACAGCAAGTTTCTTTTCTCCCCTCGGGGTTTATGATTTTGTCAAGAGAATGAGTTTAATAAAGTATTCAAAAGAACAGTTTTTGACAGATGCACCACATGCAATAAACATAGCGCAAAAAGAAGGTTTTCTCTTTCATGCAAATTCGTTGAAGGTGAGGTTAGAAGATGTTTAAAAAAAGATTAGAAAATTTTTCAAACTATACAACACCCCAAATAGAATGTTTAGTTAAAGCAGATGCTAACGAAAATCTTCTTGAAATTCCTGAAGAGTTAAAAGACATAATTTTGGATATTTTAAAAAATAGTATACCTAATTTGCGTTTTTATCCAGAAATTAATTCTCAACCAATCAAAGATGCTTTAGCAAGGTTTTACAGGTTGAAAAGTGAAAATTTTATTGTAGGAAATGGTTCAGACCAGATAATTCAGCTTATTGTTCAAGCATGCTGTGAGCAGGATGACCAGGTATTTTTCCTATATCCTTCGTTTACAATGTATAGGATAACTGCTGAACTTTTTGACATAAGATTTTGTTTTTTTGATATTACTTCCCAATGGAAAATTGATGTTGAAAAGGTAATTACTAAGATAAGTGCAAATGAGAAAATAAAGGTAATATTTATTGATACTCCAAATAATCCAACTGGTATTGCATGGAGCGCTGAAAATTTAAAAGCTCTTGTAGAAGCATTTCCTTCAAAGCTTATAGTAATTGACAACGCCTATGGTGAATACAGCGATGTTGACTATATAGAGTTTGTAAGAAGATACAATAATACAATTATACTTAAAACATTTTCAAAAATAGGTTTTGCAGGTATAAGATGTGGTTATGGCATTGCAAATGAAAATATTATAAAAAACCTTCACAAAGTAAAACCTCCCTATAATGTCAATGTCTTAACCCAAAACATAGCTATCAAGGTGCTTGAAAATTTCGAAAAGCTAAAAGATAACATCCAGCTAATAAAAGATGAAAGAGATAGGATGATACAAAAACTCAAAGAATACTACTATGTTATTCAGTCTGAAGCAAACTTTGTGACAGTTGTAGATGAGTATGCCGACAGAATATTTGAATACCTTGTTGCGAAGAAAATTCTTGTAAAAAAGTTTGAGGTGGGGGACAAAAAACTTTTAAGAATTACATTGGGCAAGCCTCAAGATAATGATATAATAATAGAAAATCTCATTCGATTTAAAAAGGAGAACGCAAAAGATGGGTCAAAGAGTTGCTGAAGTTCAGAGAAAGACAAAAGAGACAGATATTAAGTTAATTCTTAATATTGATGGAAATGGTGATTACAAAATCTCAACAGGCATAGGTTTTTTTGACCACATGCTTCAGTTATTTTCTCATCATGGAAAATTTGACATTGATCTTGAAGCGAAGGGTGATATATACATTGACGACCATCACACCATAGAAGATGTCGGAATAGTTTTGGGTCAGGCTTTTTTAAAGGCTTTGTCAGATAAAAGAGGTATAAAAAGATATGCGCATGTTATTTTACCTATGGATGAGGCACTTATAATGGTGGCAGTGGATATCTCAGGAAGGCCATATTTGGCATTTGATGTAGATTTTAAGCTACCGAAGCTTGGAGATATGACTTCTCAGATGGTTGTAGAGTTTTTCAAAGCTTTTGTTTGGTCTTCTAAAACCACAGTTCATATAAAAAAACTTGCTGGTGAGAATGACCATCACGTTTGCGAAGCCATTTTTAAAGCTATTGGAAGAACCTTAAAAGAAGCTTGTACGATAATCGATGATAGAATTCCATCGTCAAAAGGAGTGTTATAAGTTGTGAAAAAAATATGCATTGTGGACTATGGGATGGGAAACTTAAGGAGTGTACAAAAAGCATTTGAATACATAGGCTTTAGAGCTTTTGTTACATCAAGCAAAGATGAAATTGAAAAGGCCGAGGCAATTGTTTTACCAGGAGTAGGAGCATTTGACGTAGCTGTATCAAACCTTGAAAGATTTGGCCTTGTTGATGTCTTGAAAAAAAAAATAAAAGAGTCTTTATTTTTGGGTATTTGCTTGGGTTATCAGCTCTTGTACGAATTTAGCGAAGAAGGCAATTGTGAGGGTTTAAGAATTTTCAACGGAGAGGTCAAAAAGTTTCCTCAAAAAGAGAACATCAAAATTCCACACATGGGATGGAACAGGATAAAAGTTAAAGGAAATTCAAAACTTTTAAAGGGTGTGGATAACCAGTTTGTGTATTTTGTTCATTCGTATTATGTGGAAAATAGAGATAAATCAATAGTATCTTCTGTGTGTGAGCATGGTATTGAGTTTGACTCTTCAATAGAAAGTGGCAATATATTTGCTACTCAGTTTCATCCTGAAAAAAGTGGTGAAGTGGGACTGCAAATACTTAAGAACTTTGGGGGATTGCTATGATTGTTATTCCTGCAATAGACCTTATAGATGGAAAGTGCGTAAGACTTACTCAGGGAGATTATAGTCAGGTTCAACTGTTCAATTCAGACCCAATTGAGCAGGCAAAACTTTTTGAAAAAAGTGGTGCTAAATACGTCCATGTTGTTGATTTGGATGGAGCAAAAGTTGGAAGGCCAGTGAATTTTGAAGTTATAAGAAACATAAAAAGAGTTACATCCTTGACAGTTGAATGTGGTGGTGGCATTAGAGACAAGGCTACTGTTGAGCTTTATATATCTTCAGGAGTTAACTATATCATTTTGGGTTCTGTAATCTTTAAAAATCCTGATTTTGTAAATGAAGTTATGAAGGTGTTTGGTAAAGAAAGATTTATTGCTTCTCTTGACTTTAAAGATGGTTTTGTAAAACTTTCTGGATGGCAGGAAGCAACAACAATTACCATTGAAGAAGGAATTATGAAAATAAAAACTTTGGGATTTGAAAGGCTTATTTATACAGATATAACAACTGATGGGATGCTAAAAGGACATAACTTTGAAGCTGCAAAATATATTCGAGAACTTTTTGATGGTTTTTTAACAGCATCAGGTGGGATTTCAACAAAAGAGGATATTATGAGGCTTAAAAGTATAGGTGTTGATGCGGCAGTTGTTGGAAAAGCTCTTTATACAGGACAGCTCAAATTAGAGGAGGTAATTAATTTACTTTAAATATTCAATTAAGGAGAAGGATACAAGTGGTTGCAAAGAGAATAATTCCCTGTCTTGATGTCAATAGAGGAAGGGTTGTTAAAGGAATAAACTTTATCAACCTTGTTGATGCTGGTGACCCTGTCGAAAGTGCTCAAAAATATAACCAACTTGGTGCTGATGAGCTTGTGTTTTTAGATATTACAGCATCGCATGAAGAGAGAAATATAATGATAGAGGTTGTAAAGAATGTAGCTGAAAAAGTTTTTATTCCTTTTACGGTAGGCGGTGGAATAAGAAATTTAGATGACATTAGAAATTTACTTTTGGCTGGTGCTGATAAGGTTTCAATTAACTCTGCAGCGGTTAAGAACCCTGACCTTGTAAATGAAGCTGCAAAGGTTTTTGGTTCACAGTGTATTGTGGTGGCAATTGATGCAAAAAGGCACAGTGACGGTTTTCATGTGTATATAAACGGAGGAAGGATAGACACAGGACTTGACGCTGTAAAGTGGGCAAAAGAAGTTGAAATGAGAGGGGCAGGCGAGATACTACTTACCTCAATGGACAGAGACGGAACAAAAGCAGGGTATGATTTAGAGCTTTTAGAGGCTATTTGTAGCAGCGTAAATATTCCTGTCATTGCTTCAGGTGGTGCTGGCAGGCCAGAGCATTTTTTGGAGGCTTTCAAGGCTGGAGCAGAAGCTGCTTTGGCTGCTTCTATATTTCATTTTGGAGAGATTTTAATTGGGGATTTAAAGGGTTACTTAAAAGATCATGGCATTGAGGTGAGGATATAAAATGATAGATATTTCAGCTTTGAAGTTTGACCAAAATGGACTTGTGCCTGTTGTTGTACAGGATAGCTCAACAGGTGAAGTACTTATGTTGGCGTACATGAACAAGGAAGCTTTAGAACTTACCATTCAGACAGGGTATATGCACTATTTTAGCCGAAGCAGAAACAAGATATGGAGAAAAGGGGAGACTTCAGGCAATGTCCAAAAATTAAAAGGTTTATTTTTAGACTGTGATGGTGATACCTTGCTTGCCATTGTTGAACAAACAGGGGTTGCATGTCATACTGGCAACAAAACATGTTTTTTCACCGCATTGGAAGGTGATATAAAAAAGGTGGCAACTGACATTATTTTTGAACTAATGAAAACAATTAATGATAGAAAGCAAAATAAGATAGAAGGTTCGTATACCTCTTACCTATTTGAAAAGGGACTTGATAAGATACTTAAAAAGATTGGCGAGGAGGCAACAGAGGTAGTAATTGGAGCAAAGAATGGTAAAAAAGAAGAAGTAATATATGAGATATCTGATTTGATGTACCACTTGAGCGTTTTACTGGCGTATTTTAACCTTGACTGGACAGATATTTTAAAAAGCTTGGAGGAAAGAAGAAAATAATACTTTTTGACTTTTTTCCATTGTTTAAAATTTGAAAAATATTATATAATATAAATGTTGAAGATTTTTACTATTTCTTAAAGAGGAGGGGTTTAAAAATGCAAAGATTTGCAGTGGTTATGGCAGGTGGTGGCGGTACAAGGTTTTGGCCTTTGTCACGAAGCTCGTCTCCGAAGCAATTTTTAAACCTCTCTGGAAATGACATTTTGATAAATGAAACAATTGATAGGATATCAAAGGTCATTCCCAAGAAAAACATTTTTATTGTCACAAACATAAACCAAAAAGAGATGATAGAGAAGGTACTTGATGAAGAGATAGATAGAAATAACATCATTTATGAACCAATTGGAAGAAACACTGCAGCTTGTATTTTATATGCTGCACTTAAAATTAAAAAAATACATGAAGATGGAATAATGTGTGTATTTCCATCTGACCACTATATTAAAGATAACGAGGGATTTGCTGAAGTAATAAATACCTGCATTGAAATTGCTGAAAAGCATGACAAGCTCATAACAATTGGAATAAATCCAACTTTCCCATCAACTGGCTACGGTTATATAAAATTTGACATAGATTCAAGTGATAAATATGAGAAAAAAGCTTATGAGGTTTTGGAATTTGTAGAAAAGCCATCATTTGACAGAGCAAAAGCGTATATAAAAAGCGGTAATTACCTGTGGAACAGTGGTATGTTCGTGTGGAAGATAGACACAATCATTCAAAACTTCAATAGATTCCTACCCAGAATCTACAATAGATTTTATTCTGTATATGAGTATCTTTGGACAGACCAAGAGTTTGAGAAAATAGGAGAGATATATCCATCTCTTCAGGATATATCTATTGACTATGGGATAATGGAAAGAGCTGACGAGGTGGTAGTGGTACCTGGCGATTTTGGCTGGAATGATGTGGGGTCATGGGATTCTCTTGGTGCAATATTTCCACCAGACGATGATGGTAACATTGTGAAAGCTTTGCATGTTGGGATTGATACGCGTGACTGCATAATTTATGGAAACAACAGACTTATCGCCACAATTAATGTATCTGATGTAATTATTGCTGAGACAGAAGATGCAGTTCTTGTTTGTGCAAAAAACAGAGCACAGGATGTTAAAAAGATTGTTGAAATTCTCAAAGAACGAAAGCTGGACAAGTTTATATAATCTTTTTATTAGCTCGTCATTATTTTTTTAAGAAGGGCGGTCTTATATGTCTGACAGCGCCAAAAAAATTACTAAAGCTACTTTTTTTGTTATCATTACAACTATACTGTCAAAATTGTTTGGATTTTTGCGTGAGGTTGTTTTAGGTGCTTTCTACGGGACGAGTTATAAATTGGACTCTTTGATTGCAGCCCAGCTGTTGCCGGGCGTTTTTTTTGCAAGTATTTTGGCTTCTTTTTCTACTACCTTTATCCCTATATACAATGAGATATTAGTAAAAGAAAGCAAAGAGAAAGCAAGTAGATTTGCCAGCAAATCACTTTTTTTAATTGTGATAGCTGCGCTCATTGTGGCAGTAGTAGGTTCTTTTCTTTCACCTTTTATAGTTAAAACAATCTTTAAGGGATTTGATGAGTCTTCAAAAAACTTAACTTGGCAACTGATGAGAATTACATTTTTTTATATAATCTTTTTAGGAGCTAACTTTATCTTGCAAGGATTTCTTCAGTCTAATGAAAATTTTGTGGTGCCTGTACTTGTAGGACTACCATTCAATGTAATTATCATCTTTTCAGCTTTTTTAAAGAAAGAATTTGACATCTATGGTGTTGCTGTTGCGTTTGTACTTGGATACTTTTCGATGGTGTTATTTCAAATGCCGTTTGCAGTCAAAAAGGGGTTTAAATTTAAATTAGATATTAATTTACGTGACCCATACATAATCAAACTTTTTAAGCTTGTTCTGCCTGTATTTATTGGTTCGTCGGTTATGTCACTTAATTCTTTTGTTGATAGGTACTTGGCTTCCTTTTTACCTGAGGGAAGTATTTCAGCTTTGAACTTTGCAGATAAACTAAATGGAGTAGTTTATGGTATATTTAGTAGCTCGATCTCTGCTGTAATTTATCCGTATTTATCACGATTTTTTTCAAGTGAAAAGAAAGAAGAGTTCAAAAAATATTTGGTACTTTCTATAAATTCTCTCATATTGATTATGGTGCCTATTACAGCTGCAGTTTTGGTATTATCACGTGAGATTGTCCAGTTTGTATATGAAAGAGGGGCATTTGATAGCCGTTCAACTTATCTGACAAGTGGTGCTCTTATGTTTTTTTCCTTAGGGTATTTAGGTTATGCAGTAAGAGAAATCCTTAGCAGAACTTTTTATTCAATCCAGGATACTCTCACACCAATGAAAAATGGTATTTTAGCTGTAGCAATTAATATAGTTTTAAATATCGTTCTTGTCAAATACCTAAAACACAGAGGTTTAGCGCTGGGTACAAGTATTGTTGCATATGTATCAGTATTTTTACTTATGCGTAGTTTGTTTAAAAAGATAGGAAAGATTGATCTAAAAAGCTCAATGATAGTCTTTGTAAAAGCACTATTTGCTTCTTTTGTGATGGTTATAAGTATTATTTTAGTGAAAAATCTGATACAAATAAAAACGCCTGTGACATTTATAACTAAGGTAACTAATCTTTTGATCTGGGGATTTGTCGGTGTAATTTCATATAGTACAGTAATATATTTATTGAAAATAAAAGAAGCTCAGTGGATATTGGAAAACTCAATAAAAATAATAAAAAAGGTTAAAGGATTAGCTGTAAAATAATAACATCCAAAAACCTACCAAATTTGCTACCAACTTTGATTAGCTTTCCGACTTCTACAAAACCAAATGATTTGTGTAGATGCAAACTTATATAGTTTTCAGCACACACTTTTGCAATTATGTTGGCAGCCCCTGTGTCTTTAGCTTTTTCTATTAAGAATTTTAAAATCTGCTTGCCAATGCCTTTGCCTCTGTGCAATGGATGTATATATATAGTATCTTCAACTGTGATTGAATAAGCTTCTTTTTCTGAGAATGGAGAAAGATACCCATATCCCAATATAGTGGAATTTTCTTCTGCTACATAAATAGAGTATTTGTTGCTATGGCTGTCAAGCAATTTCAAAAAATCTTCTGTGGTCTTGGGATGAATATCGAATGTGGATGTTGAATTCAAAACTTCATAGTTATAGATATAAAGCATGTTTGTGATATCAGAAATTGTTGCTTTACGAATGTTCATTTTACCTTTTTTCTCCTTTCATTAAAAAATTCTTAAGGAGTGAACGAAAATTACTAAAAAAGAAAAAGTAAGCTATGTAATAAAAGAACTTTTAAAAATTTATCCACAGCCAAAGTGTACTTTAAATTATAATAAACCATATGAGCTTTTGATTGCAACCATTTTGGCAGCACAAAGTACAGACGAGCGTGTAAATAAGATTACTGCTGAGCTTTTCAAAAAGTATCCTACACTTGAAAGCTTTGCAGAGGCAAATATCTCTGAGCTTGAGAACGACATAAAGCCTGTTGGGTTTTATAAAAATAAAGCTAAAAGTATAAAAGAGACTGCAAGAATCTTAGTTGAAAAATATAATGGTACGTTGCCAACTACTATTGAAGAACTTGTAAAACTTAAAGGAGTTGGGAGAAAGACAGCAAATGTAATAATGGCAAATATCTATGGAATACCTTCCATAATAGTTGACACTCACTGCAAAAGATTGTCAAACAGGCTTGGACTTGTAAATAGTAAAGATGCAACAAAGATAGAGTTTGAGCTAAAGAAGATTGTAGAGCCTCAGTTGTACACTATATTTAGCAATTTGATGGTTTACCATGGGAGAGCAGTTTGTAAGGCAATAAAGCCAAGATGTGAAGTGTGTACTATAAAAGATGTTTGTGAATATTTCAAGGCCCGAAAATAGAAGGGCCTATTTTTTTGTATTTTTACTGCCAAAGTGGTGAAAAATAAGTAAATAGAAAAAACGGTCTCAATCTTTGAAAGGAAGAATTGAAAAAGTGAAGGTAGGAGTTCCAAATAGTTTTTGCTATGCTGGAATGGAAAACTTTTTTATAAGAGTTATACCAGAAGTCTTAGAAGATTCTCAAATAATCTTTTCAGGCAAGACAACAAAAGAAATGGTAGAATATGGACTTAAAAATAGCTGCGATGAACTTTGTATCCCTGCCAAAATTTTTATTGGACATGTAGAATATCTTATAAGAAAAAAGAATGTAGATGTGTTGTTTTTGCCACGCCTTGTTTCTTTATTACCAGGCACATATTCATGCCCCAAGATTATTGGTATTCCAGATATCATAAAAACCAGCTACTGTGGAGTTGGGCTTATAGTCCCGGAGATAAATTTAAGAAAAAAGAGAAAAATAATGTCAGAAAAAAGTATGAAAAATGAACATCTTTTTGATTTTCCTATGGCCAAGATAGCTAAAACTAAAAATATACTGGTATTAGCACATAGCTATGTAATCTTTGATGAATTTTTAAACAAAGGTATATTGGAAACTATAAAAAACGCAGGCTACAATCCTATTTACCCCGCATACTATCGTTTTAGTTCTTTTTATATCTCCTCTGATTTGCCAAAGGAGTTCTTCTGGTCCTCTGCAAGGGATATTTACAATTATTTTGAATGGGCAGTAAATAATACACAAATTGACGGCACAGTGTACCTTATGACATTTGGATGTGGGATTGATTCTTTTTTGCAGGAACTGATTATGAGAAAATGCAATAAAGTAGGACTGCCTTATCTTTGTATAACTGTGGATGAACACGGTGCTGATGTGGGGATACTAACAAGAATAGAAGCATATTTAGATATGATTGAATGGAGGAGAAAAAGTGATGAGAAAAATAACATTTCCACATATGGGTAATCTATTTATCATAGGCAAAGCACTTTTTGAAGAACTTGGATTTGAAGTGGTCATTCCTCCATATAACAACAAAAGTGCTCTTGAAATTGGAAAGAGACTTTCACCCGAATTTATTTGTCTACCTTTTAAATTGAACATGGGAAATTTCATTCAAGCAATTGAAATGGGTGCTAACACTATTGTAATTTTTGGTGGATGTGGACCGTGTAGATTTGGATACTATGGTGCACTTGAAAAAGAGATTCTCAAAGATTTGGGCTATGATGTAGAGATGATAGTCATCGAACCTCTTTTTTATGGTTTTAGGAATTTTTTGGAGCGGGTAAGTAAGATATTTGCAAGAAAAAATATAGCCAGTGTATTAAAAAGAGTGTATAGGTTAGCCAAAAAGGTAGATGGGATTGAGAAAAAAGTACATTTTTTAAGACCAAGGGAAATGGTTAAGGGAAGTGTAGATAAAATATATGAAAAATTCAGAAATGAAGCAATAAAAGTTTTCGGAATTGATCAAATGGAAAGATTGGTTGATACCACGAATGTTTTGCTTGACAACTTATACATTGTAAATGAGAAGGTCAGAAAAATAGGAATTGTAGGAGAAATATATACTATTATCGATAGTTTTTCAAGCTTGAACATAGAAAAAATACTTGGTGAGATGGGATGTGAGGTTGAAAGAAATCTTTATATTTCCCAGTGGATTGATACACATCTAATATATCCAATATTTAAAAGGGAAGATCCAATTGTTAAGAGATATTCTAAAGATGTAATGCCAGTTTTAATTGGAGGTCACGCACGAGAGACCATTTCTTATGCCAAATACTATGCAACCCAGAAATATGATGGAATATTGCATATTTTTCCTCTCACATGTATGCCAGAAATAATAGCAAAATCAGTATTAAACGGTATAAAAAATCAAATAAATATTCCTATACTACACGTTGTAGTAGACGAAGTTGACAGTGACGTAGGAATTAAAACACGTTTAGAAGCCTTTTTAGACCTAATTGAAGCAAGGAGTGAGAAATTTGAAAGAAGAGTTATTTCTTGGGATTGATATTGGTTCTGTTAGTACCAATGTAGTCTTGATTGATAAAAATGGTGAAGTAATTGAAAGCATATATCTCAGAACCCAAGGAAAGCCTATTGAAATTTTACAAAAGGCTCTTAGCACTTTGTATGAAAAGTATGGAGACAGGTTGAAAATAAAAGGAGTTGGTACTACAGGGTCAGGAAGACATTTGGCATCGCTGGTGGTAGGAGCAGATATTGTAAAAAATGAGATAACTGCTCATGCAAAATCTGCAATCTTTTTTGTACCTGATGTAAGAACTATAATTGAAATAGGTGGACAAGATTCGAAAATAATTTTAATAAAAGATAGAATTGTTATTGATTTTGCTATGAATACAATCTGTGCTGCAGGAACAGGTTCTTTTTTAGATAGGCAAGCAGAAAGACTTAATATTCCAATAGAAAAATTTGGTGAGATAGCAATAAAATCACAAAATCCTGTAAGAATA
Source organism: Caldicellulosiruptor bescii DSM 6725 (assembly GCF_000022325.1). NCBI lineage: Bacteria > Bacillati > Bacillota > Caldicellulosiruptorales > Caldicellulosiruptoraceae > Caldicellulosiruptor > Caldicellulosiruptor bescii. Next base: position 1,549,267 of record NC_012034.1, on the reverse strand, counting down.
GCTGGCAGGTGTGCTGTATTTGCTGAGTCAGATATGATTCACAAACAGCAGCTTGGACATCCTTGTGAAGATATTCTTTTTGGGCTTTGTTTAGCTCTGGCAAGAAACTATCTTGCTAATTTGGCAAAAGGAAAAAGGTTGGAAAGTCCAATACTATTTCAAGGAGGTGTTGCGGCAAATATAGCAATGAAAAAGGCATTCGAAGAGCTTCTTGGAATTCAGATTATAGTTCCCAAATACTATAATGTTATGGGGGCAATAGGTATTGCACTTTTGGCAAAAGAGAGGACAAAAGGTCTTATCACCAAATTCAGAGGTTTTGAAAACATACACAGGTGCAAATTTGAGACAAAAGGATTTGAGTGCCATGACTGCTCAAACTATTGTGAGGTTGTTAGTTTTTATAATAATGGCAATTTAGTGGCAAGGTGGGGTGATAAATGCCAGAAATACTCATCTAATAGGAATTATCATATTGAAAACTCTAAAAATCTGTGATATATTTAAATTAAGAATAACAAAACAAAGCTATGGCAGGAACTCTGCCGTGTGCGTTACAAGATGGTGAAGTTCCAGGCCAACACCATCAAAAAAGGGAATCCGGAGTCCAATAGTGGCGCATAGGCTTCCCACCCAAGGTTTTGCTTGGGTGACAAACAGGAAGTAATGCAAAGCTATTGGCAGGATACCCACCTGCTGAGGCAGGGTCTGGGAAACTCCCTGAGGACGGCATGGTGGAGTTCCTGACATAAAAGAAGAAAGACCCAAAAAACAAAAGAGGGTCTTTTATTTTTTTGATTTTCTTGTGAGAGGAGAGAATAAGAATATTGATAGGTCCAGCAGATATTTTCCAAAGAACTATGATGCTGATTGGAGAAGATAAGATTGAAAAACTGTCAAAGGCAAAAATAGCAGTATGTGGGCTTGGTGGAGTTGGAAGTTTTGCGTTTGAAGCTCTTGTTCGTTGTGGAGTAGGAAATTTTGTTATTGTTGACAAAGATAGAGTTGTTCCCTCTAACTTGAACCGTCAACTGATAGCTGCAATTCCAAATATAGGTAGATATAAAGTGGATATTGCACATGAAAGGGCAGTTGAAATTAATCCTTTTGTGAAAATAGAGATAATACCAAATAAAATTACATCTGAGAATATTTGTAAGATTTTTGGGAATAAGAATTTAGATTATATATTAGATGCAATAGATGATATTGGGGCAAAGGTTGCACTTATAAAATTTGCTACAAAAGAGAACATAAAAATAATAAGCTGTATGGGTATGGGCAATAGGATAAATCCTTTGCTTATAAAAGTTTCTGATATATATTCTACACGTTATTGTCCACTCGCTAAAAAACTTAGAAGTATTCTGAGAAAAGAAAATATTAAGAGTTTAAAGGTTGTGTACTCTGAGGAAAAACCATCAAAACCCGATTATAGATATTTAAAAGAAGAGTCAGAGAAAAAGCATGTACCAGCAAGTATTTCGTTTGTTCCACCTGTTGCAGGATTTATTATGGCTTATGAGGTGGTAAAGGACTTGGTTTTTGGTGATTAATTTTGATATACAAAAATAATCTTTTTTATGTTAAAATATTCAAAAAGGTCTTAAGAGAATCTGGAGGGAAAAATGAATACATACAAATTTGCAAGAACTTTTAGGGGGTTTAAACCAAGCTCTGTTATAGAGTATTTAAACAATTTGGAGATGACCTATGAAAAGGAAATAAAAGAAAAACAGGAAAAGATTGAAGAACTTAAGAAGGAAAATGAGGAGCTAAAAAATACTTTGAAAAAGCTTGAGGAAGAGCTTTCAAAATTGAACGAACAGAAAATAAAAATAGCAGAACTTCTCATAATTGCTCAGGAAAAAGCAGAGAGTATTGTATCAAAAGCAATTGAAGAAGGAGAAAATAAAAAAAGAGCTCTTCTTGCTGAAATTGAAGAGCATGAAAAACTTCTTCAAAATTTAAAAGACGAAATAAAGCGAATAAAAGGAGAACTTCAATCCTTCATTTCAAAATTTGATGAAAAAACTGTGAGAGATTCTCAATCTGAACTTCAAGAAGAGAGTAGCATTATGTAAAAATATGCTACTCTATTTTTTCATATTATTTCTGCCATTTTCATAAATTTACCTTAGAACAAACTTTGTGGAATGAGTAATGATAAGAGTGTTTAACATTTCCAAAATTATGAAGCTGGTCCTAATCACAATTCTTGTTTTGCTTACAATAAATACTATATTTATCTATTCAAGGCTAACTGTAGAGGTTATAAATCAAAAAAAGCTTCTACCAATTTACTGTGTTGACAGAAATGACAAGAAAATAGCGTTAACATTCGATGCTGCATGGGGAAACGACGATACAAAAGAACTGCTTAGTATACTCAAAAAATTCAATGCAAAAGCTACTTTTTTCCTTGTAGGATTTTGGGTAGAGAAATATCCTGAAGATGTAAAAAATATCTTCAGTCAAGGGCATGAAATAGGAAGCCATTCTAACAAGCATCTTCACATGTCAAGATTATCTGAATCTGAGATAATTAGAGATGTCAAAAGCTGTGAAGAAAAAATTATGAGAATTATTCATAAAAAGCCAGTGGTTTTTAGACCTCCATATGGCGATTACAATAACACTTTAATAAGAACTCTTTCTTCCTTGGGATATTATGTTATCCAATGGGATGTTGATTCACTTGATTGGAAAGATTTATCTGCCCAAGAGATTGCACAGAGAGTATTAAAGAGAGTAAAAAGCGGTTCAATTGTATTGTTTCATAATAATGCCAAAAATACTAAATTCGCTCTGTCAATTATACTAAGTAGTCTTTCCAAGCAGGGATATCAATTTGTAACAGTATCAGAGCTAATATACAAAGATGGTTATTATGTTGACCATCAAGGTGTTCAGAGGAAAATAGTAAGGTGACTTAATAATTGAAAGAAGAATGGTCACACTAATATATGCGGTAAAAAACAGCGGGGAGAAAAATAAAATGGTAAAAATAGGCGTATTGTATAAAAACCCATCGTACAAAGAGATGTTTAAAAGCGACTTTGTTGATTTTGTAAAAAAAAAGGGTAAAAAAATATTAGAGATAGATTTAGCGAATGAAAAAATCAATACCGAAAAAATTACAAATTTGCTTACAAACTTTAATCTTCCATTTAATTATATCATTTTTTATTTAGATTGTCCACAAAATGTTATTAAATATTGTGAACTGGTTGTTGTACTTCAGAACGAGATTTTAGATAAGTGGGAAGACATTTTTGATAAACACCAGAAAATTTTAATCTTTATGGATAATAACGTACCTTTGGTATTAAAAAATGCTTCTTGTAAGGTTGTTGACATAGGCTTTTCATCCCAAAACACCATAAATATAACTCATCTTGATTATGGCAATGATAACAAGGTAAGCATAAGCCTTTTCTTCCAGAGAGCTGTTGAAACTATTGACGGCAATATTATTGCCGAGAAAGAAATAAAAGAAAAAGAAGATCTACAAAAAGAGGAAGAGGGGATATCTGTCTGTGTGATTTCTGCTACTTTAAAAAGTTTGTGTGGTTTGAATTTGAATGTCTAAAAATTTAGTTTGTTGAATAGTATAAAAATAGGCTAATAAAGTACGAAAGGATGAGTGTTTGCCATGTCTCAAAATCCTTTAGAAAACAACAGAGTTTACTTATGTGGAAAGGTTGTTACTCCACTTAATTTTAGTCATGAGAGTTTTGGTGAGAAATTTTTTACATTTAAGCTTGAAGTTCCAAGGCTCTCTCAGCAAAAGGATATTTTAATTGTAACAGTTTCTGATAGACTTTTAATCAATGTAAATCTTGAAGAGGGAAGCTTGGCAGAAGTATTAGGACAGTTTAGGTCATACAACAATCCTTCAAATGTGGGAAACAGACTCATCTTAACAGTATTTGCAAGGGACATTAAAAATGTTGAGAGCATTGACCCTTCGAAGAATATCAATGAGATATTCTTAAATGGATATGTGTGCAAAAAACCTCAGTACCGTACCACGCCTTTAGGAAGAGAAATAACAGATATTTTGCTCGCCGTAAATAGGCTATACGGGAAGTCAGATTATATACCTTGTATTGCTTGGGGAAGAAATGCTCGTTTTGCAAGTACCTTTCAAATAGGTGATAACATAAAAATATGGGGAAGAGTGCAAAGTAGAGATTATCAAAAGAAATTGGAAGATGGTAGAGTAGAGATAAGAACTGCTTACGAGGTCTCTATATTTAAGCTTGAAAGAGTAGAAAAGAGTGAGAATGTAAGCTAAAGATGTGATGTAGATATTATCTTTGAAATATGATAAAATCATAAAAAGTGACAAAAGAAAAAAGAGGTGTAGTTGTTGAATCTTCCAAATATTCTCACAATTTTAAGATTTGTATTGGTACCAGTATTTGCTGCAATATTTCTTTCTCATCTGAAGTACAATTATCTTATAGCGCTGAGTATATTTTTATTATCAGGACTCACTGATGTTTTGGATGGTTTTATTGCACGAAGATACAATATGATTACACAATTTGGAAAGCTATTTGACCCGCTTGCAGACAAGTTGATGATACTTACAGTCTTGTGGTGCCTTGTTTTGAAAGAATATATACCTTCATGGGTTTTTTATATTGTGCTTGCAAAAGAGATTTTTATGATATTAGGTTCAGCTCTCTTATATGGGAAGATAAAAATAGTGGTTTCTGCTAATATCTATGGGAAAATTTCAACTTTTTTGTTTTACATAGCCATTGTCTCGTTAATTTTGAGATGGCAGATATCCTTTCCTACTCTCATATTAGCTTTAATTTTTGCTATTTTTGCACTTGTGATGTATGTATCAAAATATGTAAATGAATATAAAAGACTCAAAAGCACCTCCCGTGAATAACTGCATTGTAAGTTGGTTAACATACAAATAGGAGGTGCTTTTGTTATGAGTGAAAAAACTGAAAAAAGGTATGCAAGTTGGCTTGGCATAATTGTAAGATTTGTTGTTGCTTCTTTTATGATGCTTTTGATGCAGCTAATCTACCCCAACTTTGTATTCAGTAATTGGATGATAGGAATAGCTTTAATTGTAGCAATATCTGTGATAACATATATAATTGAGAGAATAACAACACTTTATAGAACCCCTATAGGAAGAGGAATAATTGCTTTTTTAGTAACTTTTGCTATTTTGTATTTTGGTAATATTTCAGTACCAGGTATTAAAGTACCCATTATAGCTAACTTGATTACCTCTTTTGTTGTAGGGATGTTTGATATATTTTTGCCAGATAGGGTATTTTAAATTGAAGAGTCAAAGGGGGTCTTCTTTTTGGATATTGGAAAGGTACCTTTAGAAATACTTAAGAAGCATGTCTTTAGTAATTTTAGAACAGACAAAAATTTTTTGTTACTTCCTAATATTGGAGAAGATTGTGCTGCTGTGGATATCGAAGGAGAAATAGCTGTTCTTACTACCGACCCAATTACAGCAGGTGACAGTATGAGTGGTTTTTTGTCGGTGATTGTTGCCTGTAACGATTTGGCAGCAGCAGGTGCACAGCCACTTGGGGTACTTACTACTGTGCTTCTTCCTCCCGGGAGTGATGAGGATGATTTTGCGTATATATTGACCCAAATAAGAGATGCTTGCAATAAATTGAACATCCATCTCTTAGGCGGACATAGCGAAGTGACAACTGCAGTTACAAGACCATTGATTGTTTCAACGGGCTTTGGAAAGGTAAAAAAAGAACTTCTTATTTCTACAGGTGGAGCAAAGCCGGGTGATAAAATTGTTATCACAAAAACAATAGGTTTAGAAGGCACTTTTATTTTATATAACAAGTATAAAGAAAAACTGAAGGATATATTAAATAGCCACGAAGAAAAAGAAATAGAAAGTTTTGTAGAAAAATTAAGTGTTGTGAAGGAAGGAATGATAGCAAGAGAATATGCCTCCAGTATGCATGATATTACAGAAGGCGGACTTTTTGGAGCTATATATGAGGTGTGTAGAGCATCAGGTAAAGGAGCTGTAATATATGAAGATATGATAAATCTCAGTGCTGCAGTTCAGAAAGTGTGCGCTTTTTTTAATTTAAACCCATATAAGCTTATCTCAAGTGGAAGTATGTTAATTACGACAAACATGGCAGATGAGCTGGTTAAAAAGCTTTTGCAAAATGGCATTGAATGCTGTATAGTTGGAGAAATTATAGAAAAACCGAATATAGAATTTATTTCTAAAAGCGGAGAAAAAACTTATATCAATGAGTTGCCAATAGATGAAATATATAAAGTTGTGTAGAAGAGAGGTAGAAAAAGGATGAAAATCCTTATCATTGATGATGATGTAAAGATATGTGAGGTAATAAAACTTTACTTAGAAAAAGAAGGATTTGAAGTAGTAGTTGCTCACAATGGTATGGATGGAATTGCTATGTTCAAAAATGAAATGCCCGACCTGGTAATACTGGACATTATGCTGCCCAAAAAAGATGGATATGAAGTCTGTAGAGAACTCAGAAAAATTAGTAACATTCCAATTATAATGCTTACTGCAAAGGGCGAGACATTTGATAAGGTACTTGGATTAGAGTTGGGAGCAGATGACTACATTGTAAAACCGTTTGATCCAAAAGAACTAATTGCACGAATAAAAGCAGTACTGCGAAGAACACAGGGTGAAGTCAATGATGAAAAGGTTGTTGTATATCCAAATCTAACAGTAAATCTCACTACATATGAGGTAAAACTTGAAGATAAAGTAATAGATATGCCGCCGAAAGAGATAGAGCTTTTGTATTTCTTAGCATCACATCCCAACAAGGTGTTCACAAGAGAGCAACTTCTTGACCATATATGGGGTTACAACTTTGTTGGAGACACTCGTACAGTTGATGTACACATCAAGAGAATAAGAGAAAAGATTGAAAAGGACAAATATCCTTGGAAGATAAAGACTGTATGGGGTGTAGGTTATAAGTTTGAAATTTAGGCTTTGTTGAGGAAGTGAAAAGAATTGAAATCTATATATTTTAAATTTGTGATGACATATACAATCATAATTGCAGTTGGATTTTTAATTTTTGGGACAGTGCTCAATAACCTTACAGAAAACTATTTTGTCTCTCAAAAACAGACTCAGCTTGTTCGTGAAGCTGAAAAGATAGCAACTGGACTTGCTCTTTGGTATATAACAGGGTTTTTGGAACAGGATAGACTTAGGTTCGAGATTAGATTTTTGAGGGATTATTTGAATGCTTCAATCCTGCTGATAAATAAAAATGCAAATGTAATATTAAACTCAGATGAACAGATTTATATAGATGATTTGAATTTGCAGAAAATAAGAGACAAGGTCTTTGAAGGAGAAATTGCTGTAAAAAAGCTTCTTATAGGGGATATGATAAAAAGAGAATATCTTGTGATAGGGTATCCGGTTGTGATAAATAACCATGTTGTCTCAGGACTGCTTCTTATCACCTCAACCGATGAAATAAGACAGACATTAAAGATGTATAATAAAATAATTTGGCTGATTACATTGTTTGAAGTTTTAGTTGTTTTGATAATAACATATGCACTGACTCAAAGGATTATAACTCCCATTAAAAAGCTTGCACAGGCTTCAAGAAAGATAGCTGAAGGTGATTTTTCACAAAAAATTCCTATTCCAAACAATAGTGATGACGAGATTAGCGAACTTATCTCATCTTTTAATTATATGACCGAAAAATTGGAAAACTTGGAGATGATGCGAAAAAGTTTTATTTCTAATGTGTCACATGAGCTCAGGTCTCCTCTTACCTCTATAAGAGGATTTGTAGAGGGTATATTGGATAAGACTATTCCAGACGACAAAAAAGATTTTTATCTGACCCTTGTAAAAGAAGAGGTTATAAAGCTTAACAATTTGATTAATCAACTTTTAGAATTGTCGAGACTTGAGTGGGGGAAAATAAATCTTAATTTGAGTGAATTTAAGATTTATTCTGTAATTGTAGAGGAGCTAATTAAGTTTGAGAAACGAATAGAAGAAAAAGAAATAGATGTAACTCTGCAAGTGGACGAAGAACTTGTTGTCAAGGCAGATAAGGATTTGATAAGCAGGGTTGTTCACAATCTTCTTGACAATGCTATAAAGTATAACAAGGTTGGCGGGAAGATATATATATATTCTGAAGTAGTAAATGGCAAAGCTTATATAACAATACAGGATACAGGCGTGGGTATTCCTGAAAGGCTACAAAAGCTTATCTGGGAAAGATTTTATAAGGTTGATGAGTCAAGAAGCCTTGAAAATGGAGTTGGGTTAGGGCTTTCAATTGTAAAAGAGATTATAAAGCTTCATAAACAGAACATCTGGGTTGAAAGCGAGGAAGGAGTTGGTTCTAAGTTTACATTCACACTGGATTTAAAATAATTTTTATTATTTATTAACAATTCGTTAATAATTTTTTCAAAAACAAGGGGTAGAATTATAATTGAAAAAACAAAGTGAGAGGTGAATAAAGATGACAGATAAATTTGATTTTGAAACTCCAAACTATCAACCATCTTACAGTCCCATAAATTTTGAGATTCCAAAAACGATAAGAAAGAAAAAGTCAGTAAAAGAATATATAGTTGCAGGGCTTTTAGGTGGTTTAATAGGTGCTATTTTAATGTCAATATTTTTTATGGCATATTTTGGTGTTAATTTTAATAATTTTAAAAATGATATTAACTCTACGTTGAACAGTTTCAACTTGAATAATTCCACTGCTACAGAACCTATTACAAAAACAGTTGTACTTAATTCTGGTAACAGTTCATTTGTGACAGATGTGGCACAAAAGGTTGGTCCAGCTGTTGTTGGAATTAAAAACAAAGGAACAGCTTATAACTGGTGGACAGATGAAGAACAGGAAATTACAATAGGTGAGGGCTCTGGGGTTATAATTAGTAAAGATGGTTATGTTGTAACAAACAACCATGTAGTATCAGGTGCAAAATCTGTGTCCGTGATTTTATCAGGCGAAAAAGAAGTTCCAGCTACAATTGTTGGTACAGACGCTTTGAGTGATATAGCGCTTTTAAAAATTGACCCGAAATATGTAAAGGCTGTTGCTCCACTTGGAGATTCATCAAAAGTAAAAGTTGGGGAGTTTGTAGTTGCAATAGGAAATCCTCTGGGACAAGAGTTTGCTGGGACGGTTACATTTGGTGTTGTGAGCGCGGTCAATAGAAAGCTTGATATGGGAAATGGCGTTCAGATTCCTTTAATTCAAACTGATGCTGCAATAAATCCAGGTAACAGTGGAGGAGCACTTGTAAATAGTAGTGGTGAGGTTATTGGCATTAACACAGCGAAGATTTCTCAAACAGGTGTTGAAGGAATGGGCTTTGCTATTCCAATAAACTATGTAAAACCGATTATAAATGATTTGATGAAATATAAAAAGGTTTTAAGGCCAACAATAGGTATATCTGTTATGGAGTACTATGACAGGTCGGGCAACATTATGGGGATGTATATTTCAAAGGTTTATCCAGGTACAGGTGCAGCAAAAGCTGGTTTGAAAGAAGGAGATATAATTTTGCAGATAGATGGTAAGAAAGTTACTACATTTTCAGATATTCAATCAATACTTTCAAATCATAAGATTGGTGACGTAATAACCATAAGAGTACTGCGGGATGGTCAGACCAAGGACTTCAAAGTGACTTTGGGTACTCCTGTTAACACAACTACTAATGACTAAAATAAGTTTTGGAAAGAATTAAACAGGTCACATCTTTTAAAGAAGGTGTGACCTGTTTTTTTTTGTATATTATCATTCCGAATATTATTTAATAACATATTAATTTTGTTCACAATTAATTATTGACATAAAGCCTTTTGCTTTGATAATATGTACTTGTAAATACCAAACATTCGGATGTTATATTTAAAAAATGTTCGAAGAAAGGTGGTATATTTGTGTTAGAAAATATTTTCAAGCTTAAAGAAAGAAGAACTGATGTAAAGACAGAGGTATTAGCAGGTTTTACTACATTTATCACAATGGCATACATAATTTTTGTAAATCCTTCTATTCTCAGCACGACCGGATTAGATAAACATGCTGTATTTTTTGCCACATGTATTGGTGCGGCAGTTGGAACGCTTATTATGGCACTCTATGCTAATCTTCCATTTGCTCTTGCACCTGGGATGGGACTTAACGCTTTCTTTACCTACACTGTATGCCTTCAAATGAAATATACTCCACAGCAAGCATTAGCAGCAGTATTTATATCAGGTATTATATTTGTTATCATCACGGCAGTTGGTCTCAGACAAGCTATAGTTCGTTCTATACCTCAATCTTTAAAACATGCCATGACAGCTGGTATTGGACTTTTTATAGCTTTTATCGGGTTTATAAATAGTGGAATAGTAGTAATAGACTCCGGTTCTAAACTTCCAAAGTTCGGCGATTTTACGTCTGCTTTTAAGTCTTTTACTAATGATCATAATATAAACTCAGCAATAATATCTTCTCGAGGTGCGATTGTTGCTCTTATAGGTCTTTTAATTATAGGAATTTTAATTGCGAAAAGAGTAAAAGGTGCAATTATTATTGGAATAATTATAGCCACAGTAATAAGCTTTCCTTTGAAAATTGTGGATTTGTCGAAATTTAAATTTTCGTTGGAAGCATTTGAAGTCTCTGCCTTTAACTTTGATTTTGCAGGTTTGTTTGCGGCACATGGTCAAGGAGGCGGCATTGGTGCAGTTCTTCTTAGTCTTTTTGCGGTGATATTGACATTTACTCTCATAGATATGTTTGATAGCATCGGGACATTTGTAGGTCTTGCTGATAAGGCTGGGATGCTTGATGAAAAAGGAGATATACCAAATATGGACAGGGCATTGATGTCTGATGCGATTGCAACAATTGTTGGGGCTATCTTTGGTACTTCTACAGTTACAACTTATATTGAAAGTGCAGCTGGTATAGAAGAAGGTGGAAGAACAGGTCTCACATCCTTGGTTACAGGTATTTTATTTATCCTTGCACTGGTAATTGCGCCGTTTATAGGGCTTGTGCCATCCCAGGCAACTGCACCAGCGTTGATTGCTGTTGGTGTGATGATGATAAGTTCTATCAAAAAGATTGACTTTAATGATTTTGAAGAAGCTCTTCCAGCATTTTTAACAATTGTAATTATGCCGTTTACTTACAGCATTGCAAATGGTATTTCGGCGGGTATTATATTCTATGTTCTGGTTAAACTTTTAAGAGGAAAAGCAAAAGAGGTTCATCCAATAACATACATTCTTGCTATACTCTTTATTTTGAGATTTATGATTATCGCACACTAAAAGAAAAAGGGGAGCATGCAGATTGCTCCCCTTTAAAAATCCAGGTATTGCATAAATATACATTGCTATCTCTCAAAGAAGGCTTTAACATTTACACTAATTGATAATTGGGAGGCTTTTAAAATGAGTTATATCATCACAAAACTTTTATATGAAGGTAAAGCAAAAAAAGTTTATGAAACTGAAAACCCAGATGTTGTTGTAATTGAGTACAAAGATGATGCAACAGCTTTCGACGGTACAAAAAGAGGTATAATTAATAATAAAGGAGTTGTTAACAACTTGGTATCAAACCATTTCTTCAAAATATTAGAGGCCAACAACATTCCCACACATTTTATTGAACAGATTGATGAAAGAAAGACAGCTGTTAAAAGGGTGCAAATAATACCAGTTGAGGTTATCGTGAGAAACATAGCTGCAGGTTCATTGTCCAAAAGACTTGGACTTGAAGAAGGAACAATTTTGAAAAGGCCCATCTTAGAATTCTGCTATAAAAATGATGATCTTCACGACCCACAGGTAAATCAATACCATATCTTAGCTTTGGAACTTGCAACCGAAGAGGAAATTAGGAAGATTGAAGAGTATTCTTTTAAAGTTAATGATGTGCTTAGAAATTATTTAAAACAAGTTAACATTGACCTCATCGACTTCAAACTTGAATTTGGTAGGTACAGGGGAGATGTAATCTTAGCTGATGAGATTTCTCCAGACACCTGTAGGTTCTGGGATACTACAACTAAGGAAAAACTGGATAAGGACAGATTTAGAAGAGACCTTGGAAACGTGGAAGAGGCATATATGGAAATATTAAGAAGACTTGGCTTGGATAAAAAGTAAACAAGTTTAAAATATTTATTTGAAAGGAGAAATAGGAATGCTCAAGGCAGAAATCTTTGTATATTTAAAAAAATCAATTTCAGATCCACCAGGCATTGCTGTGTTAAATTCTTTAAAGAGCCTGGGATTTAACAACGTAGAAAAAGTCAGAATGGGAAAATATATTGTGGTATATTTAAACGAAAATGATATTGAAAAAGCAAAAGAATTGGTAAAACTCATGTGTGAAAAGCTTTTATGCAACCCTGTTATGGAAGAGTACAAGTTTAATATTTCGGAGGAGTAAAAGATGAAGTTTGGCGTTGTAGTTTTTCCGGGTTCTAACTGTGATAGTGATTGTTTTCATGTAATTAAAGATGTAATAAATGAGGATGTAGAGTATATCTGGCACGACAGTGATGAAAAATTAAAGGGGTTTGATTGTATAATCTTGCCTGGAGGATTTTCGTACGGGGATTATTTGAGAGCTGGAGCAATAGCAAGGTTTTCGAAAGTAATGCCAAGAATAGAGGAATTTGCGCACAATGGAGGACTTGTGATAGGGATATGCAATGGGTTTCAGATCCTTACTGAGAGTCATCTTTTGCCAGGCGCGCTGATAAGAAATAAAAGTCTTAAATTTATCTGTAGTGACCAGTATGTAAAGGTAGTAAATAACAACACTCCTTTTACCAATCTCTACAAAGAAGGGGAAGTAATAAACCTGCCTATTGCCCATGGTGAGGGTAACTATGTTGTAGATGAAGAAACATTAAAACAAATGATTCAAAATCAGCAGATTGTGCTGCAGTACTGTGACAAATATGGCAACGTCAATGATGAAACAAATCCCAATGGTTCTATTCTAAACATAGCTGGTATATGTAACAAGGAAAAAAATGTTTTTGGACTGATGCCTCATCCTGAAAGAAGCAGCGAGAGAATCCTTGGTTGTGAAGATGGTAAAAGAGTATTTTTAAGCATTGTCAATTATTTAAAGTCGAGGTGAGAGGTTTTGAATAAACATCTTTATGAAGAAGTGGGCCTGACATACGATGAGTATAAAATGATTGTGGAAATTCTGGGTAGAGAACCAAATGAGCTTGAGCTAAATCTTTTTGGGGTTATGTGGTCTGAGCATTGTGGCTATAAAAACTCAAAAGCATTTTTAAAGAATCTTCCTACAAAAGGTGAACATATCCTTCAAGGTCCAGGAGAAAATGCAGGGATTGTTGACATTGGTGATGGATATGCCGTGTGTTTTAAGGTGGAAAGTCACAATCACCCATCAGCAGTGGAACCGTATGAGGGTGCAGCAACAGGGGTTGGAGGAATAATACGAGATATATTTACAATGGGAGCAAGACCAATAGCTCTTTTGGATTCGCTCAAGTTTGGCAGTCTCAGTGATAGTAGAACAAAATACTTGTTTGAAGGTGTTGTAGCTGGTATTGCAGGATATGGCAACTGTGTGGGTATTCCCACTGTAGGTGGTGAGACCACGTTTGACCCTGTTTACAAAAACAATATCTTGGTCAATGTCATGTGTGTAGGTATTATGAAGAAAGATAAAATTTTCAAAGGGATTGCCCAGGGAGTAGGCAACTCTGTATTTTACGTTGGTCATACTACAGGCAGAGATGGAATGGGTGGGGCTACATTTGCTTCAACAGATCTTACAGCTGAATCAGAGGAGAAAAGGTCTGCTGTGCAGGTTGGAGACCCATTTATGGAAAAACTTCTTTTAGAAGCATGTTTAGAGCTTTTTCAAACAGATGCAGTAGTTGGCATTCAGGACATGGGTGCAGCTGGACTTACTTCTTCAACATGTGAAACAGCTGCAAGAGCAGGAACAGGCATTGAGATAGATGTAGCACTTGTTCCAAAAAGAGAAGAAGGTATGAACCCAATTGAGGTTATGCTTTCAGAGTCACAGGAGAGAATGCTTGTCATTGTTAAAAAAGAAAAGGAAGAAGAGGTATATAAAATATTTGAAAAATGGGGGCTTCATGCCGTAAAAATTGGAAAAGTTACAGATGATGGTATGCTAAGGGTTCTTGAAAATGGGAAGGTAATTGCAGAGGTTCCTGCAAAGGCACTTGCTCATGCGCCAGCTTATGTCAGAGAAGTAAAAGAGCCAGCGATAATAAAAGAGGCTGAAAATTTTGATATATATTCAATTCCACAACCTAATGATTTAAACGAGGCAATCTGCAAGATGATTTCAAATCCTAACCTTGCAAGCAAAGAATATATATATCGACAATATGACCATATGGTCAGAACAGATACTGTCATAAGACCAGGTCATGATGCAAGTCTTTTGAGAATAAAAGGAACAAAGAAAGGAATTGCTGTCACAATAGATAGTAACGGCAGATACTGTTATTTAAATCCGTACGAAGGAGTTCAACTTGTTTTAGCAGAAAGTTATAGAAATATTGTAGCTGTTGGGGCAAAGCCACTTGCAATCACAGATGGACTTAACTTTGGAAATCCGCACTATCCGGAAATTTACTACCAGTTTGTCAAGACAATTGAAGGAATGAAAGTTGCATGCGAGCATTTTGAAACACCTGTGACTGGTGGAAATGTATCATTCTATAACCAGTCAGAAGAAGGAGCTATTTACCCTACGCCTGTAATTGGAATGATAGGTATAATTGATGACATTGAAAAAGCTGTTGATATTTCATTTAAAAATGAAGGTGATTTGATAGCAGTTGTTGGTAAAACCTCAGATGATATAGGCGCAAGCGAATATTTAAGTTTTTATCATAGAATAGTTTCTGGTAGGGTGCCAAAACTCGATTTGAAGCTTCATAAAAGAGTATGTGATAAGGTCTTAGAATGTATCAAGGAAGGTCTTTTCAATTCTGTTCATGATATTTCAGACGGAGGTTTTGCAATTGCTCTTATAGAAAGTGCAATAAAAGGTTCAAAGGGTGCCGAATTACAAATAAAAACAAAGCTAAGAGAAGATTTTTATCTTTTCAGCGAAACACCGGGAAGGTTTGTGGTTACATTTAAAGAAGAAAATTTAAGAAAAATACATGATATATTAGATGACATTGAGTTTACTGTGGTAGGAAGAGTAACAGATGAGTATATAATAAATGGTAAAATAAATGATAAAGATATTCATTTGGACCTAAAAGAGATTGAGAGGATATATCAGGAGGCAATACCATGTGCTTTAAAGAGTTAGAGGAAAGTTTTAAAGACCATTGTGGAATATTTGGCATATATTGCCCGGATGGTAAACTTGATGTTGCAAAGATTACTTATTTTGGACTTTACGCTCTTCAACACAGAGGTCAGGAAAGCAGCGGTATTGCAGTAAATGACTCGGGGAATATTATCTATCACAAGGATAGTGGTCTTGTCAATGAAGTATTCAATGAGGTTGTACTCAATCATCTCAAAGGATATTCTGCAATTGGTCACGTGAGGTATTCCACAACAGGCAAAAGTGACAGGGAAAACGCTCAGCCACTTGTTATAAAATACAGAAAAGGTCATATGGCTCTTGCACACAATGGCAATCTTGTCAATGCACATATAATAAGAGAGAAACTTGAGCAGGAAGGCGCAATCTTCCAGACAACTATTGATTCTGAAGTTATTGCAAGTTTGATTTCACGTAACAGGATAAAATCCGAAAATATAGAAGAAGCTATTTTAAAAACTATGAATGAGATAAAAGGGGCGTATTCTCTTTTGATTCTAACACCCAACAAACTTATTGCAGTAAGAGACCCTTATGGTCTAAGGCCACTTGTAATGGGAAAGATAAACAATAGTATTTGTTTTGCGTCAGAAACATGTGCTCTGGACACTATCGGAGCAGAATATATACGAGATGTCGAACCAGGAGAGATAATTTCGGTAAGTAGAAATGGTATAAAGAGTATAAAATATGAGAATGGTACTAAACACTTATGTGTATTTGAATTTATCTATTTTGCAAGGGCTGATTCATACTTGGAAGGAATAAGTGTTTATGAAATAAGAAAAAGACTTGGGAAACAACTTTGCAAAGAGTCTTATGTTGACTGCGACATTGTAATTGGTGTACCAGATTCTGGGACAACTGCTGCTATTGGTTTTGCTGAAGAAGCTGGCATTCCGTTTTCAGAAGGTTTTATAAAGAATAGATATATAGGAAGAACATTTATAAAACCCGAGCAGACACAAAGAGAAATAGCGGTGAAAATAAAGCTCAATGTTTTAAAAAACAATGTGGCAGGTAAAAGAGTGGTTTTAATTGATGATTCTATCGTCAGGGGAACAACATCACGAAAGATTATAAAAATGCTGCGGGATGCAGGGGCATCAGAGGTTCATCTGAGGATAAGTTCTCCTCCAGTTATTTTTCCTTGTTACTACGGTATTGATACACCTGACAGGAAAGAACTAATTGCAGCAAACTACTCAACTGAGGAGATTGCAAGGATTTTAGGCGCTAATTCATTAGAGTACCTGAGCTTAAATGGGCTGAATGAGGTGTTTAATGGGGAAATCCATCAATTTTGTACAGCATGTTTTAGCGGAGAGTATGTAACAGAAATACCAGAGAATTTTAATAAATATATTCTTGAAGAGGGTGTTTGAAGAATGACCACATATAAAGATGCAGGAGTAAATATTGAAGAAGGTTACAAAGCGGTGAACTTGATTAAAAGTTTAGCGAGAGAAACTTTTGATTCAAATGTTATTACTGACATAGGTAGTTTTGGGAGTATGTATCTTTTAAATATTGGAAATTCTGAATATATTTTGGTTTCTGGCACAGATGGAGTTGGTACTAAGCTGAAGATTGCGTTTTACCTTGATAAACATGACACTGTTGGAATTGACTGTGTTGCCATGTGTGTCAATGACATTTTATGTCACGGTGCAAAACCACTTTTCTTCTTAGACTATATTGCATGTGGTAAACTAAACAGTAGCAAGGTTGCAAACATCGTGAAAGGCATTGCTGAAGGTTGCAAAATGGCAGGATGCTCGCTTGTTGGCGGAGAGACTGCTGAGATGCCAGGATTTTATAAAGAAGATGAGTATGATTTGGCAGGGTTTGTTGTTGGAATTGTTGAAAGACAAAAAGCGGTGTGTGGCAAGGATGTAAACACAGGAGATGTATTAATTGGACTTGCTTCAAGTGGTGTTCACAGCAATGGTTATTCACTTGTGAGAAAAGTTTTTGGGATAGATGATAATCCAAAAGTGCTTGAAAAAATATATGAAGAGCTTGGATTGTCCCTTGGGGAAGAGCTATTGAAGCCAACAAGGATATATGTAAAACCTGTTTTGAAAGTGCTTGAAAGGGTAAATGTTAAAGGAATAGCCCATATAACAGGCGGTGGATTTTTTGAAAATATACCTCGTGCTTTTCCGAAAGGTTACTTTGCCATCATCGAAAAAGGTAGTTGGGAAGTGCCTGCTATATTTAGGTTGATTCAGGAATATGGAAAAGTAGAAGAAAGAGAGATGTTTTCAACATTTAACATGGGAATAGGTATGGTTCTAATAGTTTCTGAAGAAGATGTGGATTTGACAATGAAGATTTTAGAACAAGAGAAAGTAAATGCATGGGTAATAGGTACAATTCAAAAAGGTGAAGACGGAGTTGTTTTAAAATGAAAAAATTAGCTGTATTTGTTTCAGGTTCTGGCTCTAATCTTCAGACCATCATTGACCAGATTAAAATTGGAGAGATACCAGCTACTATCTCATGTGTCATATCCAACAAAAAAGATGCATATGCACTTGAAAGGGCAAGAAAAAACGGTATTCAAGCAATTTATATATCCAAGAGAGATTTTCCTTCTTCTTTGGAGTATGAAAAATATTTGGTAAAGTTACTTAAATATCAAAAAATTGATTACGTCATTTTAGCAGGTTTCCTTTATATATTTTCAGAGTATTTTGTGGAAGAGTTCAAAAACAGAATTGTAAACATTCATCCTTCCTTGCTCCCGGCATTTGGTGGTAAAGGTATGTATGGCATAAACGTACACAAAAGTGTATTAGAATATGGAATGAAGGTAACAGGTGCAACAGTCCACTTTGTTGATGCAGTACCTGACGGTGGTCCAATAATCTTGCAAAAAGCTATATATGTAAGGGAAGACGATACTCCTGAGACTCTTCAAAAGAGGGTACTTGAAGAGGTTGAATGGAAGATATATCCTTTAGCTATAAAGCTTCTTTGTGAAGATAAGATAGAAGTTGTAGGCAGAAAAGTTATCATAAAGGATAAGGAAATCTTAAAAAAGGTGGGAATTGAAATATGAACAAGAGGGCAATTATAAGTGTTTACGATAAAAATGGTATAGTGGAATTTGCAAAAAAGCTAAAAGAGTTTGGATATGACATTATCTCAACGGGCGGTACTATGAAGTATTTGACCGAAAATGGGATTGAGGTTATAAATATCTCTGATGTCACCCGTTTTCCAGAGATTTTGGATGGCAGAGTAAAGACTCTTCATCCCAATATTCACGCAGGAATTCTTGCAATGAAGGATAATAGAGAACACTTGGAAACTTTAAAGGCGTTGGATATTCTACCTATCGACATGGTTGTGGTTAACCTTTATCCGTTTAAAGAGACTATTTTCAAAGAAGATGTTACACTTGATAACGTTATAGAAAATATAGATATAGGCGGGCCAACCATGATTCGAGCTGCTGCAAAAAATTTTAAATACACAACAGTTATAGTTGACCCTGAAGATTACGATATAGTAGCAATGGAAATAGAAAAAAATGGAGAAGTTTCTTATGAGACAAGATTTTATCTTGCCACAAAAGTTTTTGAATACACCTCTTATTATGATTCAATGATTTTTAACTATTTCAAACATGTAAGAAAAGACCAATCGTTTTCGAAGCATTTTACAGTCCCACTTGAACTTTTACAGTACTTAAGATATGGAGAAAATCCTCACCAGAAGGCATGTTTTTATAAGATATCATTACCGTTCATCGAAACCTCTAATATTGTGAATTGTACACAGCTTCATGGTAAAGAACTTTCGTATAACAATATCCTTGACAGTGACAGTGCTATAGAACTTTTGAAGGAATTTGATGAACCCACATGTGTTGCTATAAAGCACAACAATCCATGTGCGGTGGCATCAGCAGAGAATATTAATGAGGCTTACAAAAAGGTTTATGAAAGTGACCCGATATCAATATTTGGCGGGATTGTTGCTTTCAACAGAAAGGTTGACAAAAATGTGGCAGAACAGCTCAAAAAGATATTTCTTGAAATTGTAATTGCTCCGGAATTTGACGAGGATGCTCTTTCCATTTTGTGTTCTAAAAAAGATTTGAGAGTTTTAAAATTAGCATCCTTAGAAAAGACTGATACTTTCTACGATATAAAATCTGTAAACGGCGGTGCTTTAGTACAAGAAAAGGATAGAATGCTTCTTGCAGACCAACTTCAGGTTGTCACGGAAAGAAAACCTTCAGAAAAGGAATTGGAAGATTTAATCTTTGCATGGAAGGTTGTAAAACATGTGAAGTCAAATGCTATAGTTGTAGCAAAAGATAAAATGACCCTGGGCATTGGAACGGGTCAGACAAATAGAATATGGGCGGTAGAACATGCTATTTCGAGGTCGCGATTTGATTTAAAGGGAGCAGTGCTTGCGTCCGACGCGTTCTTCCCATTTTCAGACAGTGTCGAAGCTGCGGGCAAAGCAGGAATTAGTGCTATTATTCAGCCAGGTGGTTCTATCCGCGACAAGGATTCAATTGAGATGGCAAACAGGTTCAATATAGCTATGGTATTCACAGGAATGAGACATTTTAGGCATTAAGAAAGAGGTGGAATTTTGCCATGAAAGTGCTAATTGTAGGAAATGGTGGACGTGAACATGCTATTGCCTGGAAGATATACAATGAAGGTTATAAAGAGTTGTTCTGCATTCCAGGCAATGCAGGGATAGGCGAAATAGCACAGTGTGCTGATATTAAAGTAAATGAGTTTGAAAAAATAAGAGACTTTTGTATAGAGAAAGGAATAGATTTTGTAGTTATTGGTCCTGACAATCCACTGGCTGACGGGATTGTTGACTATCTTGAATTTTTTGGTATAAAGACGTTTGGACCTACAAAAGATGCTGCAATGATAGAAAGCAGTAAAGCTTTTGCAAAAGATTTGATGAAGAAATATGGAATTAAAACTGCAAGATATGAGGTGTTTACCAATATTGAAGATGCCGTGGGATTTGTAAATCAGACATCACAATATCCGGTTGTTATAAAGGCAGATGGTCTTGCTCTTGGCAAGGGTGTGATTATTGCAAATAACCAGCAAGAGGCAATTGATGCCTTGAATCTTATTATGAGAGAAAAAGTTTTTGGAGCTGCAGGCGACAAAGTAATTATTGAAGATTATCTTTTGGGCGAGGAAGTTTCAGTGTTTGTTGTTTCTGATGGCAAAGATATTGTTCCTCTTACAACAGCAAGAGACCACAAAAAGGCATTTGATGGTGACAAGGGACCAAATACAGGTGGAATGGGTGCTTTTTCACCATCTAAACTTGTCAATAAAGCTATTTTTGAGGATATATTAGAAAACATAATGCTCAGAGCAGTGTATGGCATGCGAAAGGAAAGGCGACCTTTCAAAGGAGTACTATATGGAGGGCTTATCCTGACAGAAGAGGGTCCAAAGGTTTTAGAATTTAATGCACGTTTCGGAGACCCTGAAGCACAGGCAATTTTGCCACTTATGAAAAGCGAACTTATGGAAATAATGGTAAAGGCGAGAGAAGGAAATTTAAGGGGTATGGATGTAAAGTTTGAACAAGAGTATTCTTTGTGTGTTGTGCTTGCATCAAAAGGATATCCAGACAAATATGATACTGGCTTTGAAATTAGCGGGTTTGAAAGTCTTGATGAAAAGACCATATTGTTCCATGCAAATACGAAAAAGGAAGACGGTAAGATAAAAACTGCTGGTGGAAGGGTGTTGAATGTAGTAAGAAGAGAAAAGACGCTAAAAGAAGCGAAAGAGAAGGTGTATGAAGAGATCAAAAAAATTCATTTTGAGAATATGTTCTATCGAACTGATATAGGTGATAAGGAGATTGAATAAAATTTGTGTTTTAAGAAGAGAAAAATGAGGTATAAATTATTTGACAGTTTAAATTTCTAAAAAAGGAGTGAGTATTTAAAGTGGAGATTTGGGTATGTAGTATATGTGGTTACGAGTACAATCCTGAAAATGGAGATCCAGAAAACGGTATTGCGCCAGGAACAAAGTTTGAGGATTTGCCAGACGATTGGGTTTGTCCTATTTGCGGTGTTGGCAAGGACATGTTTGAGAAAAAATAAGTTCGCGAAGTAAAGCGGGAATACCCTAAGTCATCTTTGTTGGTTTATTAGGATGGCTTAGGGTATTTTTATGGTATAATAATTTTTATAGGAACGCCAAAGGGGTATAAGAAAAGAATGATAGCAAACATTCCTTCATATATTTTTTTAAACGATGTATTTACACAAGCCGGTCGAGGTTTGAAAAAGGTTTGGTATGAAATCGTAAATGAAAAGGATGGTTTTACTATAAAGCTTTCTTTTACTGACAGCTGTGATGTTAATAACATAGGAGTGGCTTTTAACCTTCAAGAAGCAGAAATTGTTTTTATGCCAAAACTTCAAAGAGGAAAGAAAGGACTTGTGTGTAACAACTCAAATACACAAATTATCCTTTTGAAAACTAAGGATTCGTTTTTTCTATTAAAAGTTTGTGGCATTTTACAACTGGATGAAATATATTTGAGATTTGCAACAAAAATAAAAGAAAACTTATTGTGCATAGGGTTTTTCCATTCATTCTGGATAGATGAAAAACAGAATAGTTTTTGTTTTCAAAATTTACTACCAGTGTCAAGGATTAAAAAAGGCTCAAATATAAAGATAGAAGTCAAAGTACACAAAGGAAGTTCAATTTATTATTGCGTTGAAAACTTCAATCCAAGATTAAAATCTTTTGAAATAGGACTTAATTTAGAATTGGCAAACAATCCAAAATACATTGGCATAGTTGATATAATAAAGTATTCAAAAGTAGACATTGCAAGAAGGTACCGATTATCACTTAGTATTCCAGCAAAGATGTTAAAACTCTATTTTTTATATCTACCTAAAAAGCTTACGAATTTCGAGCTTTCCTATACGTCTTCGTTACAATTTTCCTGTTTTTATTATATAAAAATTTTAAGTAAACTTAGTAAAAGTGAAATTTTAAGACTTCAAGAAAGCATAGAACTATTATCCACAAAAGAAAATATTTATTTTAACTTTTACAATAAAAATCTTATGTTAACCTCAATAAAAACATATTATCATCTGCCTTATATTTTACTTCTTTATTCTAAGCTTTGTTCTTTGACAGGAAAAGAAATAAAAACTTTTATTGAAAAACTCATCGGTGAGATAGAATGGCATATTATAAAAAACAATAAATTTTTCACAGATGAGACTTTGATGAATATAGAAGAGTTTGATAAAAAATTTGAGAATGGAATATATCCAAATGAAGCTCTAACAATATATACTTGTTATGAGTTGTACAGGTTTCTCTTTAACTACTTTGAAGATTTAAGCTACTATAAAACAAGTAATGACTTAAAGGCTTTATTGTTTCTATACTATGATTTCAAGTTTGAACACTTTTATAAAAACAACTATTCATTCAAAAAAGAAGAACTTTTAAGAATTAATGAAAGGGAAGATAGAAAATGAAACTGGTTATATTCGATGGAAACAGCATTTTGTACAGAGCCTTTTTTGCTCTTCCTGAACTGACAACCTCAAATAATATTCCAACAAACGCTATATATGGATTTGTAAATGTGATATTGAAATATTTAGAACAAGAAAAACCTGATTATGTTGCTGTAGCATTTGATAAAAGAGGAAGAGAGGCACGAAAAAGCGAGTACGAAGAATATAAAGCTAACAGAAAACCTATGCCAGATAACCTTCAAGTACAAATCCCTTATGTTCGAGAGATTCTTTATGCCTTTAACATTCCAATAATTGAGTTTGAAGGATATGAAGCAGATGATGTAATCGGTTCACTTGTTAACCAGTTCAAAAATACTGGTTTGGATATTGTTATTATTACGGGTGACAGGGATACTCTTCAGTTGCTCGACAAAAATGTAGTTGTGAAGATTGTTTCAACAAAATTTGATAAAACAGTAGAAGATTTGTACACTGTGGAAAATGTTAAAGAAAAATATGGGGTTTGGGCAAATCAAGTGCCTGATTACAAAGCGCTTGTTGGAGACCAATCAGATAACATTCCCGGGGTAAAGGGAATTGGCGAAAAGAGTGCCCAGAAGCTCTTGGAAGAGTACTCATCCTTAGAAGAGATATACCAAAATTTAGATAAAATTAAAAGTTCCATTCGTGAAAAGTTAGAAGCAGGAAAAGATATGGCGTTTTTATCCAAGCGCTTAGCAACAATTGTATGTGATTTACCACTAAATGTTAAACTTGAAGACCTAAGAACAAAAGAGTGGAACAAGGAAAGGCTCTATGAGATTTTGGTGCAGTTAGAGTTCAAAAGCATAATAAAACGGTTAGGACTATCAGAAGTTGTTCAATTTGAATTTGTTCAGCAGCGAACCGATATACCTGACGTTGAACAAAAAGAGCTTGAAAGTATTTCACAAATAAGATCAAAAGAGATTCCATTAATGTTTGTACAGGGCGAAAAATGTTTTTATTTATATGATCAAGAAAGTAATACTGTATTTATAACAAGTAATAAACTTTTGATAGAGGAGATTTTAAAAAGTGATACTGTGAAAATTATGTATGATTTGAAAAATATATTTCATCAACTCAACCTGGAAGACACTAATAATATTAAAAATTGCGAAGATGTAATGATTGCTTCCTATGTTCTTGACAGCACAAGAAGTTCATATGAGTTAGAAACGTTGTTTGTATCTTACTTGAACACTGACATAGAAGCTGTAAAAAAAGACAAGAAGATAGTCTCTGTGGTACTTCTAAAACGGTTATGGGACGAGCTTTTGAGATTAATAGATTTAAATTCATGCCAGTTTTTATATGAGAATATAGAAAGACCTCTTATCCCAGTTCTATATGAAATGGAAAAAACAGGATTTAAGGTGGATAGAGATGCCCTCATCCAATATACCAAAGAGATTGAAAACAAAATATTAAAACTTGAAACGCAGATATACCAGATTGCAGGTGAGTGGTTTAACATAAATTCACCGAAACAGCTTTCTTACATTTTGTTTGAAAAGCTAAAACTTCCTGTAATAAAGAAGACAAAAACAGGATATTCCACTGATGCCGAGGTTTTAGAAGAGCTTTTTGACAAACATGAAATAGTTCCTCTTATTTTGGATTACAGGATGTATACAAAGATACTGACAACTTACTGTCAGGGATTACTACAGGCAATAAATCCTTCTTCGGGTAGAGTTCATACAACCTTTATCCAAACAGGTACAGCCACAGGAAGACTTGCAAGCAGCGATCCTAATTTACAAAATATACCTGTAAAATATGATGAGGGGAAATTGATACGAAAGGTTTTTGTACCTGAGGGTGGACATGTACTGATTGATGCAGATTATTCCCAAATTGAGCTGAGAATACTTGCCCATATTTCTGAAGATGAAAGACTTATAAGTGCTTTCAAAAATAATGTTGACATTCATTCGCAGACAGCAGCTGAGGTTTTTGGTGTAGACATAGCCGATGTTACTCCAGAGATGAGAAGTCAAGCTAAAGCAGTAAATTTTGGTATAGTTTATGGGATTTCTGATTATGGTCTTGCAAGGGATATTAAAATTTCCAGGAAAGAAGCTGCAGAGTTTATAAATAAGTATTTTGAGCGTTATCCCAAAGTTAAAGAGTATTTAGATAATACTGTTAAGTTTGCTCGTGATAATGGATTTGTTTTGACTTTATTTAATAGAAAGAGATATATAAAAGACATAAAATCTACAAACAGAAACTTAAGGGGTTATGCAGAAAGGATTGCAATGAATTCGCCAATTCAGGGCAGTGCTGCTGATATCATGAAATTGGCAATGATTAAGGTTTATCAGAAACTTAAAGAAAACAATCTCAAATCAAAAATAATTTTGCAGGTACACGATGAGCTTTTAATTGAAGCCCCATACGAAGAAAAGGATATAGTAAAGGAAATAGTAAAAAGAGAAATGGAAAATGCGGTAGCTTTAAAAGTACCTTTGGTAGTTGAAGTGAAAGAAGGACTGAACTGGTATGAGACAAAATAGAGTTTTGGGAATTACAGGGAAGATATGTTCGGGTAAGAGTACCATCAGTAGCATATTAGCGCAAAGTTATGGCTTTAAAGTAGTTGATGTTGATAAAGAATATCATACCCTTTTGGAAAAAAACGAAGAACTCAAAAAAAAGTTAACTGATGTTTTTGGGGAAGAAATATTGGTATCAGGGAAAATAGATCGAAACAGATTAAGAGCTTTGGTAACTGCTGACAAATCCCGTTTTGAGGTTCTAAATAAGATAACTCATAAATTTATTTTCGAAAGGGTAAAATATTTGGTTTTAGAGGTCTTTAAAGAATACCCAACTGTCATAGATGCTGCGCTTTTATTTGAAATAGGACTCAATAAACTCTGTTCTGTTGTATGGTTTGTTGAAGCAGAAGAAAATATATTGATTGAGAGAATAATAAAAAGAAATGGATGGAGTGAAAAGGAAATAAAATCTTTTTTAGAAAAACAAGAAATACTGGAGAGCTATAAGAATCTTGCTAATAGGGTTATTGTGAATAATTTTGATATTGAAGAATTAAAAAGTTTAATAAGAAAATATCTAAAAGAGGATGGATTGATTTGAAGAAGAAGGTTATAATAATAGTTTTACTGCTTGTTCTTCTTTTATTTTTTGAAAGATTTTATTTTTTTGTTCTAAAGCAAATATATCCTCTGAAGTTTTCTGAAAGCATAAGTAAATATAGCAGTGAAATAGGAGTAGATCCATATTTGATATGTGCGATAATAAAATCTGAAAGTAACTTTAACCAGTATGCAGTTTCAAAAAAAGGCGCTGTGGGACTTATGCAGCTTTCGCCTTCAACTGCAAAGTGGGTTGCTCAAAAGCTTAAAACGGAATACGTAGAAGAGAATCTCTATGATCCTGATTACAATATAAGGCTTGGTTCGTGGTATATAAAATATCTTATAGACTACTACTGTGGTGATACAAAGCTTGCAGTTGCAGCTTACAATGCTGGCATGACAAATGTAAATAAATGGCTTTCGATTAGAAAAAGAAGCACTATTGAAATAACAGAAATTCCTTTTAAAGAGACAAACCATTTTGTAAAAAGAGTTTTTAAGAGTTACGAGATGTACAAAAAACTTTATCCAAAAGCATTTAAAAATACAGATTATTAAGGAAAGCGCGGCACAGATTTTCCAAACATACGTTTGAAAATTGATTATTAATAAGATAAAATAAAATTTGGTGATTTAAGATGAAAAAATTTAAACTTGTTTCAGACTTTAAACCAACAGGTGATCAACCAAAAGCAATTGAGATGTTAACAGAAGGAATTTTAAAGGGAGAAAAGTTTCAGACACTTTTAGGTGTTACTGGGTCTGGCAAGACATTTACAATGGCAAAGGTTATAGAAAATGTTCAAAGACCCACGCTTGTGCTGGCACATAACAAGACTTTAGCAGCACAGCTTTGTAGTGAGTTTAGAGAATTTTTCCCAGAAAATGCAGTGGAATTCTTTGTAAGTTACTATGACTATTATCAGCCTGAAGCTTATATTCCAGAAACTGACACGTATATTGAAAAGGATTCATCTATAAATGAAGAGATTGACAAACTCAGACACTCAGCTACATCTGCCTTATTTGAAAGAAGAGATGTTATAATTGTTGCAAGTGTATCATGTATTTACAGTTTGGGCAGTCCTGAAGATTATTTAAATCTTACTATTTCGTTGCGCCCCGGCATGACAAAAGACAGAGATGAGGTTATAAGAGACCTTATAAGAATGCAATATGAAAGAAATGACATTGATTTTAGAAGAGGAAGATTTAGAGTAAGAGGAGACGTACTCGAAGTTTTCCCTGCATCTAATACAGACAGGGCGATAAGAATAGAATTTTTTGGGGATGAGATAGAAAGAATCACAGAGTTTGATGTTGTAACAGGTGAAGTAATTGGTCGAAGAAACCATGTTGCAATTTTTCCAGCATCCCACTATGTGACAACTGCTGAAAAATTGAAAAGAGCCATAAAAAGTATAGAAGAAGAACTTGAACAAAGGCTAAAAGAGCTAAGAAGTATGGGTAAGCTTGTTGAGGCTCAGAGGCTTGAGCAAAGAACGCGCTATGACATAGAGATGCTTCAGGAGATGGGTTTTTGTAAAGGGATAGAGAACTATTCAAGGCATTTAACTGGCAGACCACCTGGAAGTCCACCGTATACTTTGCTTGATTATTTTCCAAATGATTTCATAATGTTCATTGATGAGTCGCATGTTACAATACCTCAAGTAAGAGCTATGTACAATGGGGACAAAGCAAGAAAAGATACCCTTGTAGAATATGGTTTTAGACTTCCATCTGCTTATGATAACAGACCATTGACATTTGAAGAGTTCGAAGAAAAGCTCAACCAAGTAATTTTCGTAAGTGCAACACCCGGACCGTATGAACTCAAAAAATCTTCACGCATTGTTGAACAAATTATAAGACCGACAGGACTTGTTGACCCTGAAATTGAGGTTCATCCTGTACAAGGTCAGATTGACCATCTGATTGGCGAGATACGAAAACGAGTGGAAAAGAACCAGAGAGTTCTTGTCACTACTCTTACCAAAAAGATGGCTGAAAGCCTTACTGAGTATTTAAAAGATGTGGGAATCAGGGTCAGATATATGCATTCAGACATAGACACAATTGAGCGTATGCAGATTATCAGAGATTTACGGCTTGGAAAATTTGATGTTTTAGTAGGGATAAATTTGCTCAGAGAAGGTCTTGACCTTCCTGAGGTGTCACTTGTTGCCATTTTAGATGCTGACAAGGAAGGTTTTTTGAGGTCAGAAACTTCGCTTATCCAGACAATTGGACGTGCTGCGAGAAATGTTGATGGAAAGGTTATAATGTATGCAGATAGAATCACAAACGCTATGCAAAAAGCTATTGATGAGACAAACAGACGTAGGAAAATCCAAATAGAATATAATCAAAAACACGGCATTGTACCTCAAACTGTAAGAAAAGGTATAAGGCAGATAATTGAAGCGACAGTGTCTGTGGCTGAAGAGGAAGAGAAATACGAAGTTGTGGAGAAAGAGATTGTAGAAAATATGACAAAGGAAGAGATAGAAGAATATATCAAGGAACTTGAACAGGAGATGAAAAAGCTTGCTATAGAACTTGAGTTTGAAAAGGCTGCAAAAGTAAGGGACAAAATATTTGAACTCAAAAAACTTCTTTAATGGCTTTATTGCTTGGAGGAGAAAAAGAAGATGTCAAAAGAGTATATAGTTATAAAAGGTGCAAAAGAACACAACCTCAAAAATATTGATTTGGTACTTCCACGAGACAAACTTATTGTTTTTACTGGTCTTTCTGGTTCAGGAAAGTCATCTTTGGCGTTTGATACAATCTATGCTGAGGGACAGAGAAGATATATAGAATCTCTCTCTTCTTATGCAAGGCAATTTTTAGGAATGATGGAAAAACCAGATGTAGAATACATTGAAGGACTTTCTCCGGCAATTTCAATTGACCAAAAGACAACCTCTAAAAATCCACGTTCGACTGTTGGAACAATTACTGAAATTTACGATTATTTGAGGCTTTTGTTTGCAAGAGTTGGAAAACCTCATTGCTATATATGTGGAAAACCTATCTCCCAGCAAACAGTTGACCAGATGGTAGACGAGGTATTGAAACTTAAAGAGGGGACAAAGATCCAAATACTTGCGGCAGTTGTAAGAGGAAGAAAAGGTGAGTATCAGAAACTGTTTGAAGACCTGAGAAGGAGCGGATTTGCAAGAGTTAGAGTAGATGGTATTGTATATGAACTTGAAGAAGAGATAAAACTTGATAAGAACAAAAAACATAGTATTGACGTCATTGTGGATAGGCTCATTGTAAAAGAGGGAATAGAATCAAGGCTTGCGGGTTCAATAGAAACAGCGCTCCAGCTCGCAGGGGGGATTGTAACTGTATCTATTGTTGATGGCGATGAAATTGTGTTTTCCCAAAACTTTGCATGTGTAGACTGTGGAGTTTCGTATGAAGAGATAACTCCACGTCTTTTTTCTTTCAACACACCATATGGTGCATGCCCAACGTGTATGGGTCTTGGTTATTTGCAAAAGGTAGACCCTGACCTATTAATTCCAGATAAATCTATTCCAATAGGTCAGGTTGAAATAAATGGGTGGAACTTTACTGAAACAAATTCATATTCAAGAATGATTTTGGAATCACTTGCAAAAGAGTATAATTTTAGTTTAAATACTCCTGTTGAAAAACTGGACAAGAAAATATTAGATATCTTTTTATATGGAACAGGCGAGGAGAAGATAAAAATTTATACTCCACGTGGTATATACTTTGCAAAGTATGAAGGGCTTATAAATAATCTTGAAAGAAGATATAAAGAGACCCAGTCAGAATATGTCAAGCAAGAGATTGAAGAGTATATGAGTACGTTTACATGTCCTGACTGTCAAGGGAAAAGACTTAAAAAAGAGGCTTTGGCGGTTTTGATAGAGGGTAAGTCTATAGCAGATGTTGCTGACATGACCGTTTTACAAGCAAAAGAGTTTCTTAAGAAGTTAAACCTTCAAGGAAAAGATAAAGTAATTGCACAGCCGATAATAAAAGAGATTCTGGCAAGGCTGGACTTTTTGATAGATGTAGGACTTGATTACTTAACCCTTTCACGGTCAGCTGGCACACTTTCTGGTGGTGAAGCGCAGAGAATAAGGCTTGCTACCCAGATAGGATCTGGACTTGTTGGAGTTTTGTATATTCTTGATGAGCCAAGTATAGGATTGCATCAGCGTGACAATCACAGACTAATAAAAACCCTTAAAAAACTCAGAGATCTTGGCAACACATTGATTGTTGTGGAGCATGATGAGGATACAATAAGGTCAGCTGATTTTATTGTAGACATTGGACCAGGAGCAGGCGAGCATGGTGGAAGAGTGGTTGCTGCAGGGACATTGGATGATATAATTTCATGTGAAGAGTCTATCACAGGACAGTATCTTTCCGGAAAGAAAAAGATTGAGATACCTGATAAAAGAAGAGAACCTGATGGTAGATGGCTTACTATCAAGGGTGCATCAGAAAATAACCTTAAAAATATTGATGTTAGCTTTCCTGTTGGACTTTTTACTTGTGTAACTGGTGTTTCAGGCTCAGGCAAAAGTACCCTTGTAAACGAAATACTTTATAAAGCAGCAAGTGCAATTTTGAACAAGTCCAAAGAAAAACCAGGTAAATTTCAAGAGATAATAGGCCTTGAACATTTTGATAAGGTTATAAATATAGATCAATCACCTATAGGAAGAACTCCACGTTCGAACCCTGCAACTTACACAGGTGTTTTTGATTATATACGAGAAGTTTTTGCCCAAACGCCCGAGGCAAAGCTCAGGGGTTATAAGGCAGGAAGATTTAGTTTCAATTTGAAAGGTGGGAGATGTGAAGCTTGTTCGGGAGATGGTATTATAAAGATAGAAATGCATTTTTTACCTGATGTATACGTACCGTGCGATGTGTGCAAAGGAAAAAGGTATAACAGAGAGACGTTAGAGGTAAAGTACAAGGATAAGACCATTGCTGATGTGCTTGAAATGACAGTGGAAGAGGCGTTGGAATTTTTCAAGAACATTCCGAGGATAAAATCCAAGCTTCAAACACTTTATGATGTAGGGCTTGGTTATATAAAACTGGGTCAGCCTTCCACCACTTTATCTGGTGGAGAAGCGCAGAGAGTAAAACTCGCAACAGAACTTTCTAAAAAAGCAACTGGAAGAACCCTGTATATCTTGGACGAGCCTACAACAGGTCTTCACATGGATGACGTCAATAAGTTAATTGCTGTCCTTCAGCGCCTTGTGGATATGGGCAACACAGTAATTGTAATTGAACACAATCTTGATGTTATAAAAGTTGCAGATTATATAATTGATTTAGGACCAGAGGGTGGAGATAAAGGCGGCGAGGTAGTTGTGTGTGGCAGCCCAGAAGAGGTTGCTATGTGCGAAAGGTCATATACAGGAATGTTTTTAAAGGAAATATTGAAAGATAGAATTTATGCCAAAAAATAGGCGGAGCATTTTATCAGCTCCGCTTTTTATTTTAAAAAGCTTTCCAACAATTTTATGTCAACATGACTATTTAAAAACTTAGAAAGCTGCAAATGTGTTTTGGTGTCATTTAAGAGAAGGTAGGCAGTTAACTTGTCGTTTTTTACCACAAACTTTTTATAAATCATTTTACTCTTGTCTAAAAATTCTAGTATATTTGCATCTTGCAAATTTTGCATATCACCTGCAGAAACAATTTCAAGTCCAAACGCTTTTAGGAAATATGGCAGTGGCATATTTTGATAGAAGGTTTCAAATCCCAAAATATTCTTTGCAACTATTTTTGCACTTTCTAAAGCAAACGTCCAGGTTCCTGGATTTTGACCGTCAATGTGGGCAACATCACCACAAGCATACACGTTTGAAATCTTGGTTTGCATTTTGTAATTAACTTCAATTCCCTTTTTGCTATTCAAAATATTCTCAGGGGACTTTATAAACTCAGTATTTGGTACAACTCCAGCTGAAAAAATGAGTATATCACATTCAATAGTCTGACCACTTGAAAGTGTTATTTTCAAACCGCTTTGAAAAGGTTCAGCGTTCTCAATTTTATTATTCAAAATTATTTTAATTCCTTTTTTTACAATATGTTCTCCCAGAAGAAAAGAGGCAACTTCGTCCAACTGCTTTGGTAATATCCTTTCACTCAGTTCAATTATTGTTATTTCCTTACCCTCAAGTGCAGATGCAAGTTCTAATCCCAAAAGTCCAGCACCAACAATTACAACTTTGCCAGCCTGTAACAGTCTTTTTTTAAGCGCAAGCAAATCTTCATAGTTTCTAAATGTGAAGACAAAGTTTTGCAGCTCTTTGTTTTGCAGATGCTCAGGAAGGTAGGATTTTGAGCCTGAAGCAATAATAAGATAGTTCCACTCTATACTTTGACCCCGTGAAACCACAAATTTTTCTTTTAAATTACATTCTTCAACCTTACTATTCAACATCAATTTTATATTGTTTATTTGGTACCACTCTGAAGATTTCAAGAAGAACTTTTCATCTATGGGATTTTGAAGATAATATCCAAGTCTCAACCTATAATAAGGCAAGACCTTTTCTTCACTTAAGATACAAACTGACATATTCTTGTTCTCTTTTCTTATCTGTTCTGGAATGGTTACACCGGCAGGTCCTCCACCAATTACAACAATATCATACTTTTCCATTGCTTATGCACCAGCTTTTTATTCTTTTATCTTTTCAGCAAATAGTATACCAAATTCAAAAGATTTTTTTAACTCATCTTCGTTTGGCTTGAAATTCACCTTTAACCCGGGCTGGATTACTTTTAATCTTAGCTGCTTAAGACGGCTTTCAATATTTGGCACAGCTTCACCACTCCATCCGTATGAACCAAATGCAGCTGCTACCTTTCCGCCGTGAACAATTGGATTTAATCTCGTGAGTATATCATATATAGGTGGGAGGGCATCAGAATTTATGGTTGGCGAACCAAACAAAACACCGTTTGCAAAATAGATTTTCTCTACAATTTCTTCAAGTTTGTGTTCAATTGCGTTGTATACAAAGACATCTACCCCACTTTGCTCAATACCTTCTGCAATCTTTTTTGCAAGCATTTCTGTGTATCCATACGCTGATACGTATACTATCACAACATAAGGTTTAGACGGCTTTTCTGAGAGCTTTTCAGACCATGATTTATATAACGAAATTAATTCCTCTCTATAATTTGTTAATATAGGACCATGTCCTGGAGCAATTATATCAATTTCTAAATCTTTTATCTTATCTATTGCTTGCAGGACATAACTTTTAAACGGTGACATAATAACGTCGTAGTAATACTTGTAGGCATCCATAAAACCTTCTTTTTGGTTTTGCATAACCCAGTTTATATCAAGGTTTTCAGGACTAAAATGGCAGCCAAAAGAGTCACAGGTAAAAAGAATTTTGTCTTCAACCAAATACGTATAAATGGAATCAGGCCAGTGCAAAAAAGGAGCAGAAATAAATTTTAAAGTTTTATTTCCAAGTGAAACCA
The DNA here is from genome assembly GCF_000022325.1 of Caldicellulosiruptor bescii DSM 6725. Taxonomy (NCBI): domain Bacteria; kingdom Bacillati; phylum Bacillota; order Caldicellulosiruptorales; family Caldicellulosiruptoraceae; genus Caldicellulosiruptor; species Caldicellulosiruptor bescii. The sequence continues at coordinate 1,515,644 of NC_012034.1, read as the reverse complement.
CGTCATTATGATTGATAATTTGAGCTTGAAAATCTTTATTTGCAATCTTTTTTAAAAATTTAATTGCGGTGCTGCTTCCAAACACTTTTATATTGGGGTTTATCTCTAAAAGTTTCTCAATTGACCCTGAGTGGTCAGGTTCTGTATGGTTTATTATCAAATAGTCTATTTTTTCTGGTGAGATAACCTCTTTTATATTGTCTAAAAATTGATTAAAAAACTTATATTTAACATTTTCAATCAAAGCTATTTTTTCACTTCCAATAACCAAATAAGAATTATAGGTAGTCCCATATTTAGTGTACATTACAATATCAAATATCCTCAAGCTTGGATCTTGTACACCGACTGAGTAAACTCCATCTCTTAGTTTGGTGTGCATTTTTTTTCCCTCCGCTTTCTAAGGATGATTTATTAATATTCAAAATTATTTATACCCTAATATTTTTTCAGTAAACAAGTAGTGATAGAAAATGCACTTGAATAATATATTTTAGTAGAAAAATTATTTGGCAAAGGAGATAATAAAATATGCTCAGCAAGGTTTCAAACAGGTTTTTAGCTGTTACAATTTTAGCTATATTTGTTATTGCATTAGTAGGAATAATATCCAACAAAAGCCTGGAAAGTTCGAAATTAGCCTCTACAGAAGTCAAAAAAAATTCTTCTGTGCCAGCATCTGAGCAAGTTTCAAAAACTGAGGGGTTGAAAGGTTATTTGCAGGTTATGGTTGTTGACAGTAAAACTGGTATTCCTGTTGAAGGTGCAAATGTAGTGTTTTCAAATTTGGATCAGCTATACACCACAGGCAAAGATGGAAAGACCCAGATTATTCCCATGCAGATCAAAGCATCTGAGTCTTCAAAGTTCCTATCGCAGCCATATGAAGAAGTGGTAATTGGAGTATTTAAACAGGGATATGCTGATTACATTTTGATGGGTTCAAAGGTTCGTCCTACCACTCAAGACAAACCACAACTAAAAATAATTAGGGTAGTAAAGGCATCAACTCCTACAACAACGCCTGTTTTTGCAATGGAAAAGTATTCTGCTGATGTTGCGAAAGAAGTGATGAACAAGATGAAAGAAAAACTCAACTCACTTGCGAACACCTCACAAGAAGTTGAAGAAATAGAGATAACAGAATAAAGTGCCTTGTAAAAAGGCACTCTTTTTTTATATAATAGAGCTTGAACATTTGAAGTGCACTTTTTATTTAGAAGGGTTTTGACAGCAATGAATGATGAAGTTCTGATTCTCTTAAAAAATTTTCTGTTTCTTTTCGCTATTGTATTTATAGGATTTATGGGAACAAAGCTAAATTTGATTTCAAATACAGTAAAAGACTCTGTAAGTGAACTTATTGTAAAAGTGACAGCACCTATTTTGCTTTTTACAACAATAAGTAGCAAACCTTATTCCTCTCAAGTAGTAAAAAATGTATTTATTTTAATACTTTCAGCGTTTATTGGAATTATGATTTTGCTTCTGCTTGGTTACATAACAGGGTCTTTATTTAAATTCAAAGGAAAAACTTTTTACACTCATATTTTTTGTTCAGCTTTTGGCAACACAGGATTTCTGTCTTTCCCCTTATTGTATTCAATCTTTGGTGAAAAAGGGGTTTTCTTTGCAGCAAGTTACAATATAATGCATGATTTTTTGGCATGGTCATTAGGACTTTCAATAATAAGCCGGCACAATAGTGAGAAAACTAAATTTGGGTTTGTTAATGCAAATTCTATTGCTGTCTTTGTTGCATTTATCATTTATCTCATAAAGGGGATATTGCCATATAACATAAAAAGTTTATATGACAAAGTGTTTCTGACAATTTATGACGCATTAAATCCTTTTGGGAAAACCACAATTTATCTTTCAATGTTTTTCATTGGATGTTTGCTGGCAGAAGTATCGTTAAAAGAAACATTAAAAACTTTTTCTGCCTACGTAATAATACTGTTTAAGATGATCTTATTGCCACTTGGTATTATGTACCTTACAAATTATTTACCAATAGACAATTTTACAAGACTCATAATTGTACTTCAGACAGGAATGCCAACAGCTATAATAAGTTCTGTGCTTTCTTACAGATATGACGGCGATAGCCACTATGCTACCCGGACTATATTCATAACAACTATTTTTTCACTCATAACAATCCCTTTACTGGTGTTTCTATACTATCATATTTAATAACTTTATGAAGAAAGGATGAGAAAGGTTGCAACATGAGATTGTAATAGTTCTGGACTTTGGTGGTCAATATAACCAGCTTATTGCAAGAAGAGTAAGAGAATGCGGAGTATACTGTGAAATTTGGCCATACGACACACCTCTTGAAAAGATAATTAGTAAAAATCCAAAAGGAATTATATTTACAGGTGGACCATCAAGTGTATACGAGCCAAACGCTCCTATGATTGACAAAGAACTGTTCGAAAAGGGTATTCCAATACTTGGGATATGTTATGGAAACCAGTTAATTGCTCATATTATGGGAGGAAAAGTGTCAAGGGCGCTATTTAGAGAGTATGGAAAGACGCATATAAAATACGATATTTCTTCTCCTCTTTTCAGCGGAATACCTGAACATTCTGTGTGTTGGATGAGCCACACAGATTTTGTAGAAAAACTTCCAGAGGGGTTTAAAGCTTTGGCATCCACCGAAAATTGTTCTATTGCAGCATTTGGGGATGATACCAGAAAAATATATGGTGTTCAGTTTCATCCTGAGGTTGTCCATACCGAATATGGTCAGAAAATTATAGAAAACTTTTTATTTAACATTTGTAATTGCCATGGTGATTGGAAAACCTCATCATTTATTGAGGAAAAGGTAAATGAGATAAAAGATATTGTAGGCAACCAAAAAGTGGTATGTGCCCTTTCAGGTGGTGTTGATTCTTCTGTTGCAGCAGTCCTTGTTCACAAAGCTATAGGGAAAAATCTTTATTGCATATTTGTTGACCATGGTCTTTTGAGAAAGGGCGAAGCTGAAGAAGTTGTGAGTGTTTTTAAAGATAAATTTGACATGAATGTAATCAAGGTTGATGCAAAAGACAGGTTTTTGGAGGCTTTAAAAGGTGTTACTGATCCAGAAGAAAAACGAAAGATAATTGGAAGGGAATTTATCAGAGTATTTGAAGAAGAAGCAGAAAAGCTTGGAGATATAAAGTTTTTGGTGCAGGGTACTATTTATCCTGACGTGGTTGAAAGCGGGGTTGGCAAGGCTGCAACTATAAAAAGCCACCACAATGTTGGTGGTCTTCCTGAAAAAATAAAATTCAAACAAATAATTGAACCTCTCAGAGATTTGTTTAAAGACGAAGTGAGAAGGGTAGGAATAGAATTAGGAATACCTGAAAAGATTGTCAAAAGGCAGCCTTTTCCTGGACCTGGTCTTGCAATAAGAATAATTGGAGAGGTTACAGAGGAAAAATTGGACATACTGCGCGAGGTTGATTGGATCTTTAGAAAAGAGATTGAACAGAGCGGCCTTGACAATGAAATATGGCAGTACTTTGCAGTTTTAACTAATATGAAAAGTGTTGGTGTAATGGGTGATGAGAGAACATATGATTACACAGTTGCTCTAAGAGCTGTTACAAGTATTGATGGAATGACCGCTGACTGGGCTAAAATACCTTATGAGATTTTAGAGAGAGTTTCAAATGAGATTGTAAACAGTGTGAAAAAGGTCAACAGGGTGGTGTATGACATCACTTCAAAACCTCCTGCTACAATTGAATGGGAATAACAAAAAATTTTTTTGATAGGCTTGAAATTTCTCACAGAAGGGTGTAACATATTTATAAGTTTTCTCTTCGGAAAGTAGAGAAGTAAAATGAGGCTTTATGTGGTAAGCTTGACTTTAAAGTTAGTTTCACTTATCTATTTGTGCTTGTGTTTGAGCTTATATATATATTCAAAGAGAGCAGATGTTTTGTTAATTTCAGTAGCAATAAGTTTTTTGTTTATTTGTACAATGTATACTTTGGCTAAAGTGGTCGAAGGAATTCTTTCAAAACAATTTAGTATAATCTACTTTATAAGTCACTATTTAATTGTTATTCTGTTAATTTTTTTGGTCTCTTTTATATCCGTTTACAATATCACAAAAACCATATACATTGTGGTTCTTCTAATAAGCTATCCTATAGCCTTGCTACTTTCATTTTCTATTGCCTATGTTTACTCAAAAAAGCTCTCAAGGAAGTGAAGCGAAAGATGGGCGAAAGTGTATTGAAGATTTTATTTACCATCCCTATTGGGAAAGGTATACCTGTGAGAGTTGCTGTTGTAGAAATGTGGGTTGTGATGTTATTTTTGATTGCTCTTGCTTTTTACCTAACATCTAATATGAAACTTGTTCCTACGAGAAAGCAAATGATCGCTGAATTTATTGTTGATTCTATGAATAAGATAACAAAAAACTTTTTGGGTCATTATTGGCGTATTTTTTCCCCATATTTAGGGACTCTGTTTTTGTTCTTGCTAAGCCTGAATCTGGTGGGGCTTTTCGGTTTTCAGCCACCAACAAGTAACTTGAACGTTACTGCAAGTTTTGGTGTGATGTCTATTTTAGTATTAATAATCTCTACGATAATACTTAAAAATCCAATAAAGTGGTTTTTAAGTCACTTTAGACCCATCATTATTATTTTCCCATTTAAATTTTTGGATTATTTCACAAGGACTCTTTCTTTATCTGCTCGATTATTCGGAAATATTCTTGCTGGGACTACCATCATGGAGCTCATTTACCATGGCCTTATAAAGTCCCACATACCTCCTGTTGGTATTCCAGCAGTAGCAAGTATATATTTTGATATATTTGACGGAGTTCTTCAGGCAATAATTTTTACATTTCTATCTTTAATTTACCTTTACGAAGCCTTAGAAGAATAATCTAATAATTTTTGGAGGTGTTTTAAATGACAGCATTGGCAGCTGGTATAGCAATGCTGGCAGGTTTGGGTGTAGGTATTGGTATTGGTATTGCAACAGGAAAAGCTTCAGAATCTATTGGAAGACAGCCAGAGGCATTTGGACGAATTTTTCCTTTATTTTTAATTGGGGCTGCTTTGGCTGAAGCAGTTGCTATCTATAGTTTGGTTATTGCGTTTATGTTAATTTCAAAAATCTAAGCGCTCTCCATACTTTTTGGGGAGCGTCATCTCTTTTACATGCCTGAATATTACTAAAAAGGCAAACATTCCTAATAATCGCAGACTAAAAAGGAGATGGTATAATAAAATGTTTGAGCTCAGGGTATTTGAAAATATATTCTTTTGGGCAATTATAAACTTTTTGATACTTTACCTCATATACAAAAAGTTTTTCTTCCAAAGAGTTACGCAATTTATGGAAAAAAGATCCCAGATGATTCAAGATCAACTTGATTTTGCAGCAAAGTCAAAAGAAGAAGCAATAAAGCTAAAAGAAGAATATGAAAATATACTTGCTATGGCACATGCAAAGGCAAATGAAATTGTTGAAAGTGCAACCTTAGAGGCACAAAAACAAGCAGCCGAAATTATTGAAAATGCAAAACTTGAAGCTAACAGAATTATTGAAGATGCGCTCAGACAATTTGAGATTGAAAAGAAGAAGCAAATAAACGAACTTAAAAACCAGTTTGTTTCAATTGCACTTCTTGCTGCATCGAGAGTTATTGAGAAAAATTTAAATACAGAGGAAAATAAGAAGATGGTTGAGAACATATTTGATGAGGCAGGGGTTGCTTAAAAATGTTGGCAGCAAAAAGATATGCAGAAGCACTCATTAAGCTTGGTCAAGAAGAAGGAAAGCTGGAGATATTTTATGAGCAACTATTTAAAATGTTTGAGATTATCAAAAACAATAATGAATTTAATACTATTTGGTTCGATTTAGAAATGAAGCGTTCAGAAAAGAAACAAAGAATCAAAGTATTCTTTGGTGGTGACATTGATAGTTATATCTTGAACCTTCTTTATCTTCTCATTGATAAACGCAGGGAAATAATTCTTACCTATATACCTTTTTATTACAAAGAGATATATGACAAAATTGTAGGCAATGTAGATGTACAGGTTATTGTTGCTCATGAAATTGGAAGCGATGTGTTAAACAAAATTTCTAAATGGCTTTTGAAAAAGTACGGAGTCAAAAATCCAAGATTCATTGTAAAAGTTGACAAAAGCATAATTGGTGGGATAAAGCTGTTATTTAATAATATTGAAGTTGATGCTTCAATAAAAGGTGCTCTTGATTCAATGAGAAAAGAGCTTGTAAAGATAGCTATTTTGTAGGGGTGAGATGTCAAATGATTGATGTAACAATTAGACCAGATGAAATTGCTTCAATTATAAAAGAGCAAATTAAAAATTATGAAAAAAAGATTGACACAAGTGATGTCGGTGTTGTCATAATGTCAGGTGACGGTATTGCAAGAATACATGGTCTTGACAACTGCATGGCTGGTGAACTTTTAGAATTTCCTAATGGAGTTTATGGAATGGCTCTCAATTTAGAAGAGGACAATGTTGGATGTGTCATACTTGGAAATGATAAAGAAATAAAGGAAGGTACCATTGTAAAAAGGACAGGTAGAGTTGTTGAGGTGCCTGTAGGAGAAGAACTTTTAGGAAGAGTTGTAAACGCTCTGGGACAACCTATAGATGGTCTTGGGCCCATCAATGCCAAAAAGTTTAGACCAGTAGAAAGAATAGCACCTGGCGTAATAGAAAGAGAACCTGTTAACACGCCTCTTCAGACAGGTATAATGGCTATTGACGCTATGATTCCTATAGGAAGAGGGCAAAGAGAGCTTATAATTGGTGATAGGCAAACGGGTAAAACTGCAATTGCAATAGATACGATTATAAACCAGAAAGATCAGGGTGTTTATTGCATCTATGTGGCAATTGGGCAAAAGGCCTCTACAGTTGCTCAGATAGTCAATACCTTAAAAGAATACGGTGCGATGGATTATACCATTGTTGTTAGTGCAACTGCAAGTGATTCTGCTCCTCTTCAATTCTTAGCTCCATACGCAGGTTGCGCGATGGGAGAAGAGTTTATGGAGTCGGGCAAAGACGCACTCATTATATACGATGACCTTTCTAAACACGCTGTTGCATACAGGGCAATGTCTCTTTTACTAAGACGTCCACCTGGAAGAGAAGCTTATCCTGGTGATGTGTTTTACTTACATTCAAGACTTTTGGAAAGAGCGGCAAAACTGAATGCTCAGCGTGGAGGCGGATCTCTTACCGCACTGCCAATAATAGAAACTCAAGCAGGTGACGTTTCAGCATATATTCCTACAAATGTCATTTCAATTACAGATGGGCAGATATACCTTGAAAGTGAATTATTCTACGCAGGGGTAAGACCTGCGATAAATGCTGGAATATCAGTGTCAAGAGTTGGTGGGAAAGCTCAGACAAAAGCTATGAAAAAGGTTGCAGGAAGGTTAAGGCTTGATCTTGCTCAGTACCGTGAGCTTGAGGCTTTTGCTCAGTTTGGTTCAGAACTTGATAAGTCAACGCGAGAAAGGCTTGCTCAGGGACAAAGAATTGTAGAGACGTTAAAACAGCCACAGTACAAGCCGCTTCCTGTATGGCATCAGGTGGTGATTTTGTACAGTGCAATAAATGGTTATCTGATGGATATAGAAGTTTCAAAGGTCAGGGAATTTAATGAGAAGCTTGTACAGTATATATCAGCAAACTATCCCCAGATATTTGATTCTATAAAAGAGACAAAGGATTTGACACCTGAAACAGAAGAGCTTTTGAAGAAGGTCATAGTAGAGATAAAAGAGAGATTTAAGAGTAACAAGTAGGTGAGATTACAAGATGGCGAACAAAACAAGATGGATAAAATCAAGGATCAGAAGTGTCAATGAAACAAAAAAGATAACAAGGGCAATGTATCTTATCTCTGCATCAAAGGTGAAAAGGCTCAGAGATAGACTCGATAGCACAAGACCTTATTTTGAAAAGGTAAATGAGTTTATGAAAGATCTGATTTTACATGGAATAAAAACCCCGCACATTCTTTTTGAAGGGTCGTATAAAGAGGGGAAGAAGAAAATAGGACTTATAGTTATCAGTGGCGACAAAGGATTATGTGGTGGGTATAATGCAAACGTTCTGAGAAGTACAATCAGCTTATATGAAAATTTAGCGAAAGAAGCAGATGTGACGTTTTTTCCTATCGGTGTAGTAGGTCGAAACTTTTTAGTTCGTCATGGATATCAAGTTGAGGAAGATTTTAATTATCAAACACAGTCTGTTTCTGTAAAGTTTGCAAGACTCATTTCGCAAAAGATTGTGAAAAAATATTATACCGGTGAAGTTCATGAAGTTTACATCATTTACACAAAACTTGTTTCAACCATAAGACAAGAAGTTACTGTCAAAAAGCTTTTGCCTCTCGATAAGACAGAATTTGGTATAGAAGATGACAAAAGCGATGAGATGATAATCTACGAGCCAGACCCAGTTTCTGTACTTGACATCGTTATTTATGAATACATCAAAGGAATTATCTTTGGGGCTATGATGGACTCATATGTGAGTGAACTTGCTGCACGGATGACAGCAATGGACAATGCAACAAAAAGTGCTGATGAGATGATACAAAAACTTATTTTAAAACTCAACAGAGAACGTCAGGCTGTGATTACCCAAGAAATTTCAGAAATTATAAGTGGTGCTGCAGCTTTGAAATAATATTTTTAACAATCTTGATTTTAGTTTGAGGGAGTGTAGTCAAAAATGGAACAAAATGTAGGGTATGTCGTCCAGATTATAGGACCTGTTATTGATATACGATTTGAGAGTGAAAATTTACCAGCCATCAATAATGCTATTGAAATTCACTTTGATGGTAAAAAACTTGTTGCTGAAGTTGCTCAGCATCTCGGGAATGACACTGTTCGATGTGTGGCTTTGGGTTCAACAGACGGACTTAGAAGAGGTGTGAAGGCAATAGATACAGGTGGACCTATTAAAGTACCTGTGGGGAGAGGAACGCTGGGTAGGATATTTAATGTATTGGGAGAGCCTATTGACAATAAAGGTGAAGTAGTAGCTTCAGATTACTGGCCCATTCACAGAAGTGCACCGTCGTTTGAAGAACAGGTACCTGCAGTTGAAATTTTCGAAACGGGTATAAAAGTTATTGATCTTTTAGCTCCGTACGCAAAAGGTGGTAAGATAGGACTTTTTGGCGGTGCGGGCGTTGGTAAGACTGTCCTTATAATGGAGCTTATAAGAAATATAGCGACAGAGCACGGGGGTTTTTCAATTTTCACAGGTGTGGGTGAAAGGACAAGAGAAGGTAACGACCTGTGGCTTGATATGAATGAGTCTGGTGTTATAGAAAAGACTGTATTGGTGTTTGGTCAGATGAACGAGCCGCCTGGGGCAAGAATGAGAGTAGCTCTGACCGGGCTTACCATGGCAGAATATTTCAGAGATGTAGAAGGGCAAGATGTTCTTTTGTTCATTGACAATATCTTCAGGTTCATCCAAGCAGGCTCTGAAGTGTCAGCGCTTTTAGGAAGAATTCCTTCGGCAGTTGGGTATCAACCAACACTTGCAAACGAGGTAGGGGCATTACAGGAAAGAATAACATCTACAAAAAAAGGCTCAATTACATCTGTTCAAGCAATATATGTTCCTGCAGACGATTTAACTGATCCAGCACCTGCTACAACTTTTGCTCATTTGGATGCAACAACAGTTTTGTCAAGACAGATTGCTGAGCTTGGAATATATCCTGCGGTTGATCCTCTTGATTCAACCTCACGTATACTTGATCCGCGAATTGTGGGAGAAGAACACTATTATGTTGCAAGGACTGTGCAGCAAATACTTCAAAGATATAAAGAGCTGCAGGACATTATTGCTATTTTGGGTATGGATGAGCTATCAGAAGAAGATAAACTGATTGTCTACAGAGCAAGAAAAATTCAGAGATTTTTATCACAGCCATTCTTTGTTGCTGAAGCTTTCACAGGAAGACCTGGAAGGTATGTGAAGTTGAAAGACACTATAAGAGGGTTCAAAGAGATAATTGAAGGGAAGATGGACCATATTCCTGAACAGTATTTCTACATGGTAGGAACAATAGATGAGGTATATGAAAACTACGAAAAAGACATGAAAGGCAAATAAATCTTGAGGTGAATTTAAAGATGGCTGAATTTGAATTAGAGGTTCTCCAGCCTGAAAGGGTATTTTTTAAAGATAATGTTGAAATGATAGTTTTGAGAACAATAGATGGTGAAATAGGTATTATGGCAAACCATCAGCCTATTGTTGTTCCCATTGGTATTGGAAAGTTGAGGATAAAAAAAGATGGAAAGTGGAGAGAAGCAGCCATTGCTGGTGGTTTGCTTGAGGTAAAAAATAATAAGGCAACAATATTGAGTGATGCTGTAGAGTGGCCAGAGGAAATAGACAGACAAAGAGCACTTTTGGCAAAAGAAAGGGCAGAAAAGAGACTTGAGCAGAAACTCCCTCCTGATGAATATGAAAGGTATAGGGCAGCACTGTACAGAGCACTAAACAGGCTAAAACTTGCCGAAGAAAATAAAGAGGAGATATAAAAAGGGCAGTGCAATTTTCTTTGCACTGCCTCATTTATTTTTTCTTTTTTCCTTTTTTCTTTTCAGATTTTGTTTCTTTTTTGGTTTTGCTACTGGACTCTTCTTCTGATGGGATATTTTCATCCTCAATCTCAGTTTTTTCTTCATAGTCTTCTGATTCTTCCTTTATTTCTTCATCATCCAATAGTATTTCTTCGTCCACTTCTAATTCTTCTAAGTCTATTGATGTGTCAACAAGGTCAAGTTCTTCATCAGGCAGCTGAGTTAGAATATCTGGTTCTATATCTACAAAATCATTTTCAAATAACTCTGAGCCGGTTTCTTCCTTGACTGCTTCTTCTTCAATTTCAGAGTCGTCAACAACTCCAGTGAGCAGCCTTTCTTCAAAGCAAGACTCACACATGTCTTGGTCTTCTGGAATATACTCTTCATGACAGTATGGGCATAGTTTCATGTTTGCCTCTGTAACCTTTTTTAGCTGTTCTAAGTCCTTTTTGCACACAGGGCACAAATCTTGATCCTCCGGAATTCTATTAAGTTCGCATCTTGGACAGTATTTATAACCCATTTTCTTTCCCCCTAAAATGTGATATGCTATCACAATAATATTAATTACTCTTCAAGAAAAAATCAACTAAAATTTGCTTAACATTATTAATCATTTTTGCTACTATAAAAACATAGGAAGTAAGAGAGAAAAGGAGAAGAGAGAATTTAGTGTTCGGATATGTGGTTCCTTATAAGCCAGAACTAAAAGTGCGAGAATATGAATATTACAAGGCAGTTTACTGTGGTATATGTCTTCAGACAAGAAAGATAGGAAACCTTCCGCGAGTATTTCTTAACTATGATTTTGTTTTTTTGTATCTTGTACTAAAAGAACATTTTAAAGTCAAAGATGAGTTAGGAAAAACAAGGTGTATTGCTCACCCACTTAAGGAAAGGTTCTTTTTGAAACCTAATGAAATCTTGGAATATGTGAGCAACCAAATGGTTTTTTTGAGTTTTTTCAAGCTTTATGATAATATTCTTGATGAAAAGAATGTATTTAGTTATATTCCTTATAGTATTCTGAAATTGTATATAAATAAGATAACAAAATCACACCGAGCAACGTTTGAGAAGATAAAAGAATTGTTTAAAAAACAAATGTCTCTTGAAAAAAATGGCTATAAAAGTATAGATGAACTTGCACACAATTTTGGTAATATTTTAGCAGAAATATTTGCTTACAATGACCAAGAACTTTTGAAACAAATTGGGTATTATACAGGTGTGTGGTTATACATCATTGACGCTATTGACGACTATATTGATGATGTGAAGAAAAAGAGATATAATTGTCTGAAATACCACTTTGAAAAGTGTAGGCAGAATAAAAGACTTTTTGAATATGAACTCAGCATTCTGAAGGTTAGCTTGGAAAATTATCTTGCCATATTAAGCGACTATATTAAGGGGTATAATAATTCAATACTGGACAATATTGTTCAGGTAGGTATGTACTCAATAACACAGCAGGTCTTAGAGCGTTTTACAACAAACTTCTTTAAGGAGTGGAAGGAGTAATGAGAGACCCATATGAGGTTTTAGGTGTGAGAAAAGGTGCCTCAAAGGAAGAAATAAAAAAGGCTTATCTTGAACTTGTAAAAAAGTACCATCCGGATAAGTTTAAGGACAATCCTTTAAGAGAACTTGCAGAAGAAAAGTTAAAAGAGATAAATGAAGCATATAATATCCTTATGAACGATCAATATTCAAACTATGAATACTCTACATACGAACAAACCTCTCTCTACCAACAGGTAAGAGACTTGATTATGCAGGGTAATATAGCTCAAGCAGAAAATCTACTAAATCAAAACCCTCGAAATGACGCAGAATGGTTCTATTTGATGGGAATAATATATCAAAAAAGAGGATGGATAAATCAAGCATATCGATACTTTGTTGAAGCCTATAATCGTGACCCTGGAAATTATGAGTACAGGCGCGCAAAAGAACAGTTTGAAATGGCTTCAAGAAACTATGAATGGTCAGCGTATAACAGGGGATATAGAAGACATGATGACTGCGACATTTGTACAATATGTCAGATAATTGCTTGTTGGGAATGTTGTTGTGATAACGATATAGGTTGCTAAGGAGGTTTCCTTTTTGTGATAAAACTTTACACACTTTCAAACGGTATAAGGCTTGTATATGAAAAAATTGATACAGTAAAAACTGCAAGTATAGGGATTTGGGTCTTGGCTGGTTCAAGATATGAGACAAAAAAGATAAATGGAATTTCCCATTTTATCGAGCATATATTGTTTAAAGGAACTAAAAACAGAAGTTCAAGAGAGATTGTATATGAAATTGAATCAATTGGTGGACAGATAAATGCCTTCACAGCAAAAGAGTATACCTGTTTTTATGTAAGGGTTTTAGATGAGTTTTTACAAAAAGGTTTTGATATTTTGTCAGACTTAATTTTAAATCCTGTCATTGCTTTAGAAGAGATGGAAAAAGAGAAAACAGTAATTATTGAAGAAATCAACATGACAAAAGAGGACCCTGAAGAGATACTGTATCAGTCACTTAATGATTTGATATGGAAAAACCAGACTCTTTCGTATCCTATAATTGGAAAAGAATCAACTGTAAAAAAGATAGATAGAAATAAAATTGAAAATTATATGAGAGAAAGATATATTCCTCAAAACATTGTAATATCTGTTGCTGGCAACTTTGAAGAAGAGAAGCTTGTAGAGTTTGTAGAGATGTACTTTGGAGATTGGAAGTGTTCAAACAACAAGAAAGACGGCGTTAATTTCATCTCAAAACCAGTTTTTAATAGAGGTGCTGTCATTAAAAACAAGAAGGTTGATCAAGCTCATATGGCAATCACATTTGAAGGTTTTGGGCAGGAAGATGAAAAGGTGTATGAGCTTTTGGTTTTATCCAATATTCTTGGTGGGGGAATGAGCTCGCGACTTTTTCAGAGAATAAGAGAGGAGTTGGGACTTGTATATAGCATAACTTCGTTTGTGAGCACATTCAAAGATGCAGGAGTACTTATTATCTATGCAGGAACAAACCCGAAAAATATTTCAGCAGTATACAAAGAAATCATGAGTCAGCTACGTCTCTTTTTAAGAGGTGAAATCTTGCTTGATGAGGTTGAGGTTGCCAAACAGCAGATAAAGGGAAGTATTATATTTGGGCTTGAAAACACAAGCAGCCGAATGTCAAACATGGGGAAAAATATGTTACTTTTAAACAAAATTATGGAACTTGAACACATTACAAAGATTATAGATTCAATTGACTATACAAAGGTGATTGACACAGCAAGAGAAGTTTTGTCAAAGGAATTTTCAGTTGCTGTTGTTGGAAATAAAAAAGAGATGGATTTGAAAATCTTTGAACAAAGAGTATTGACACATTAGAAAGGAGAAATCATTTATGGTTCTGAGGGTAAAAAGAGCAGAGGATGCAAAGGATCTACCGCTTCCAACATATATTTCAAGCGGGGCGGCGGGAATGGACCTGTTTGCGTGTGTTGAAAAAGAAGAGATTATAAACCCTGGTGAGATAAAGCTCATCAGAACAGGTCTTTACATTGAACTTCCGGAAGGATATGAAGCGCAGGTACGACCTCGCAGTGGCCTTGCTTTAAAACATGGTATCACTGTTTTAAATTCTCCTGGAACAATCGATAGTGATTACAGGGGGGAGATAGGAGTAATATTAATTAACCTTGGCAATGAACCTTTTGTAGTAAAGAGAGGAGATAGGATAGCTCAGATGGTAATATCAAAGTTTGAAAGGGTAGCAAAGATCGAAGAGGCAGAAGAGCTATCAACAACGTCCAGAGCAGACAGAGGATTTGGTTCAAGCGGTTTATAGAAAAGGTAGGCGGGTAAAAGTATGCTTTTGAGCGAAATAAAAAATTCAAAACCCGTTGTATCTCAGCAGTCAGGCAGAATTGTAGGAAGTTCTGAGTTGTTGGAGTTAATAATTGACGACGAAGGGAATATACTGAGCATTGAACTAAAAAAGAAACGGGGATTTAGGTGGGAGACAGAAGTAATTCCATGGAATGATATTATTGTGATAGGTGAGGATGTAATAATTGCAAATATAAAAGAGGAGGAACCTGAATGATTCTTCCAACCTCTCTTTTTGGCTTTTCAAAGTCTCAAGTGAGAAGTTATATTGAAAATCTTACCCAAAGTTTTGAAAATTTAATTTCTAAGCTTGATAGAGAAAGAGACCTTTTGACTTTAGAAAACGAAAGACTTGCAAAAGAGATAGAAAAGTTTAAAAAGAATTTGTCTAATTTACATATCAAGGATATCGAATATTATAAAGCTTTCATTGAGGACTTTTTTATAAGCGAATGGGAGGAATACTATTCAAAAAAAGCACAAGAAGTTCAGATAGAATATTCAAAAACCTTAGATGAGCTTGAAAAGATTAAAGAAAGTATAATTCAGCATATTCAATATCTTGAAAAATACAAAGAAGAAATCTTAAAAAGACTTTACAATTTGGTAGATGAAATAGAAAGATTTTTAGACGACGATGAGCGTTTGCCAGCCAAAAAATTGCAAAAAGACTTTTATGTGGACGATGAGTTGATACTACCTGCAGGAATTGTTATAAACCATGAGGTAATTGAAAGTATGAGGGAGAAAGGCTTTTTGATTGAATTTTTAAAACATCTTGCAAAGGAGGAAGAAGAATGAATATAGAAGTGAAGGTTTTAGAGATTTTAGAACAAAATCCCAAACTCTCTGCCGAAGAGATTGCAATAATGCTGGGTGAAAACAAAGAAAATATCGAAAAAACCATTAAAAAGCTTGAACAAGATAAGGTTATTGTAAAATATCACACAATTGTGAACTGGGAACGAACAGAAAAAGAAGTGGTTGAAGCAATTGTTGAGGTGAAAGTAACTCCCCAGAGAGGGTTTGGTTATGACGCCATTGCTAAAAGAATTTACAAGTTTCCTGAAGTAAAAGCTGTATATTTGCTTTCGGGAGATTATGACCTGCACGTTGTTGTAGAGGGCAAGAGCATGAAAGATATTGCTCAGTTTGTTGGTTCTAAACTTGCACCACTTGAATATGTTCTTTCAACAGCAACCCACTTTATTATGAAAAAGTACAAAGATGCAGGTGTGATACTTGAAGATGGCGAAAAGGACGACAGGGAGGTTATAACACCGTGAGTAATTTAGAAAAATATATTTCAAAGAGCGTTCAAAGCGTTCCACCCTCAGGTATTAGGAAATTTTTTGATATTGTATCTGAGATGAAGGATGCTCTATCACTTGGAGTTGGTGAACCTGATTTTGTAACTCCATGGAACATTCGCGAGATGGGGATATATTCTATTGAAGAAGGACATACCCACTATACATCAAATTTCGGGCTTCTGGAGCTGAGAAAAGAGATTAGCAGGTATTTGAAAGATAGATTCGACCTTAGTTATCCAAATTACAGAGATCAGATTTTGGTAACTGTTGGGGCAAGCGAAGCAATCGATATTGCTTTAAGAAGTATAGTAAATCCTGGTGATGAGGTTTTGATTCCTGAACCCTGTTTTGTTTCATACAAACCATGTGTAATTTTTGCAGGTGGTGTACCGGTTGAGATTGAAACAAGACCGGAAAACGACTTTAAGCTTAGAGCAGAGGATATTTTACCCAAAATATCTTCCAAAACTAAGGCTATTATTTTATCTTATCCCAACAATCCAACAGGTGCTATTATGACAAGAGAGGATTTAAAAGAGATTGTTGATATATTGAAAGATAGGGATATCATAGTAATATCTGACGAAATATATGCTGAGCTTACATATGAAGGAAGCCATGTTTCAATTGCTAATTTCCCTGAAATGAAAGAAAAGACTATTGTTATAAATGGTTTTTCAAAAGCCTTTGCCATGACAGGTTGGAGACTTGGATTTGTTGCTGCCAATGAAGTTTTTATTAAAGCGATGGCAAAGGTACATCAGTACATTATAATGAGTGCTCCTACATTTTCTCAGTATGCTGCTATTGAAGCGCTTAAAAATGGGCTTTTAGAAGTTGAAAAGATGAAAGATGAATACAATAGAAGAAGACGCTATATGGTAAGCAGATTTAATAAGATGGGGCTTGAATGTTTTGAGCCAAAAGGAGCGTTTTATGTTTTTCCATCCATAAAATCCACCGGTCTTCCTTCTGAGGAGTTTGCAGAAAGGCTTTTGTACGAACAAAAAGTAGCAGTTGTGCCAGGTACTGCATTTGGGAGGTCAGGAGAAGGATTTATAAGATGTTCGTATGCCTATTCGATTGAAACCATAAAACAAGCTTTGGACAGGATAGAAAAGTTTGTTTTAAGTCTCAAAACTCAAGGTGTCTTCCAGCAAACTCGTGAAAATAATGTGGTAGTGGAGAAGTAATATCATAGACTTTATTATTAATTAGTTTGAAATTAAAACTTATCGAATAAGCGTGAAGAAGTAAAGGGGTATTTTGTGTTTTTTCTTCGCCGTAAATGTAGTCCCCTACAATTGGATGACCAATTGATGATAAGTGAACTCTTAGTTGATGTGTTCTGCCCGTTATTGGTTTTAACTTTAACACTGAGAAGTTTTCAAAAGAATCAATAACTTCATAGTATGTGGAAGCAAAACTACCATCTTGATGAATTTCTCTTTTGATGCCATCATCTGAGCGTTTAATGGGTTTTTCAATAAGCCCGCTTTTTTTTGTGAGTATTCCGTGAACAATTGCAATATATGTCTTATCAACTCGTCTTTTTTCAAACTCATATGAAACAATGCTGTGAAAGTAAGAATTTTTAGCAAATACAACTATCCCTGATGTATCTTTATCTAACCTGTTTATAATGTGTGAAGTAAGGTTTTTAGAATTTAAATAATACTCAACATAGTTTGCGATTGTATCAAAGTAATGTCCTTTAGAAGGGTGTGAAGGTAAACCAGAAGGTTTGTTTACAAATAAAAAGAAGTTGTCCTCATACAATATGTCTATGCTTCCTTCAACAGGAACTATGTTTGATTTGGAAAATATCAAATCGACTTCAATTACAGCATTTTCTTGTGGATATTGATGCACAGAATAGATTGGAGGAATAAATCTTATTTGACCAAGTGCCTTTAACCTGCTCATCAGCGTTGAAGAAAAAAAGAGTCTTTTTTGCAATATCTGTTTATATGTCATGTTCAAATCTTCTTTTTTTACCACGTATATTAGCTTCATAGAGTTTTTTCATCCTTCCTGTTAAAATTTTTTAACATATGATATGATAATTTATTGAGAGTATCAATAGCTACCACTTTTAAAACAATTATATCACAATACAATAGAGGTGATATGCTCTATGGCATTCAAATCTGGATTTGTTGCGTTAATTGGTCGTCCTAATGTTGGTAAATCTACTCTTATGAACTACCTTGTTGGTAAAAAGATCTCTATTATTTCTCCCAAACCGCAGACAACCAGAAACAGTATAAAGGGTATCCTTACCTTAGAAGATGCTCAGATTATATTCATCGACACACCAGGTGTTCATCCTCCAAAGAACAAGTTGGGTGAGTATATGGTAAAAGTGTCTGAGAAGACTTTAAAAGAAGTGGATTTGATTTTGTATATTGTAGAAGCAATCGACAATGGAATTGGACCATGGGATGAAGCAATAATAGAAAGGTTAAAGGAAGTGGAAACTCCTAAGATTCTGGTTTTGAACAAATCTGACCTTGCTTCAAAAGAGAATATAGAGATACTGAAAAGCATTTTCTCAACAAAACTGAATTTTGAATCTATAGTTGACATAGCCGCAATTAATGGGTACAATTGTGACCTGCTTCTTGACAAAATAAAAGAGCTACTTCCAGAAGGGCCAAAGTATTATCTTGACGATATGACAACTGATGTGAGAGAAAGCTTCATTGTAGCAGAGATTATAAGAGAAAAGATTTTGCTCAATCTTTCTGAAGAAGTACCGCACGGCGTTGGAATTGCGATTGAGAGGTTTGCAGAAAGAGAAAACAAGGATATACTGGATATTGAAGCCACCATCTATTGTGAAAAAGATTCGCACAAAGCAATAATTATTGGTAAAGGCGGTCAGATGCTTAAGAAAATTGGAATGCAAGCTCGGGAAGAGCTTGAGATGATATTCGGAATAAAAGTAAATCTTCAGCTTTGGGTAAAAGTTAAGAAAAACTGGAGAGATGACATCTCTGCCATGAAAATGCTCGGTTATAACCTTAAAGAGGTCTGAGGAATAGATGAAATTAATTAAAACTAAAGGAATTGTGCTAAAAGAGACAAACTTTGAAGAGTCGAGTAAGATTTTGACTGTGCTCACAAGCGATTTTGGCAAAATTCAAGTTTTATCGAAAAATTGTAGAAGGCTATTGAGTGTTTTGTCTGCTTGTTCTCAGCCGCTCATGTTCTGTGAGTTTGTTATAAGAAAAACAAAGGATATATACTCAATTTCTTCAGCATCTGTGATTGAATCATTTTTTGAACTGTCTCAAGATGTAAATCTTGCAATTTATTCGGGATATCTTATTGAACTTGTTGACAGTTTCTTGGAATTTGAACAAAAAAATGAGGATGTTTTAAGGCTTCTTTTAAACTCTCTTTATCTTCTGAAAAAAGGAAAGGACCCTGAAGTGGTCAGCAGGATATTTGAAATAAAAATTTTAGTATATACAGGCTTTTTCCTTCAATTTACCCAGTGTGTAAAGTGTCAGAGAAAGGACATTACAAGAGCGTTCTTTTCTTTCAAAGACGGTGGTCTTACTTGCGAAAAGTGCAAAGAAGAGAACGATATAGAAATTGAGATTGAAGTTGTAAAGAGTATTTTGGTTATTGTAGCAACCAACTTAAAAAAGCTCAACAAGATTTCGCTTGAAAGGTCTTTGAATAACAAGATAAAGACCATAACGCTACCATATATTAAAATGGTGCTGCAAAAAGATATCAAAATTCTTGATTTTTTTAGGTTTATACAATAAAATAAATTCGACTCTTGATAAAATAATAAAGTTTGAAGGTGGTAAGAGCAATATGGTGACAATGGATGAAATAGTTGCCCTTTGCAAACGTCGTGGATTTATATTCCAATCAAGCGAGATATATGGTGGACTTAATAGCTGCTGGGACTATGGTCCTCTTGGTGTAGAGATGAAAAATAACATAAAAAGACTGTGGTGGAAAGCAAACGTCCAGCTCAGAGACGACGTTGTGGGGCTTGACTCGAGCATCTTGATGAACCCAAAGGTGTGGGAAGCAAGCGGACACTTGAGCAATTTTTCTGACCCTATGGCTGACTGCAAGCTGTGCAAAAAAAGATGGAGAGTAGACCAGTTACAAGAGTATAAGTGTCCTGAATGCGGCGGTGAACTTACCGAGGCAAGGATGTTCAACCTTATGTTCAAAACATTTATGGGACCTGTGGAGGACGAGTCGGCAGTAGTATATTTGAGACCTGAAACAGCACAAGGTATTTTTGTAAACTTTGTTAATGTCCAGCAGACCATGAGAAAAAAGATTCCTTTTGGAATTGCTCAGATTGGTAAGTCATTCAGAAACGAAATCACTCCTGGTAACTTTATTTTCAGGACAAGAGAGTTTGAACAGATGGAAATAGAGTATTTTGTAAAGCCAGGGACTGATGAGTACTGGCACAAACACTGGATTGAGCAAAGGATAAACTGGTATTACAATCTGGGAATAAGAAAGGAAAACTTAAGAGTTCGTGAGCACGGCAAGGACGAGCTTGCACACTATGCAAAAGCATGTGTGGACATTGAATATTTATTTCCGATGGGATGGTCTGAACTTGAAGGTATTGCAAACAGGACAGACTTTGACCTAACACAGCATCAAAAATACAGTGGCGAAAATTTAACATACTTTGACGATGAGACAAAACAAAGGTATATACCATATGTAATTGAGCCATCTGCAGGCGTGGACAGATCTTTACTTGCATTTTTAATTGATGCATATGAATACCAGCAGATAGATAAAGATGACTTTAGAGTGGTACTTCACCTTCATCCTGCGATTTCGCCTGTAAAAGCTGCTGTGTTCCCGCTTATGAAAAAAGAAGAGCTTGTAAAAAAAGCAAGGGAAATTTACAATGAGCTTAAATATAAGTGGATTGTTCAATACGATGAAAGTGGTAGCATAGGTAAAAGATATAGACGACAAGATGAGATAGGAACACCGTTTGGGATCACAGTGGATTATCAGACTTTAGAAGATGAAACTGTTACAATAAGAGATAGGGATACAATGGAGCAAATAAGGGTGCATATAAAAGAGATAATTCCTTATCTTGAAGAAAGAATTGAGGTAAAGTTTTAAACAAAATATATTCTCAAACTGCAAAAATATGCTATAATATTTTATGTTGTAACATGCCAAGTTTCCCCTTTATATATTTTCCCTAATAAATTTCACATAGGAGGGATTTTAATTGAGCAAAAAGAAATATGTCTACATGTTCTATGAAGGCAACAAAGACATGAGAGAACTTCTCGGTGGAAAAGGCGCGAATCTTGCTGAGATGACAAATCTTGGACTTCCTGTTCCTCCTGGATTTACTGTCACAACAGAGGCTTGTACAAGATATTATGAAGAAGGCGAAAAGATAGCAGATGAGATTGTAGAAGAGATCTTTGAAAAGCTTGCTGAACTTGAGAAGATCACAGGCAAGAAATTTGGCGATCCAAGCAACCCACTTCTTGTCTCTGTTCGAAGTGGTGCAAGAGTTTCAATGCCAGGTATGATGGATACAATCCTCAACCTTGGTATCAATGATGAAGTTGTTGAAGGGTTAGCAAAACTTACAAACAATGAGAGGTTTGCATACGACTCATACAGAAGATTCATTCAGATGTTCTCTGACGTTGTTATGGGCATTGAAAAGAATAAGTTTGAAAAGATACTTGATGAAGTCAAAGAAAAGTATGGTGCAAAATACGATACAGACTTGACAGCTGAGCATTTAAAAGAGGTTGTTGTAAGGTACAAAGAGCTTTACAAAGCTGAAAAAGGTGAAGATTTCCCACAAGACCCTAAAGTTCAACTCTTAGAAGCGGTAAAAGCAGTTTTCAGGTCCTGGAATAACCCAAGAGCTATTGTATACAGAAGACTTAACGAGATCCCTCACGATTGGGGAACAGCTGTAAACGTTCAGATGATGGCATATGGTAACATGGGCAACGACTCTGGTACAGGCGTTGCATTTACAAGAAATCCTGCAACAGGTGAAAAAGAGCTTTATGGTGAGTTCTTGATGAACGCACAGGGTGAAGACGTTGTTGCAGGTATCAGAACACCACAGCCAATCTCTGCTTTGAAAGAGACAATGCCAGAAGTATACCAGCAGCTTGCTGACATTGCAAAGAAGCTTGAAACATATTACAAAGACATGCAGGATATGGAGTTCACAATTGAAAGAGGAAAACTCTATATGCTTCAGACAAGAAATGGTAAGAGAACTGCACAGGCAGCGCTCAAGATTGCAGTTGATATGGTAGAAGAAGGACTTATTACAAAAGAAGAAGCAATGTTAAAAGTTGACCCCAAACAGCTTGATACATTACTTCACCCAACATTTGAACCAGATGCGCTCAAAGCTGCAAAACCAATTGCAAAAGGTCTTCCTGCATCACCTGGTGCTGCAACAGGTAAGATTTATTTCACAGCTGAAGAAGCAAAAGCTGCTGTTGAAAGAGGAGAAAAGAAGGTTATTCTTGTTAGAACAGAGACATCTCCAGAAGACATTGAAGGTATGGTTGCAGCTCAGGGTATTTTGACATCAAGAGGCGGTATGACTTCACACGCTGCAGTTGTTGCAAGAGGTATGGGTAAATGTTGTGTTGCGGGATGTGGGGATATTACTATAAACGAAGAAGAGAAATATTTTACAACACCTGATGGAAAAGTTTACCGTGAAGGTGATTGGATTTCACTTGACGGTTCAACAGGATACGTATATGCTGGAGAGCTTCCAACAAAAGAGCCAGAGCTTACAGGCTATTTTGCAACATTTATGCAATGGGCTGACGAAATAAGAAGACTTAAAGTTAGAGCAAACGCAGATACACCAAGAGATGCTGCACAGGCAAGGAAGTTTGGTGCAGAGGGTATAGGTCTTTGCAGAACAGAGCATATGTTCTTTGAAGAGGATAGAATTCCTGCAATGAGAGAGATGATTGTTGCAAGAACAGAAGAGCAGAGAAGAAAAGCTCTTGAGAAGCTCTTGCCAATGCAAAGAGGAGACTTTGAAGCACTATTCAGAGAAATGAAAGGTTATCCTGTTACAATAAGACTTTTAGACCCACCACTCCATGAATTCTTGCCAAAAGAAGATGATGCTATAAGGGAGCTTGCAGCACAGATGGGCATTACCTTTGAAGAACTCAAGGCAATTGTTCAGAGCTTGCACGAGCTCAACCCGATGCTTGGACATAGAGGTTGCCGTTTGGCTGTAACATATCCTGAAATTGCTGAGATGCAGACAAGGGCTATTATCGAGGCAGCAATCAATGTAAAGAATGAAGGTATTGATGTTGTTCCTGAGATAATGGTTCCTCTTGTTGGTGAACTCAAAGAGCTCAAATATATCAAAGATATTATTGTAAAAACAGCAGAGAAAGTTATGGAAGAAAAAGGTGTTAAGATTGAATACAAAGTTGGAACAATGATTGAGGTACCACGTGCTGCACTTACTGCTGATGAGATTGCAAAAGAAGCTGAGTTCTTCTCATTTGGTACAAATGACTTAACACAGATGACTTTTGGTTTCTCCAGAGATGACATTGGCAAGTTCTTAAATGACTACTTTGAAAAGAAGATATTTGAAACAGACCCATTTGCAAGACTTGACGAAAAAGGTGTTGGCAAACTCATTAAGATGGCTGCAGAACTTGGAAGATCAACAAGACCAGACATCAAACTTGGTATCTGTGGTGAGCATGGCGGCGACCCATCCAGCATAGAATTCTGCCACAACGTAGGACTTGACTATGTATCATGTTCACCGTTCAGAGTGCCAATTGCAAGACTTGCAGCTGCACAAGCTCAGGTAAAATCAAAGATGAAAGCATTTATTGATAAATAATGTTACTGCAGAGAAGGGCAGGGGAGGGCGAAAAAATGCCTTCCTCTGCTTTTTTTGTATGTATACACTTGAATGGAGATAAAAAATGGTATAATATAATTGGGACTAAAAAGAAAGGTATATGGATAAAATTGTCCCGCTGGAGAATGAGAGAGTATGGAAAGTTATTTTGAATGTTTAAAGAAAATTGCTCCTGAAATAGTTGAAATTATTGAAAAAAGATACGAAATTCTCAAAAATATTAGCTATTATCAACCAATTGGGCGAAGAATCCTTGCAGAAAAGCTTAATCTCACTGAAAGAATTGTCAGAAATGAAATAGACATATTGAGAAATTTAGGGCTCATAAATGTAACTGAAAGTGGAACTATTTTAACAAATGAAGGCGAAGATATTCTTGAAAAACTTTCTAACATAGTATATGATATAAAGGGATTAGAAGATGTAAAGGCAAGGGTAAAAGAGATTTTAAAAGCAAAGGATGTATATGTTGTCCCGGGAGATGCTGATTTAAACCCTTATGTGCTAAAAGAAATTGGAATTTTGGCAAGTAAGGTCATTCTTACTTTGATAGAAGATGTAAAGATAATTGCTGTAACAGGTGGGCAAACTGTAAAAGAAGTTGTTGATAGTTTTCCAACATGTTCTTTTAAAGACATATTGGTTGTTCCAGCAAGAGGCGGGATAGGGCAGGAAGTTGAAAAACAGGCAAATACACTTGCGGCAAATCTGGCAAAAAAGATAAATGGTAGTTATAAGCTTCTTCATCTACCTGATACAATGGATGAAGAGGTTTACAATCTTTTGATTAAAAAAGAAGAGGTTCAAGAGGTTCTAAACGATATTAACAACGCAGATATGCTTGTATTTGGAATAGGAAATGCAATTGAAATGGCAAAGAGAAGGAAATTGAGCCAAGATATGATAGAAAAACTCAAAAAGGTTGGAGCAATTGGTGAAATATTTGGGTATTATTTTGACAAAGCTGGCAGGATTGTGTATTCGACCACTACAATAGGTATAAAACTTGAGAAAATTAAAAACATTAAATATATGATAGGAGTTGCAGGAGGTTCGCACAAAGCAGAGGCGATTTTATCGCTTGGAGAGATAAAAAACAATACCGTATTTGTTATAGACGAAGGAATAGCTAAAAGAATTATAAGTTTAGAAAAGTAAAAGGTAAGAGGCAAAAACACTGCAAGAGCAGGCAGCTTTTGCAGTGTAAGAATAAAAAAATAACGAAGGGATGGTAGGTAGAGATGGCTGTTAAGATTGGTATTAATGGTTTTGGAAGAATTGGTAGAAATGCTTTCAAAGCAATTTTGGCAAATTATCCAAATGAGTTTGAGGTTGTTGCGGTAAACGACCTGACAGACCCAAAGACATTAGCACATCTTTTAAAGTATGACTCCTGTTATGGTATCTTCAATGGCACAGTTGACTATACAGACACATCAATAATTGTCAATGGCAAAGAGATAAAGGTATTAGCTGAAAAAGACCCAGCAAATCTTCCATGGAAAGATTTGGGAGTTGAGGTTGTAATTGAGTCAACAGGTAGATTTACAAAGAAACAGGATGCTGAAAAGCACATTCAAGCAGGTGCAAAGAAGGTAATCATCACAGCTCCGGCAACAGATGAAGACATCACAATTGTTATGGGTGTAAATGAGGAGATGTACGACCCTGCTAAGCACCATGTAATTTCAAATGCGTCCTGTACAACAAACTGTTTAGCACCAGTTACAAAGGTTATTGACAAGCATTTCAAGGTAAAAAGAGGTCTTATGACAACAGTTCACTCATATACAAATGACCAACAGATTTTGGATCTCCCACACAAGGATTTAAGGAGAGCAAGAGCAGCAGCGCTTTCTATTATTCCAACAACAACCGGTGCGGCAAAGGCAGTAGCGCTTGTTCTTCCACATCTCAAAGGAAAACTCAATGGTTTTGCACTCAGAGTTCCAACACCAACTGTTTCTGTTACAGACGTTGTGTTTGAGGTTGAAAAGCCAACAACAAAAGAAGAAGTAAACAGCGTTTTGAAAGCTGCTGCAGAAGGCGAATTAAAGGGTATTTTGGGATACAGCGAAGAACCGCTTGTTTCTGTTGACTACAAAGGCGATCCAAGGTCTTCAATAGTTGATGCTCTCTCAACAATGGTTATCGAAGATACACTTGTAAAGGTTGTTGCATGGTACGACAACGAGTGGGGTTATTCCAACAGAGTTGCAGACCTTTTGAACTATATTGTTAGCAAGGGACTGTAATTTTAAATTAAAAAATAGCTATTAAGACTGGTCCGGGAAAGATTGTATAGCAGTAAATACCTTCCGGACCAGTCTTGATTTGAAAAATATATTTTGGGGTGATTGGAACAATGCCTAAGCTCAACAAAAAGACCATAAGAGATATAGATGTTAGTGGCAAAAGAGTTCTTGTGAGGGTTGATTTTAACGTTCCACAAGATGAAAATGGTAATATCACTGACGATAGAAGAATAAGAGAAGCTCTTCCTACAATAAAGTATCTCATTGACCACAACGCAAAGGTAATATTGGTATCCCATTTGGGAAGACCGAAGGGCAAATTTGACCCGAAATACTCGATGGCTCCTGTTGCAAAAAGACTTTCTGAGCTTCTCGGCAAGGAAGTTGTTCTTGCAAAAGACGTTATAGGCGATGATGCAAAAAAGTGTGTTGAGCAGATGAAAGAAGGAGATGTAGTTCTTCTTGAAAATGTCAGATTCCACAAAGAGGAAGAAGAAAATGATAGAGAATTTGCAAAGGCTTTAGCCTCGCTTGCAGACATTTATGTCAATGACGCATTTGGTACAGCTCACAGAGCACATGCATCAACAGCAGGTGTTGCAGAGTTCTTGCCTGCAGTTGCTGGATTTTTGATGGAAAAAGAGATAGAAATGCTTGGCAATGCTCTTGCAAATCCGCAAAGACCTTTTGTTGCAATCTTGGGTGGCGCAAAAGTTTCTGATAAGATTGGGGTTATTACAAATCTTCTTGAAAAGGTTGATAGTCTCTTAATTGGCGGTGCAATGGCTTATACCTTCTTGAAGGCAAAAGGATATAAAATCGGGAAGTCAAAATGCGAAGATGATAAGCTTGATGTTGCAAGAGAGATAATGAAAAAGGCAGAGGAAAAAGGAGTAAACCTTCTGCTGCCTGTTGGAAGCATAGTAGCAAAAGAGTTTAAAAATGATACAGAGTTTATGTACGTACCATCAGATGCAATGCCAGACGATATGATGGGTATGGACATAGGGAATACCACAATTGAGCTTTTCTCAAAAGAGATAAAGAAGGCAAAGACCATTGTTTGGAACGGACCAATGGGTGTATTTGAATTTCCAAACTTTGCAAAGGGAACAGAAGCTATCGCAAGAGCTGTTGCTGAGGCTGTTGAAGAAAATGGCGCAATTGCAATTATCGGTGGTGGCGACTCTGCGGCTGCTGTTGAAAAACTGGGGTTTGCTGATAAGATGACACATATTTCAACAGGTGGCGGTGCTTCATTAGAGTTCTTGGAAGGCAAAGTTTTACCAGGTATTGCATGTCTTCTTGATAAAAATCCAAGAAAAAAGATAATCGCAGCAAACTGGAAGATGAACAAGACTCCTATTGAGGCGAAAGAGTTTGTTGAAGAGCTGAAAAAATATATTGATGATGTTCAGGCAGAAGTAGTTATCTGTGCTCCATCAATTCTTGTTCCTTATGTTAAAGAAGCAATAGAAGGAACAAATATAAAACTTGGAACACAAAACATGTTCTATGAAGAAAAAGGTGCATATACAGGTGAGATCTCAGGTCCAATGTTAAAGGAAGTTGGAGTTGAGTATGTGGTAATTGGTCACTCTGAAAGAAGGCAGTACTTTGGTGAAACTGATGAGATTGTGAACAAGAAAGTGTTAGCAGCGCTCAAGTTCGGTATCAAGCCTATTGTATGTGTTGGTGAGACACTTAAGCAAAGAGAATATGGTATTACAGATGAGCTTGTAAGGCTTCAGGTCAAGATTGCACTAAATGGTGTCTCAAAAGAAGATGTTGAAAAGGTTGTCATTGCATATGAGCCTATCTGGGCAATAGGTACAGGTAAGAATGCAACACCTGAAGAGGCAAATAGAGTAATTGGGGTTATCAGAAATGTAATTGCAGAGATTTACGATGAAGATACTGCGCAAAAGGTTAGAATTCAGTATGGCGGTAGTGTAAACTCTGCAAATTCAGCAGACATTTTCAATATGCCAGAGATTGATGGAGGCTTAGTTGGCGGTGCAAGCCTTAATGCTCAGGAATTTGCAAAGATATTACACTACTAATTATGGCAAGTAAAGGGGAATAAGATGATGAAAAAACCTGTTGTTCTTATCATCATGGATGGTTGGGGTTACAACCCAAAGCAAGAGGGGAATGCTGTTGCTTTGGGTAAGACCCCCAACCTTGACTATTACAAAAAGAATTACCCATATACTTTGGTTGGTAGCAGTGGCATGGACGTTGGTCTTCCTGAAGGTCAGATGGGGAATTCTGAGGTAGGTCATCTAAATTTAGGTGCTGGGAGAATTGTGTATCAAGAATTCACAAGGATAACAAAGTCAATTAAAGATGGTGACTTTTTTGAAAAAGAAGAGTTTTTAATGGCAATAGAGAATTGCAAAAAATACAATTCATCCCTGCATTTAATGGGGCTTTTATCAGATGGCGGTGTTCACAGTCACAACACTCACCTTTATGCACTTTTAGAGCTTGCAAAGAGGCATAATCTTGAAAAAGTATATGTTCATTGTTTTTTAGATGGGCGTGATGTCCCACCTTCAAGCGCAAAAATTTATATTGAAGAGCTTGAACAGAAGATGAAAGAGATAGGTTGTGGCAAGATTGCAACAGTGATGGGCAGATACTATGCAATGGACAGAGACAAAAGGTGGGAAAGAGTAGAAAAGGCTTATAATGCAATGGTGTTTGGTGAAGGCGAATATGCAAGCTCAGGATTAGAGGCAGTTGAAAAGTCGTATGAAAAAGGCAACACGGATGAGTTTGTAATTCCGACTGTTGTACTTGAAAATGGAAAGCCAGTCGCAACAATAAATGAACATGACAGTATTATTTTCTTTAACTTCAGGCCTGACAGGGCAAGACAAATCACAAGAGCATTTTGTGATGTTGAGTTTGATGGGTTTGAAAGGAAAAAGGGATATTTTGAAGTGTTCTTTGTATGCATGACCCAGTATGATGTGACTATAAAAAACTGTCATGTTGCTTTCAAACCAGAGAACTTAACAAACACTTTAGGAGAATACCTTAGCAAGTTAGGGTTAAAACAACTTCGAATTGCTGAGACAGAAAAGTACGCTCATGTCACCTTCTTCTTCAACGGCGGTGTGGAAGTACCAAATGTCGGAGAAGACAGGGTTTTAGTACCATCACCAAAGGTGGCAACATATGACCTTAAACCTGAGATGAGCGCATATGAGGTAACCGAAGCTTTGCTTGAGAGGATAGAAAAAGATGAATATGATGTAATAATCTGCAACTATGCAAATGGTGACATGGTAGGGCACACAGGCATTTTAGAGGCTGCTATAAAGGCTGTTGAGGCTGTAGATAGCTGCATAGGAAAAGTTGTGGATAAAGTGTTGCAAAAAGGCGGCGTTGCAATAATAACTGCTGACCATGGCAACTGCGAGCAGATGATTGATTATGAGACAGGCGAGCCTCATACAGCTCATACAACAAATAAGGTGCCTTTGTATCTTGTTGGGTATGGCAATGTTAAATTAAGAGACGACGGAATTTTAGCAGACATTGCTCCGACAATCTTAGACATCTTAGGGTTAGAAAAGCCTTCAGAGATGAAAGGAAGTTCGCTTATTATTAAATAAATTCATTTTTAATAAATTCATTTATAGAGACTGCAAAAAATATTCAGAAGGAGGAATAAACGAATGAAAGTTGATCTTTCAATTACAGCTGTAAAAGCAAGAGAAATTCTTGATTCAAGAGGAAACCCAACTGTTGAGGTAGAAGTTGTTGTAAATGATGAATTTGTAGGTAGAGCCGCTGTTCCATCAGGTGCGTCAACTGGTATATTTGAGGCTGTTGAGCTAAGAGATGGTGATAAAAAGAGATATATGGGTAAAGGTGTTCTCAAGGCAGTTGAGAATGTTAATGAAGTTATTGCACCAGAGATTATTGGAATGAATGCTCTTAACCAAGTTGAGATTGATAAACTTATGATTGAGCTTGATGGAACAGAGAACAAGAGCAAGCTTGGGGCAAACGCAATTTTGGGTGTATCTTTGGCAGTTGCAAAGGCAGCAGCAAACGCACTTGGCCTTCCACTGTATCAATACATTGGCGGTGTCAACGCAAAATATTTGCCTGTGCCAATGATGAACATCTTAAACGGTGGTAAGCACGCTGACAACTCGGTTGATTTGCAAGAGTTTATGATTATGCCTGTTGGTGCAAAATCTTTTAGCGAAGCGCTCAGAATGTGTGCTGAGACGTTCCATCACTTGAGAAATGTGCTCAAAGCAAGAGGATACAACACAACAGTTGGTGATGAGGGCGGATTTGCGCCAAACTTGAAGTCTAACGAAGAGCCATTGGAAGTGATTGTTGAAGCAATAGAAAAAGCTGGTTATACTCCTGGTAAGGACATTGCAATTGCACTTGACCCTGCAACATCAGAACTTTACAATGAAGAGGATGGAAAGTATTATTTCGAAAGAGAAGGTAAAGTTAGAACAAAAGAAGAAATGGTAGAGTTCTGGGTAAAGCTTGTTGAGAAATATCCAATTGTTTCCATTGAAGACGGTGTTGCAGAAGAGGACTGGGAAGGCTGGAAGATGCTCACTGAAGCACTTGGTAACAAAATTCAGCTTGTTGGTGATGATTTGTTTGTTACAAATACAAAGAGGCTTGCAAAGGGAATTGAGCTTGGTGTTGCAAACTCAATATTAATTAAGCTCAACCAGATAGGAACACTTACAGAAACTTTAGAAGCAATTGAGATGGCAAACAGAGCAGGTTACACTGCGGTTGTATCCCACAGATCAGGTGAGACAGAAGATACAACAATTGCTGACCTTGTTGTTGCGGTAAATGCTGGTCAGATAAAGACAGGTGCACCGTCAAGGACAGACAGAGTAGCAAAATACAATCAGCTCTTGAGAATCGAAGAAGAGCTTGGTAGCGTTGCCGTATATCCTGGAATGAACGCATTCTTTAACTTGAAGAAAAAATAACTCCACAAAAATCCAAATATAAGATTTTGAATTCAAAACAGAATAAAGAGAGAGGGAAAGTGTTGAACTTTCCCTCTTTTCATTTTATAATATATTCAAACAGATTTTGTTGTGAATTTTATTTGAATCTTTTATAAATTGTGTTGAAATAAGTTTCAAGGAGGTTTGGAAAGATGAAAAGATTTATGGATGAGGATTTTCTCTTGAATAACAAGACTGCTAAAGTGCTTTACGAAAAATATGCAAAGGATATGCCAATTGTAGATTTCCACTGTCATTTAAACCCAAAGGAAATTTATGAAAATAAGACGTTTAAAAACATAACAGAGGTTTGGCTTGGAGGAGACCATTACAAGTGGAGGCTTATGAGAACAAACGGAATCGAAGAAAAGTATATAACAGGAGATGCAGATGACTATGAAAAGTTCTTGGCATGGGCAAAGACCATTCCAATGGCAATAGGAAATCCAATTTATCATTGGACACATTTAGAACTCAAAAGATACTTTGGAATAGATGATGTATTGAATGAAAGATCTGCACCTATCATTTGGGAAAAGACAAACAAAGTTCTCAAAGAGCTTGGTGCAAGAGATATAATTTTAAAGTCAAATGTAGAAATAATCTGCACAACAGACGACCCTATTGATACACTTGAGTATCATTTAAAACTGAAAGAAGATAAAGACTTCAATGTCAAAGTTTATCCTACTTTCAGACCTGACAAGGGTGTGAACATCGAAAGAGAAACATTCATCCCGTGGGTAAAAAAGCTTGCAGAGGTATATGGAAAAAAGATAGAAAGCTATGATGAGTTTTTAGATGCTCTAAAGTCAAGAGCAGAGTTTTTCCACTCTGTGGGGTGTCGTGCTTCTGACCATGCTATTGACGATATGGTTTTTGCCGATGCATCTTTTGATGAAGTAGCTAATATTTTCAAAAAAGCTTTAGCTGGTGAGAAACTTACAGAAATTGAATTTGCAAAATATAAAACGTATACATTGAGATTCTTAGGAAAGGTTTATTCAAGTCTTGGCTGGGCAATGCAGCTTCATATAAATGCTCTGAGAAACAACAACACACGAATGTTCAATATTTTGGGGCCTGACACAGGATATGATTCAATAAACGATGGTCATATAGCCTTTGCACTTGTTAAATTCCTTGATTCATTAGAGAAAGAAAATTCATTGCCAAAGACAATTTTGTATTCCTTAAATCCAAAAGACAACTATGTTCTTGCAACAATCATGGGATCTTTCCAAGGTGGTGGAATTCCTGGCAAGATGCAACTTGGTGCAGCTTGGTGGTTCAATGATAGCAAAGATGGCAACATTCAGCAGATGAAAGACCTTGCAAATCTTGGGCTTTTGAGCCGATTTGTTGGAATGGTAACAGATTCTCGAAGCTTTCTGTCTTACGCAAGACATGAATACTTTAGAAGACTTCTTTGCAATTTGATTGGCGAGTGGGTAGAAAACGGCGAATATCCTTATGATTTGGAAACACTTGGTAGAATAGTTCAAGACATCTGTTATTATAATGCAAAAGAATATTTTGGGTTTTAAAAGATAGATGAGGAAGACATAGGGTGGAATTGTATATTCCACCCTATTTTTATACTTCCATTTCCTATCACATTATTGATTGGTGAATAATACATCCAAACTTAATGTTGAATTTCACGTAAATATGTGATACACTATTTTACGTGGAGGTGAAATAATATGCGTAAATATCAGAATATTACTTTGTCTCTTCCTAAGGAACTTATTCAAAAGGTAAAACATATTGCTGTTGAAAGGAATACATCTATTTCTGCGCTGCTCACAAGCTTGTTAGAAGAACTTGTAAATAGAGAAGAGTCATATCAAAAAGTCTATTTACAACATCTTAAACTTTTAGAAGAAGGATTTGACCTTGGAACAGGTGGAGCAATCACGTGGAGGAGAGAAGATTTATATGAAAGAAAGTAACTATCAATTTGTTGACACAAATATTTTGGTCTATGCTTACGATAAATCTGCATGTGAAAAGCACGTAGTAGCTAAACAAATTGTGGAGAAACTTTGGAAAGAAAGAAGTGGTGCCTTGAGCACTCAAGTTCTTCAAGAGTTTTTTGTTGTTGTTACAAAAAAGGTTAAAAATCCTTTAAGTTTTGACAGCGCTTTTCAAATCATATCAGACTTAAAGTTATGGAAGGTAGCCACAATTGAAGTAGAAGATATTTTAGAAGCTATCAAACTTTCACAAAGATATAAAATATCTTTGTGGGATGCTTTGATACTTTGCAGCGCTATAAATTTGGGATGTTCAGTAATATGGAGTGAAGACTTAAATTCTGGTCATTATTTTGGGAAAATAAAAGTAGTAAATCCATTTTTGTCTTTAAGCACATAGTGAAAATTTGAAATAGATTACATTTCCTTGGTTGTTCTATTCTCTATTCTTTATCTTCCCTTACGTTTTGTTGCAGGTTTTCGCTAAAACAAAATTATAACACAATGAGGCTTTTTTGTTACTACATTTACTCTATGTGGTTATTTCTTTTATTAAACAAACGATATATTTTTCCTATTTTCAAACTTATCATTTTAAAAACTCAAGAAAATTTAAGAAAATTTAAGCTATTTAAAGAAAAGTATATTCTGAGCTCAAAATTTAGTTGAAAATGGGCTAAAAAAAACGGGATTGACAGAGTGAAAATGTATAAGATAAAATTTGCATAGAAATTCCAAGAAGAAGTTTACAGAAAAAATAGCTTGAGTACAAAACAGCCTAAATAAGAAAATAAAGAAGCAAATATATCAAAAATCAAGTGGGATGAAGAGATGAGGAAAAGATACTATTGTGTAAAGCAGCATGATATAACAGATTGTGCAGCAGCAAGCTTAGCAACAATTTGTTTGCAATATGGAAAAGAAGTATCGATAGCCAGAATAAGGCAGATGGCAGGGACAGACAGGTTTGGCACCACAGCATATGGAGTTGTAAAAGCGGCAGAAAAGCTTGGATTTGAAGCAAAAGCAGTCAGGGCAGAAGCAAAAGAAGCAATATTTGAAAAAATACCACTTCCGTGTATAGCACATGTACTGATAGATGGCAAGCTATTTCATTATGTTGTAATACATGAAATAAGAAAAGAAAGGATAGTAATAGCAGACCCGGCAAAAGGAATAGTTAAGCTAAATCCAGAAGAGTTTTTTAAGATATGGACAGGCATTTTGATACTTCATGGGATAGAAGTAGTAAAGGCGTTTAATATAGAAGAGGATGTAAATTTTAAGACAGAGAGCAAGTTTGTAAAGCTATTAAAAGATGTGTTTAAGGTAGCGAATTTAAACAATTTGCAGAGTAATATAAGCAGCGCAATAGCAGCGGTAGGAGTTATGGTAATACTATGGGTTGGTGCACACAAAGTAATAAATGGGCAGATGAGCATAGGGGAGTTGTTTACGTTCAATGCGCTGCTTGCATACTTTGTAGACCCGATAAAGAACTTGATAGGATTGCAGCCGATGTTGCAGACGGCGATAGTTGCAGCCGAAAGGCTGAGCGAAATTTTGGAACTTGAGAGTGAGTTTCAAGATGACGAAGAAAGGAAATTATCACCCAGTTTGAAGGGTGATATAGAGATAGAGGGTTTGAACTTCAGATACGGTACAAGACAGCTTGTGCTGAGGGATATAAATCTTAAGATAAGAAGAGGAGAGAAGATAGCGATAGTAGGTGAGAGTGGTTCAGGTAAGACCACGTTAGCAAAATTGCTTTTAGGATTTTATGATTATGAAAGCGGAGAGATAAGAATAAATGGCTATAACTTAAAAGATATAAACAAGAAGTATTTGAGGGAGAAGATAGCATATATATCTCAAGACATCTTTTTGTTCAGTGGTACGATATTTGAGAATTTGGTATTAGGCAACAGGAATATAAAAATGGAAGATATAATTGAAATAAGCAGATTAACCACACTGGATGAGTTTGTATCAAAACTTCCTTTGAGATACAATACCATGATAGAAGAGAATGGAGCTAATTTGTCAGGCGGGCAGAAGCAGCTAATAGCAATAACCAGGGCACTTTTAAAAAATCCTGAGATAGTGATAATGGATGAAGCGACCAGTAATCTTGATTCTGTAACCGAGCAGGCGATAGGAAAGGTAGTAGAGAAGGTATGTGAGGGGATAACCACTATAATAATAGCGCACAGGCTATCCACTATTTTGAAATGCGACAGGGTTGTGGTAATGCATGAAGGCAGGATAGTAGAGGTGGGAACGCATGAGGAGCTGATGAGAAAGAAAGGGTATTATTATAACCTGTGGAGAGAGCAACTGATGGGACTTGAACAAAAAGGGCTATGGGATTTGGTTGGGAGTGCAGCTGGAGGATGAGAGAAGTAATATATGATTTTAGTGAACTTAAGGAAAGCAAGCTTTTGTATGAATTAGAGATTCCAAGGTATGGACTTTTTATTACATATATTTTGCTTGCCTTAGTGATAGGGCTTGTTTTGTGGAGTGTGGTAGGAAAAATTGATATAAATGTAAAGGTCCAAGGAATAGTAAGACCATTAGAAGATGAAGCAAAGGTTGTAAGTTATGTTGGTGGGAAGGTAAAAGAGGTTTTTGTAAAAGAAGGTGAATATGTAAAGAAAGGTGATATTTTATTTAAGATTGATGATGAGGAGTATGTAAAGAAGAGGGATTTGTTGAAACAGCAACTTAGCGAATATGAGAAAAGGATTGATGATTTGAAAGAATTGAGAAAAAGCATAGAAAAAGGCGAAAATCTTGGGAATAAAAATAATGCATACTATTTTAGGTACTTGAGCTATAGTTATGAGATAAACAAGTTAAGAAAAGCAGCAGAAGAAGCAAGAGTACAAAGAGAATACAGTATAATGGATTTTAAAAAGCAGATGGAGAGTTTGGATGAGAAGATTAAAAATATTGATAAATTTGAAAGCACGTTAAAAGAAATAAAGGAAGTTGTAAGTAAAGGTGAGCAAGTTAAGATAGCAAAATACGACATAGGGTATTTGGAATTTATATTAAGTGAAATAGAAGTTTACAATCAGCAGGTGAAGACAAAATCGAATGGTAGTGATATACAAAAGAAGATTTTAATATCGAAGATAGATTCAAAGCTTGATGAGCTGAGGCAGTCAAAAAGTGAGATAATTTTACAGAAACAGAAAATAGAAGGGCAGCTGAAACTGCTAAACATTTCAGGTGATGATACAAAAGAAGAAATTGAAAAGTATAAGTTTGATATACTACAGCAGATTGATAATGAGATTAATAATTTAACCAGTGAAATAAAGAATTTAAAAATCAGTTTAGAGGAAACAGAGAGATTGATAGAGAGTTGTAGTATAAAAGCGGAAAAGGATGGATATGTGGTATATAGTAGCGAAATAGTCAGTGGCGCGATAGTAAATAGCGGAGCTGAGATTGGCAAGATAGTTGGCAGTGGGTCAAGAGGATTTAGGGTTATTGGATACATACCAAACACAAAAGGTGGTAGCATAGAAATAGGGCAATGAGCAAAGGTAAAGATAGCAGGAGCAGATGGGTTGAAAGTAGTGGAAGGAAAGGTTGTAAGGGTATCGCAGGATATAAAGGTAGCAAGCCAGAGTGGGCAAGGGTTTTATGAGGTTGAGGTAGAAGTAAAGAAAGTTCCAAAAGGTATTAATTTGAGGGCAGGGCAAGCATGTGAGATGAGCATAGTGTCTAAGCAGGAGCGGTTGATTGAATGGGTATTAGACAAGTTGGGATTGAGGTTATGAGGTGAGGCAACAACCTCTTTTTGCGGCCGCAGGAGGTTGGGATATAGTAAAAATAGTAAAAATAAAATTATACAAAAAGGAGGTTCGAGATGTTATGAATAATGATGTTTTGAGAAGCACATCTGCTCTAAAATTGAATGAGACAGAATTGCTAAACATTTCAGGCGGAAAATTAAGCTGGAACGATTTAGGTTTTTATCTTAGTGGACTTAGTGGAGGAGTAATAGGTGCTGCTATTGCTGGTGCAGTTGCGGGCACAGCGACAGCGGGGCTTGCTGGTACTTTTCTTGGTGGATTTATTGGGGGTGTTGGATATTGGATAGATATTGGATATTAGATCGGTTCTAAAAGGGTATATAATTTTGAAAGACAATGAATTAGAAAAAATAAATGGTGATGGGTTGCTCGGTATTGCAGCTGGTATGTTGTTAGGCTTTACGTATGGAATGGCTGCAGGGGGTATAATTGCTTATAATACTGGTGAAGTTAAGATATGTTTAAAACAGCGTGGACAGCTGCAATGGTAGGTGGAGCGGTGGGTAGCTTTCTCCCATTTTAATTATTGAAATGAAAGTAGGTGATAGATATTGCTTTTTAAATCGATTTTAAAATGTTTTGCATACTGTTTTGGTGCTTCAGCAGGAGTTGGTTTGTTTGTGTTGGTAGTATCAAAATTAAATGATTTGTATGTTAAGCCGGAAATTATATTAGTATTTGCTTTGATGATATTTTTGTGGTCTTTGACAATGGCAATTATTTTTGGTTACTTATGTGATCATGAAGTATATGTCTATAAAAAAGGTACTATATCAGAAAATGAATTAGAAGAACGAATAAAAAGAACAGGGTATTACACTAAAATTGAAAAAGATGCCAACAAAATTATTGCAACAACACCGCATAAGCTTACAAATTGGCTGTGTGGAAAAATAGTTATTGATATTAATGGAGAAGAAATAAGAATTGATGCGAGTAGAGGTTTTTTATATAAATATTTTAGACCAGTAAAAATGCACTAATAAATTCAAAATAAAAATTAAACCTCCAGAGTCTGTCTATTTATAACATAGAATAGACAGCCTCTTATAAATACAGAAAATTATGATAATGTTGGAGGATGAGAAACTTGCCAAAATTACTTTCAAATAAAGTAATAATTTATATTTTATTACTTATCACCGTTATTGCTAATTTGTGGCTTTTTATTTATAGTAGGCAGAAATATAATATTTTATTTCTTTTTGCAATACTTGTAGCATTTATGACTTCTTATGCGTTTTTATTGTCATCGAAAAATATATTTGTGATAGGTATAACTATTATAGCATATTTAAGTGTAGTTCAAGTTTTGAGAAATATATTTAATTTTTCAGATTTGTTAAATTTTATTTGTTTGTTACCGATCATTATATTCAATATAAGTATTATTCTTTATATTACAAAGAATAGAAGATTATATTATGATTATCTATCGTATTTTAAAAACATACTACTTTTATTATTTAACCATAAGGACAGATAATCTTTCTTGTTTTAGATAGATTCGAGACTTGATGAGCGGATAGAGCTAAAAAGTGAATGGAGTTTACAGAAAAATAGAATGGCAGCTGCAGTAGCGTGAGAGGCTTGTCAAGAATTTTTGTTTCCAAGACATAACATGAGTTGTAAAGTTAGGTTATATTATTTCGGAGTATGGAAGATTTAAAACTTTCAAAGTCTGGACAAGGGAACGCTCAAGAATAACCATTGAGGTACTTGCGACATAAGCAGGGAAGTAGATAAGCTATCAACTCTTTTGTAGCGGAAAGAAGAGAATAGAATGTCGGAAATTCTAAGGGCGTGTACGAGGAACAGAGATTTCAAGACACAAGGCAGGTGTTGCGAGTTTTACTTCAATAAAAACCATTGCCTTTGTCATTATTATTTCATTAGATATCAATGAGCTGGAATCTATATATGGTGGCGTGGATGGTAATTATTTATTTGCTGGTGCGATGGGCCTTATTATGGGTGTAGGATTAATTGCCGGTGCGTGTGTACCTGGTATAAATGTATTTGTAGCTGGAGCATTATTATATACAGGAAGTTGGTCTTTTTCCCTAGGTGTAACTTCAACTATTATAGGAATTGTAAAATAAAAGTATAAGTTCTGAAATAGTTTGATTCATATATATTTTATTTAGTGGTGGAGGATTATTGATATGTTAGTAGTTTTTTTTATATTATATTCTATTTTAGCCTTTTTATTTGTATTAGGAATAGTTAAGAGTAAAAAGAAATGGAGTAAAATTGCAATTATAATACCAATTTATTTGGAGTGTGTATCTTTATTTGCGGTTTACAAACAAAGTGTTGGCTTATATGGCTTAGGAGGTTTAGTAATATTTATAGTATTTTTGTTAAAAATACTAAGGATAATTTAAGATATTACAATTATACGTCGAACAGAATAATTCAAGGCTGCCAGTTGAGAAAGATCATTTCATATGTTCTGGAGCGAACTGGCAGCCTTGAAATTTTGTTATAATTGGAATTTTAAATATTTGACTTAAAGTAACTACTTTTCTAATATTAGAAAAGAAAGATTTATTAATGTTTATTAAATAAAGAAAAGATTAGAGTAAATAGATGGAGCAGAATTTATATTGGATAATTTTCATTTAGCAAGTGATATAACGAAAATAGCAGGAGGAAATAAAAAATTATTTAAAGAGATTTGTAAAAATAAAAGTATTAAATATTTTTTTGTATTACCTCT
The DNA here is from genome assembly GCF_000022325.1 of Caldicellulosiruptor bescii DSM 6725. NCBI lineage: Bacteria > Bacillati > Bacillota > Caldicellulosiruptorales > Caldicellulosiruptoraceae > Caldicellulosiruptor > Caldicellulosiruptor bescii. The sequence goes on along the minus strand of NC_012034.1, from coordinate 1,476,059 downwards.
TAACATATAAACATTTGTTTGATATTCTTTATATAGAACATATTATCGGAGAGAATGAATATTTTATGAGAACAAAAGTTGTTATAAAAAATAAGTTTCGTTTTGGTATTGCATTGCTTCTTATAATGGTATTTGTTATAACAGTTTTGATGATTTCGATTGGAGAAGGGAAGGGCATTGATAAAGAAAAGAATATAAATTGGATATTTGTGAAGGTAAAAGAAGGAGATTCGCTGTGGACAATTTCAAAGAATTTTGTTGATGATAGCGTAGATATTCGTGATTATATCTCTTTTGTGCGAAAGATAAATAAGTTAGAAAATGCAATTTTGTATCCTGGGCAAGTGTTAAAATTTGTAGATGTAAAAACGTACAAACTTCTGTGCACAAAATAAAACCCCCTTATCAGGAGTCAAACACATCATGGTTTTCTCCTGAGAGGGGGTTTTTTTCAAAGGCTTTTTTGATGTCATCGTCATTTACATGAGTATAAATCTCTGTTGTGGAGATACTTTGATGTCCTAAGATAGTCTGAAGAGACCTTATATCAACTTTGCCGTGCCTGTACATAAGTGTTGCTGCAGTGTGACGAAGCTTGTGGGCAGAAATCTTTTTCTGATTTATACCTGCCATCTTCACATACTTTTCAACAATGTATTGAACAGTTCTTCTGCTAATTCTTTTCTTTCTTTCACTCAAAAAAAGAGCATCTTTGTCTTTTACACCTTCTGTAGGGCGGACTTTCAAATAGTTTTCAATAGCATCTTTACAAGCTTTGTTTAAGTATATTATTCTTTCTTTATTGCCTTTGCCAACAATCCTCAGCATATCATCTTTTATATCCGAAAGGTTTATATTTACAAGCTCTGAAAGTCTAAGGCCGCAGTTTAGAAAAAGAGTAATTATTGCAAAGTCCCTTTCTTTATTTTCACCATCAATTGCAGAAAGCAATTTCTTACTTTCATTAAGGGTGAGATAGCGAGGGTTTCTTTTGCCAAGTTTTGGCGATTCTAAATCTTTTGCGGGATTGTCAGGAATGAGTTTTGCTTTGCTGTAAAGGTATTTAAAAAAACTTCTGATTGATGCAACTTTTCGGGCTCTTGCATATGGACCGTTGTTAAAACGTGTGGCAAGGAAAGAAAAATATTCATATAGATTGCTAAGAGTTAAGGTCTTGAGCTTTTCAATTTCAAAGTTGCTCACATCAATATTTTCAAGGTCTTCAATCTTTTCGATTTGGCTGAGCATATTCAGATCTTTTGCTTTTAGATATCTTAAAAAGGTTCTTAAGTCATAATAGTATTCTTTGATGGTATTTGGAGATTTATTTTTGATTGTAATCATATAATTCAAAAAATCTGCAACATAAGATGGAATATCAGAAAAATTCATTTTCTCATTCCCTTCATTGCACAAAATTTTTATTTTGTGCAATTATATTTTTCTAAAATTTATTATACTTCTCTTCTTTTTATCATGTCAAGCTTTTTTCTTTTTCTTGTTTAACAACCTATATGGCTTTTTAAAAATCATAAGGTTTGCAAATTATTTCTTTAATTTTTGTTTCAAATATAGAAGCTGCATGTGAAGGTCTTATAATTACAGCGGTGTCTGCGCCTTCAGATGTTCCACCAATCGCAATTATATCTTCTCCATACGGTATCAGCCCTGCATCTAAAGCCATAACGGAAATCTCTACTGCAACCTTCACGCCTTGCCCAAGCATTCTAAGTGTATGTGCCATAATTTCAACTGGATATACTCCGCCAAACTTTCTCGATATCCCTCTTTCAGCCCCTGACAAAACATGTGTGCCTGTATAGACCTTAAATCCCACTGCTTTAAGCTCTTCAATAGTTTGCTGGCTTATTTCCATCTTTCCAGGTTCAGAAAAACCACTTACATGAGTTACAACTACAACATTTTTCCCACAATTTTTTAGAAGTTTAGCTGTACTTCCACTGCATGAAGCCACCACAATATGGTTAATATTTCTTTCAATTGCAGTTTTTATCGCAAGCTCAATTGTCTTAAGAGTATTATGAGGACCTGCCGACTTAAAGTACATATTACTCACTCCCTGCCCTATGGTTTTCCTTCAGTATATTAATTTTACAACGTGGAAGTAATGATGTCTATAACAGCAGCAGAAAGACAATCTGAATACTTGTATTCAATCTAAAGATATTTTATACTATAAACTATAAAGACAAAGTACATACAAAAATTTTCAAAAGGAGAGTGAACTATAGTGAAAAAAATTGTTTCAATAATCCTCTTGTTAGTATTTGTGCTTTCAATATTTACTGTATCATTTGCTTCATCTAAAAATGTCATCAAGATAGGTGTAGATTTAGAACTTTCACAGGCAGTTGCTCAATACGGACAAAAAGAACTTGAAGGTATAAGACTTGCAATTGACGAAATCAATAAAAAAGGTGGTATTGGAGGTAAAAAGATTGAACTTGTAGTTATTGACAACAAATCTGACAAGACCGAAGCTCAAAATGTTGCAACAAAACTTGCTGTAAGAGAAAATGTTCTTGCTATTTTAGGACCGGCAACTTCAGGTGCTACAAAGTCAGCTGCAGTTGCTGCAACAAAGCATAAAGTTCCTATAATTTCACCTTCTGCAACAGATGATGCAGTTACAGTTGATGAAAAAACTGGCAAAACAAAGACATATGTTTTCAGAACATGTTTTAACGACTCATTCCAGGGAAATATAATGGCAAACTTTGCATTGAAAACTTTGAAAGCTAAAAAAGCAGCTATAATTTATGATGCAACATCAGATTATAGTAAAGGTCTTTTAAAAAATTTCAAGAATACATTTGAAAAAGGCGGCGGAAAAGTTATTGCTCAAGAGGCATTTGGCAAGGGTGAACAAGATTTTAGCAGCATACTTACAAAAATAAGAGCCAAAAAACCAGATGTACTGTTTGCGCCTGTTTATTATGATGAAGCAGGACTTATCATAAAACAGGCTCGTGAACTTGGAATGAATATTCCTATACTTGGTGCAGATGGTTTTGATGATCCGAAAGTTGTTGAAAAAGCTGGCAAAAAGAATGCTAACAATGTGTTTTTCTCTGCTCATTACTCTACCCAAGATACAGATGTGAAGGTTCAAGAGTTTATAAAGAAATTTAAAGCAAAATATAATCAAGAACCAAATGCATTTGCTGCTCTTGGTTATGACCTTGGGTATTTTATTGCAGATGCTCTCAAAAGAGCTAACTTAAAGTTTGACAGTGTAGCAAAGGACAGAGAAAGGTTGAAAGCGGCAATCGAAAATACAAAGAACTTTGTTGGTGTTACAGGAATTATAAGCATAAATAAATATCACAATGCTGAAAAATCTGCTGTTATTATTGAGCTCAAAGATGGTGTACAAAAATTTAAACAGAAACTTAATCCATAAGACTAATTCACACTGAGATTCGGAAGGGGCAATTGTTAGTGAAATAGCCCCTTCCCTTATATTGTTTGACATTTATTTCTAAAAATATTTTTTATGTTTTGAAAGAGGTGAGAAAAACGTTGTCTACTTTCATGCAACAATTAATAAATGGTATAACTCTTGGAAGTATTTATGCTCTTATAAGTCTTGGTTATACCATGGTATATGGGATAATAAAACTTATAAACTTTGCTCATGGTGACATTTTTATGGTTGGCGCATATATTGCGTATCTGAGTGTTACATATTTGAAACTGGGTTTAATACCTTCTTTGATTGTTTCTATGATATTCTGCAGCATTTTAGGAATGCTTATTGAGAAATTTGCCTACAAGCCTTTGAGAAACTCACCGCGAATCTCAGCACTAATAACAGCAATTGGCGTTTCGCTACTTTTGGAAAATTTGATGCAAATTATAATGGGAGCTGATTCAAGAGTTTTTCCAAGACTTGTTGCTGAAAAAAATTATCATCTGTTCCAAGGTAGAATAGTGGTAAACAACAAACAGATATACCTGCTAATTATTACAGTACTTTTGATGATAATTCTAAACTTCGTTGTTAAAAAGACAAAAATAGGAAAAGCAATGAGAGCAGTATCTCAAGATATGGATGCAGCAAGACTTATGGGCATAAACGTTGACACAACAATTTCATATACATTTGCAATTGGTTCTGCTCTTGCTGCAGCAGCTGGTGTTTTAGTAGGACTTTACTATAACACTATAAACCCTCTTATGGGTGTTTTGCCTGGACTCAAAGCTTTTATAGCCGCTGTGTTTGGTGGAATTGGTATCATTCCTGGTGCAATGCTCGGTGGATTTTCCCTTGGTATTATTGAAACTCTTGTAAGTGGATACAGCAGTTCTATGTACAAAGATGCAGTTGCATTCGCCCTTTTGATATTGATTTTGATTATAAAACCTTCTGGTTTGCTTGGAAAAAATATAAAAGAGAAGGTGTAGGGAAAGATGAAGAAAAGACTTCTGATATATTCTGTATTTATAATTGTTTTGTATTTAATAATAACGCTTTTAATGAAGATTGGTATTATAGACGATTATATCAAACTAAACCTCTTTTTGATAATGTTAAATATTATTTTGGCAGTTAGTTTAAATTTAATAAATGGCATCACTGGTCAGTTTTCCCTTGGACACGCAGGATTTATGGCAATTGGAGCATATACAACTGCAGTTTTAACAACTCTTGAAAAACCAGTACCATTTTATCTCACCGTTTTAATTGGTGGGTTGTTTGCAATGATATGTGGTCTTATTATTGGTCTTCCTGTGCTAAGGCTGAGGGGTGACTATCTTGCAATTGCTACACTTGGTTTTGGAGAGATTATAAGAGTAATTATACAGAATATAGATTACTTAGGTGGAGCAAGTGGAATAAGTGATATACCACAAGGAATTGACTGGACCGGATATTTTGTCATTACAGTCTTAAGTGTAGTGGTTATATTAAATATTATCAACTCGTCGTTTGGCAGAGCAATGATTGCCATCAGAGAAGATGAGATAGCTGCAGAAGCTATGGGAATCAATACAACTTTATATAAAGTCCTTGCATTTATGATAGGTGCCTTTTTTGCAGGTGTTGCAGGCTCAATTTATTCTGGTTCTTTTGGATTTATTCAGCCAGATATGTTCAACTTCTTTAAATCAATTGACATATTAGTAATAGTTGTTTTGGGTGGACTTGGAAGCATATCAGGTTCAATTATCTCCGCTATAGTTTTAACTATAATCTCTGCGTTATTACAAGATTATCCAGCTGTGAGGATGGTCTTATACTCTATTATTTTGATAATAATTATGTTATTTAGGCCTCAAGGGCTTATGGGGACAAAAGAAATAAGACTTTCAAAGCTTATACCGTTTGGTGGTGAGAAAAATGCTTAGGATAAAAAATGTGACAGTCAATTTTGGAGGAATTGTAGCTCTGAACAATGTCAATATTGATATTGAAAAAGGTGCAATAATCGGGCTAATCGGCCCCAATGGTGCTGGGAAAACCACAGTGTTCAATGTAATTTCAGGTATATATAATCCTAATACTGGCAGGATAGAATTTTCAAACTACGATATTACTTATAAAAAGACATACCAAGTTTCAGCACTGGGGATTTCAAGGACTTTTCAGAACATAAGATTGTTCAAGGAACTCAGTGTAATTGACAATGTGAAAATTTCTTTTCATAAGAACATTAGTTATAACCTTTTTGATGCGATTTTCAGAACATCGAAGTTTTTGAAAGAAGAGGAACAAAATCATAAAAAAGCTGAAGAACTTTTAAAAATTTTTGGTCTTTATGAAAAAAGATTTGAACTTGCTAAAAATCTACCCTATGGTGAACAAAGGAAGCTTGAAATTGTTCGTGCACTTGCAACATCACCAAAACTGCTTTTATTAGACGAACCAGCAGCGGGAATGAATCCTCAAGAAACACAGGAACTAAAGAACCTTATTAAATTTATAAAAGAGAAGTTTGATTTGACTATACTTTTAATTGAACATGACATGTCAGTTGTAATGGACATATGCGAAAAAATTTATGTTCTTGACTATGGTGAAGTAATTGCTGTGGGTGCCCCTGAAGAAGTTAAAAACAACCCTCGCGTAATTGAAGCTTATCTTGGAGAGGGGGATTTTGAGTTTGCTTAAAGTAAATGGAATTGACGTATTTTACGGTGCTATTCAAGCATTGTTTTCTGTTTCACTTGAAGTTCAAAAAGGTGAGATTGTTACGTTAATTGGTGCAAACGGTGCAGGAAAATCTACCCTGCTCAAAACAATCTCTGGTCTTATTAGGCCTCATACAGGTTCAATCTATTTTGAAGATATTGATATAACAAAAAAGTCATCTATGGAAATTGTCAAGCTTGGTATTTCACACGTACCAGAAGGCAGACGTGTATTCCCAGAAATGACTGTTCTTGAAAACTTAGAGCTTGGCGCGTACTTGAGAAAGGACAAGCAAGGAATAAAAGAAGATTTGAAAAAGGTGTTTGAGAGATTTCCAAGGTTATATGAAAGAAGGGATCAGCTTGCTGGTACCCTCTCTGGTGGAGAGCAGCAGATGCTTGCAATTGGAAGAGCACTAATGTCAAAGCCAAAGCTTCTGCTTCTTGACGAGCCTTCAATGGGCTTAGCGCCTATACTTGTAACTGAGATTTTTAAGATAATAAAAGAAATAAACTCACAAGGTACAACTATACTTTTGATTGAACAAAATGCCCACATGGCACTTTCAATCGCAGACAGGGCGTATGTAATAGAGACAGGTAAAATTGTTTTATCCGGAGATGCAAAAGAGATTGCAGCAAATCCTGAGGTTAAAAAAGCTTATTTAGGTGGTTGATTTTTAAAAAAATATTAAAAATAAAAAAATGCAGGGCTATCTTGTCCAGCAACGTTGTTTTTAAAAGTCCCTGCATTTTTTTTATTATGCTGATTTTTTATCAAAAATCAAAAGTTAGGAGAACAACTGACAAAGAGCAAACTTATAAAGATTGAAATAACTATAACAACTACACTTGTTATAATCAATGATTTTCCCAGATTATCTTCCTTTCTTGCTATATAAATGCAACCCAATATAATACCAATAATTGGAAACAATATTGAAACTATGTATAACCAAAAACTACTATTATTAGCTTTACTATATTTGTAATTAGTATCTTCACTATATACTGCCAGTTTTCCTCCACATTCATCGCAAATTTCTGCTCTCTGAGGGTATATTCGCCCACATTTCAGACAAATTTTTTTGTACTTATCTACTGGACCTAAAATAGCTCCACATTTCCAACATTCTGTTCTGTTTTCACCATTTAACTCGTTACATTTTGGACATATTCTCAAATTTTATATATCCTCCATGTTTCCAACTAATATTTATAACATTCTATCACTTTTATCAATTAACTGTCAATATTACTTTTTTGGATTAATAATTTCAATTATGCATATCCCAACTTATTTTTTCCTACTTCCAGGCTTCACAATAGGTATTCCTTCCCTGCACAGAGGACACTCTTCAGGCTCAAAAGTTTCAATTTCTAATGTAAGAAGGGTTTTCAAAGGATAGCCAAGGTCTACCTTTCCGCCACTTCTATCTACAATACCAGCAACTGCCACAACTTCCCCTCTGTATTCTTTTACAATCTCAATTATCTCTCTTACAGACCCTCCTGTTGTTATCACATCTTCAACTACCAATACTTTTTCTCCCTCTTCAATTTTGAATCCTCGTCTGAGTTTCATTATTCCATCTTCTCTTTCTGCAAAGATAGAACGACAATTTAGCTGTCTTGCAAGTTCGTATGAAAGTGTTACTGCTCCCAACGCAGGGCCTATAACGACGTCAATTTGTTGATCTTTAAAGTGTTGTGCAAGATCACTGCAAATCATTTCTGCTAAGTTTGGGTACTGCAACACTTTTGCACATTGAAGGTACTTTGCACTGTGTTTTCCAGAGGACAAAAGAAAATGTCCTTCCAAAAGCGCATTTGTGTCTTTGAACATTTGAATGTAAGCATCTTTATTCATAACTTTCTCTCCTTTCAATAATAGTAATATCTTGTTTTTCAATTCCTCTTTCTTTTAAAAACTGTTGCCACCAGTCTTGATATGCTATTGTGGAAAGCTCTTTTCCAAGATGAGACCAGTCACCCTCAACAACAAGGTGGTATTTCCCTTCTTTATACTCGATTATATTTATAGCAGTATTGTCCTGCCACAAAATCTCGTTGAGTCTTTCAAATTCATATCCTTTTATATACGTCAAAAGAGCCCTAATTAACGTTCCGTGGGTTACAATACATATTCTCTTCCCAACATTTGACTTTACAATGTCCTCAAAAGCAGATTTTGCCCTCAAGAAAAGTTCATACATACTCTCACCATTTGGCATACAGTGTTTGTGAGGCATTTTCTCCCACATTTCATACTCTGTTGGATAAAGCAATGGAAGTTCATCCCAGCACCTGTTTTCCCATTCACCACCGTTTATCTCTATCAAATCTTCTCTTACTATAATCTTTATATCTCTTCCCTCTGCTATTTTGCTTGCAGTATAGAAGGCTCTTTTCAGAGGACTTGAATAAATCACATCAAAATGGACATTCTTTAGCCTTTCTGCAAGTTTTTGAGCTTGCAATTTACCTTTTTCTGTTACATTAGAATCTGTAATACCATGAAATCTTCTTATAAAATTTCCTTCTGCTTCTGCATGACGAATAAGATATACAACTGTCTTTGACATTTTGTTTTCACCTCAGATATTAATGCTACCTACAAGCTCTTTTATGGACTTAAAACCCTTTCTTTCAAGATAAGCCTCAATTCCCTCTTTTATTTCACAAACAGCTTTAGGATTTATAAAATTTACAGTACCTATCTGAATGGCAGTAGCTCCAGCAATAAAAAACTCAATGGCATCTTTGTAATTCATAATTCCTCCCATGCCAATAATGGGTATTCTAACTTTTTTGAAACACTCATAAACCATTCTAACTGCAATTGGCTTTATAGCAGGACCTGAAAGTCCACCTGTTACCATCTTTATCAGGGGTTTTCTTGTTTCAATGTCAATTGCCATAGCAGATACAGTGTTTATAAGCGAAATTGCATCAGCCCCTGCATTTTCTGCAGCTACTGCCAACTGGGTTATATCTGTGACATTTGGTGTTAGTTTAACAATTATTGGACAGCTTGCCACATCCTTTACAGACTTTGTTATCTCATAGACTTTTTTTGGGTCTTTACCAAAGACCATTCCGCCTTCTTTCACGTTTGGACATGATAAATTTACTTCAATCATGTCCACAAGTGAAGTTAATATTTTTGTAAGCTCAACAAACTCTTCTTTGGAAAAACCGTTTATATTGGCAATAATTTTGGTATCAAAGCTTTTCAAAAAAGGGAGTTCATCGTTTATAAAGGCTTCAACCCCTGGATTTTCAAGCCCTACAGAGTTTATTATTCCTGCATACACTTCACAAAGTCTTGGCTGCGGATTGCCAATTCTCTTTTTTAAGGTGATGCCCTTTGTACAGATAGCGCCAAATTCACTTATGTCAATTAACTTTGAATATTCACGACCAAAACCAAATGTGCCTGATGCTGCAATAACAGGGTTTTTGAGTTTTATCCCCGCTATTTCAACTTCTAAATTCATTCAATCTCAACCTCCATTATATCAAAAACAGGGCCATCTGAACACACATGATACATTTTGTCATCTTTTCCTTTTATACTGCAGCAAAGACATGCGCCTATCCCGCACGCCATTTTTTCCTCTAAAGAGGCATAACATTTTACAGGAAGATTAAGATTTTTAATTGCCTTTAACATAGGCTTTGGACCACAGCAAAAAACAACTTTATATTCTGCTTTTGAAAAATTGGCTTTAAAAAGCTCAACAACACTCCCTTTGTAACCTCTACTGCCATCATCTGTTGCTATTAGGGTATTGTCACAAATGTACTTAAATCTTTCTACCAAAAACATTGAGTTTAAATCTCTAAATCCAAGAAATACATCAACTTTATTACTTCTATTTTTGAGCTCTTTACAAAGTCCAACAAGGGGGAAAATTCCAACCCCCCCTCCAATCACAGCAACCTTACCGTCGAATGTGTCTGTCAAAAATGAGTTTCCAAGTGGACCCAAGATATCAATAGCCTCTCCTTTTGATTTTTGAGAAAGAAGTTTTGTGCCTTTACCTACCACTTTGTAACCGATATAGACTCTTTTTCCCTCAACAAAAGAGATGCTAAAAGGTCTTCTCAAAAGAGGATAAATGCTCTCTCTATCAATTAGAATATTCACAAAATTGCCGGGCTTAAAATTTTCTGCTAAATATTCAGATTCAAAGGATAGAAGAAATATATCATTTGCAATTTTTACATTTTCTTCAATTTCAACGTCTAATAGCTTCATTATCAATCTCTCCTATGTTAAATATGTCAAGTTCTCTTTTTTGTTTTAGAAACTCAATAATTTCAACTACAGCCTTTGCAGTGTCAACTGAAGTGAAGATTGGAACCTTATTTTCCACAGCAAACCTTCTTATCAAAAAACCATCTCTTTGCGGCTGTCTTCCTTTTGTAGGAGTGTTGATAACAATGTTTATTTCTCCTTTTCTAATCAGATCTATTATATTTGGACTTCCTTCAGACACTTTTTTAACATAATTTGCAGCAACCTGATAAAAATTCAGATGTTTTGCTGTCTTTGATGTTGCGTATATCTTGAATCCAAGCTTTTCAAACTTCTCAGCAATTGGGATGATTTCATTTTTGTCAGGGTCGGCAACAGTAAAAAGTACTCCACCTTCTAATGGTAGCTTTGTACCGCTTGCAACAAGCCCTTTGTAAAGTGCAACATAGTAGTCTTTCGAAATTCCCATAACCTCACCTGTTGACTTCATCTCAGGACCAAGTGATACTTCAACATCAGGCAGTTTTTCAAATGAGAAAACAGGAACTTTAAAGGCATAGAAATCTTTTTTCGGCAAAAGCCCAACTTTGTTTACCAAATCTTTCAGCCTGTATCCCAAACTTACCATTGTTGCAAGCTCAACCATAGGAACACCAGTTACCTTGCTCAAAAAGGGTACTGTTCTACTGCCTCTCGGATTTACTTCTATAACATAAAGTTCTTCGTTTTGAACAATAAACTGCACATTTATAAGTCCTTTGCATTCAAGTTCTTTTGCTATTTTGAGCGTATATTCGACAATCTTCTCTTCAATATACTTTGAAATATTCCTTGCAGGATACAGGGAAATACTGTCTCCCGAATGAACACCTGCTCTTTCAATATGTTCCATTATTCCTGGGATCAAGATGTCCTCGCCATCAGATATAGCATCAACCTCTATTTCTTTTCCGACGATGTATTTGTCAATGAGGATAGGATGATCATTGAGATTTTTCGCATAGCTGAGCATCTCTACAATATCGTTATCGTCAAAGGCAATTTTCATACCCTGTCCGCCAAGAACATATGAAGGCCGCACAAGCACAGGATATCCTAATGAGTTTGCTATTCTTAGTGCTTCTTGCAGTGTATAACATGTAAAGCCTGGAGGTCTTTTGATGTTAAGCTTATTCAAGATTTTGTCAAATCTTTCTCTGTCTTCGGCAATATCTATTCCCTCTGCGCTTGTACCAAAAATCTTGATACCCTCTTTTGCAAGCTGCTGAGAAAGTTTTATAGCTGTCTGACCACCAAATTGGACTATAATACCCTCTGGTTTTACTGTTTCAATAACATTTAAGACATCTTCTTTTGTGAGAGGTTCAAAAAAGAGCATATCTGAGGTATCAAAATCAGTACTAACAGTTTCTGGATTGTTATTGATAATCACAGATTTTATGCCAAGTTTTGAAAGTGCATAAACACTGTGTACAGAAGTATAATCAAACTCAATTCCCTGACCAATTCTAATCGGACCTGAGCCCAAAACAACAATCTTTCTCTGTGTATCTGATATTTGTAGTACTGCTACATCATTTTCCTTTTCATATGTTGAATAATAATATGGAGTTTTTGCTTCAAATTCTGCTGCGCATGTATCAACCATTTTATATACCGATGTTATGTTTAGGCTTTTTCTCAAACTTCTTACATTATTTTCAGATATCCCTTTGAGATTTGCAATCGTCTTGTCACTGAACCCCATCTTCTTTGCTTCAAGCAGGATACTGCTGTTTAATTCCTCTTTTTTTATTCTTTCTTCCATCTCAATTATATTTTTAATCTTGTGGAGAAAAAATCTGTCTACTTTACTGATTTGGTATAGGTACTCTACTTCATATCCTCTTCTTATAGCTTCAGCAAGTGCAAATATTCTTCTGTCATCAGCCTCGATTATAAGCTTTGAAAGAGTTTTGTTATCCAAACTTTTTAGCTCTGGGAGGTCTAAGTAGTCCAGCCCTATGTCAAGAGACCTTATACCTTTTAAAAGGCTTTCTTCAAATGTTCTTCCGATTGCCATGATCTCTCCAGTTGCTTTCATCTGTGTACCAAGTTTTCTATTTGCATAAGTAAACTTGTCAAACGGCCAGCGTGGAATTTTCAGAACAACATAGTCAAGAGTCGGTTCAAAGCTTGCGTATGTCATCTTTGTAATGGCATTTTCTATTTCATCAAGTGTATAGCCAAGCGCAATCTTTGCAGCAATTCTGGCAATTGGATACCCTGTTGCTTTTGAAGCTAAAGCAGATGAGCGACTGACTCTTGGATTTACTTCAATCACTGCATATTCAAAACTATCAGGATTTAGGGCAAACTGGACATTACATCCTCCCTCAATCTTCAGAGTATCTATGATTTTGAGAGCAGATGACCTTAGCATTTGATATTCTTTATCAGAAAGTGTCTGCGATGGTGCAACAACAATGCTATCGCCTGTATGAATTCCGACCGGGTCAATATTTTCCATATTACACACGGTAATCAGGCATCCGTTTGAGTCTCGCATAACCTCATACTCTATCTCTTTCCACCCTTTTATACTTTTCTCTACAAGTATTTGGTGTACAGGACTGTAAGAAAGACCTCTTCTTGCAATCTCTACAAACTCATCTTCATTGTTTGCAATACCACCACCAGTCCCCCCAAGGGTATATGCCGGCCTTATTATAACAGGAAAGCCTATTTTCTTTGCAAACGCAAGACCATCTTCTACGCAGTTTACAACCTCACTTGGAACAACAGGTTCGCCAATTTTTATCATCAGCTGTTTAAAAAGTTGTCTATCTTCTGCGAACTCAATAGCTTCAATGTTTGTTCCAATTACCTTGACATTGTATTTGTCAAGGATCCCACTTTTGTAAAGCTCAACAGCAGTGTTAAGGCCCGTTTGACCTCCAAGTGTTGGCAATATAGAGTCAACTTTTTCTTTTTGAATTATCTTTTCTATTATCTCACAAGTTATAGGCTCAATATAGATACTGTCTGCCATTGTTTTGTCTGTCATGATTGTTGCTGGGTTTGAGTTTATAAGGACAACTTCAATGCCTTCTTCTTTTAATGCCTTGCAAGCCTGGCTTCCTGAATAGTCAAACTCAGCTGCCTGGCCAATTATAATCGGTCCTGAACCAATAACCAAAACCTTTTTTATATCCTTTCTCAGTGGCACTTTAAAGTCTCACCTCTTTTGATTTTATTTCTTTAAGAGATTGCTGCGTTGATACTTTCTTTGATATTTTTTGAAGCCAAGTAGCTACTCTTTTCAAAATCAGAATGAACATAGTTTTTGTATGCATAGATTATATCACGTGACGAATTTACTATTATGCCCATGTTGTTACTGTCCACAAAATATTTCAAATCTTCTATTTTTCCTCCCTGCACACCTATTCCCGGTACAAGAAAGAAGGAGTTTGGCAAGATTTCCCTTATTCTTTTAGCAGCCTCAGGCTGGGTTGCACCTACAACAGCACCAACATCACTGTAACCTTCTTTCCCTATGCAGTTTTTTCCCCATTCATAAACTTTTTCAGCCACCACTTCGAAAAGGTATTTATCTTCTACCATCAGATCTTGAAAATCAGCAGAAGAAGGGTTGGAAGTCTTAACAAGTACAAACAGACCTTTTTTGAATCTCTCACAGTCTTCAACAAATGGCTTTATACCGTCTTGACCAAGATAAGGGTTTGTAGTGATTGCGTCGAACTCAAAAAACCTCATTTTTTTACCAAAAACAGGTGTCTCGCCAAGGTAAGCGTTTGAGTATCCTTTTGCAGAGCTTGAGATGTCGTTTCTTTTACCATCAAAGATTACCACAAGCTTTTTGTTTTTTGTATATTCACAGAGTTTATGCAAAACTTCAAACCCATGGTATGAGTACTGTTCAAAGAATGCTGCCTGAAACTTTACCCCAACCACATTTTCTTCCACTGCATCGATAATTCTTCGAATGTATTCAAACAAGATGGTTTTCAAATTGTCAATTTCGCTTTTTTCTTTGTCATAAAATCTTTTGATAAAATAATCTGGTATGTTTTCAATGCTCGTATCAATTCCAGCTATAAGAACACTATTTTTCTTTTTTATAGACTCAATTAGCCTATCAGAGAAGTTCAACAACTTAAAACACCGTCCTTTTTTAATATCTTCCCATTGTATATTACTGTCTCAACATAAGAAGTCAAAAGTTTTCCCAAAAACACACTATTTTTTGATTTTGACACAATGTTTTCCTCTTTTACTTCCCACTTTTTCTTTAAATCCACAATTACAAGGTTGGCTTTTTCACCTTCTTTTATAATATTTGGAGAAAGTCCAATTATTTTTCTGGGATTGTAATTCAAAAGTTCTACTATTTTCCCAATATCAAACCCATTTTTCTCGACAAGATATGTGAACAGCACAGAAAATGCAGTCTCAAACCCAATTGTACCGCTTGCAGCAAGGTTAAATTCGACATTCTTTTCATCTTTATGATGCGGGGCATGGTCTGTTGATATACAGTCAATTACACCTTCTTTTAATCCTTCAATTAAAGCTTCAATATCCTCTTGTGTTCTCAAAGGAGGGTTTACTTTTGCATTTGTGTTAAATCCAAGTACCTCTTCTTCTGTAAGACTTATATAATGCGGGCATGTGTCAGCCGTGACATTTACACCCCACTCTTTTGCCATTTTTATAAGTCTAACAGATTCTTTGGTGGACACATGGGTTATATGAAGATGTGCTTTTGTCTCTTTTGCAAGAAGAATATCTCTTGCAACAATAATTGATTCTGCCTCGCGTGGAATTCCTCTAAGTCCCGTGATTGTTGACACATATCCTAAATTTATCTGTCCTCCTTCAGATAAGTTTGTATCCTCACAGTGTGAAATGACAGGTATTGAAAAATCTTTTGAGTACAAAAGAGCATTTCTCATAATGTTTGCGTTCATAACACACTTTCCATCGTCTGATATAGCAATGGCCCCTTCTTCTTTAATAAATCCTATCTCTGCAAGCTCTTCTCCTGAAAGTCCTTTTGTTATAGCCCCAACAGGTAAAACCTCAATTGGTGAGACCTCTTTTGCACGGTATTTTATATACGCAATCATTGCTCTGTTGTCTACAGGAGGGTTTGTGTTTGGCATACAACAGATGGTTGTAAATCCTCCTGCTAAAGCAGCTCTACTTCCGCTCTTTATGTCTTCTTTGTACTCAAAACCAGGTTCCCGCAAATGACAGTGAATATCGGTAAAGCTTGGCATTACATACTTGCCGCTTGTATCTATTATAATCATCTTATCTGGATTTTCTTCTATGTTTTTACCAATCTTTTCTATCTTGTCATCAACTATCAGTATATCAGCCTTTTCAAGTTTGTTGTCAATACTATTTACAATCTGTGCGTTTTTTATCAATATCATCACCTATAAATTCCCTCCTTGCGCGTGCAAAGGTATAAAACTGCCATTCTAACAGCAATGCCGTTTGTGACCTGCTCATCAATTGTAGAATTTGGCAGCTGCAACACCTCTGAAGAAATTTCAACTCCCCTGTTGACAGGACCAGGATGCATAATCAGGGTGCTGCCTGAAATATACCTCATTATATCTTCGTTTAATCCATAAAACTTGTAATATTCTTGTTTTGAGGTTATAAAGCCTCGTTTTTGTCTTTCAAGCTGAATCCTCAAATCTATTACAACATCTTTTCCTGAGACTGCCTCTTCTAAAGATGATGCAACATAAGCAAAGTTTTCAATATAAGGCGGAATAAGCGTTTGTGGTCCAAACACTGTGATTTGGTTGTCAAACTTGGAAAGCCCCCATATGTTGCTTCTTGCAACCCTGCTGTGAAAAATATCGCCAATGATTGCTATCTTCAACCTCTCAATTGTTCCAAGCCTTTCTCTTATTGTGAACATATCAAGCAGTGCCTGAGTTGGATGCTCGTTCATTCCATCACCAGCGTTTATGACTGAAAATGAGCAGTTTTTAGCAATAAAATGCGGCACACCAGAGACAGCATGTCTGACAATTAGCACATCTGTTTTTAGAGCTTCCAAAGTTTTTACAGTGTCAAGCAAAGATTCCCCTTTCTGCACACTGCTGGTTTGCACCGAGATTGATGTTGTATTTGCACTCATAAACTTTGCTGCAAGTTCAAACGATGTTCGTGTCCTGGTACTATTTTCATAAAACAGAGTTACAACCGAATACCCCTGCAGATGAGGAGTCTTTTTTGTTTCGCTTTTTAAAATTGTCTTCATATCTTTTGCAAGATTCAGTATTTTTATGATATCCTCTTTTGAAAGCTCTCTTAGCCCAAGCAAATGTTTCAATTTATCCACCTCCAACTGTTTACAAAAAAAGAAGGGGAAATACCCCTACCCTTAATTATTTGGTTCTAAAGCTTCTTTTGCCTTTGCTATTTTAAGTTCTTTTGACTCTGGTAAAAGAAGATTTAAGATTATTCCAACAAATGTAGCAAGAGCCATTCCTTCAAATTCAATGTTGAAAAATTTGAGTCTTGTTCCACCAACACCAATTATTAAAACCACAGAAGCAATTACAAGGTTGCGTGTTTGAGACAAGTCCACCTTGCTTTCAATCATCATTCTCAAACCAGATGAAGCAATAACACCAAACAGCAGGATGCTAATTCCCCCAATTACAGGTGAAGGAATTACCTGAATAAGAGCACCGAGCTTTTGGACAAATGAAAGCAAAATTGCCAGGATTGCTGCCCACAAAATTACCCATGTGCTGTACACCTTTGTTATAGCCATAACACCGATATTTTCACCATATGTTGTATTAGGAGGACCTCCAAGAAAACCTGCAGCAATTGTTGCAAGCCCATCTCCTGCTAATGACCTGTGAAGTCCTGGATTTTTTGTAAAATCTCTTCCCACAACATTATTTGTCACAAGAAGATGTCCAATATGTTCTGTTATTGTAACTATGGCAATTGGAGCAATTGATAAAATAGCAGAGAGTGAAAACTTAGGGAATGTGAACTGAGGAAGTCCCAGCCACTTTGCATTCTTGATAACTTCATAGTTCAAAAATGGAATATACTTGCCATTTGGATAGAAAGAATTGAGAAGATTTGTGTTCATACCAATTAAGTCAAGTACATATGCAAAAAGATATCCACTCACAAGCCCAATCAAAACAGGTATGACTTTAAAAAATCCTTTAAAGTAAACAGAGCCAAACACGGCAACAAGTAATGTAAATATAGAAACCCAGCAAACAGGACTTTTTAGGACATTTACAGCAACTTCCAAAACCTGATCATCTTTTACAACCTCTTTGAAAAGTCCTGCTGATTTCACAGCAGCAGCTCTTGCAAGAGAAAGTCCAATAATCATTACAACAGGACCAACAACTACCGGTGGCAAAATCTTGTCAATCCAGTTTGTCCCAAACAGGTAAATAAGAAATGCTACAATCAGATATACAACACCTGATGCAATGCATCCAGCAAGAGCATATTCTTTTCCTCCAAGCGAGGCAGAAAGTGTGATAATAGGATTTATATATGCAAAAGACGAACCAAGATAAGCTGGAACTTTATTATTTGTTACAAGAATATATATTATGGTCCCCACACCACTTGTAAAGAGAGCCACAGTTGGGCTAAGCCCTACCAGAATAGGAACCAAGATTGTTGCGCCAACCATTGCAAAAAGATGTTGAAGACTCAAAGGCAATGTTTTCAAAAATGGAAGCTTTTCTTCAACCTGAACAACTCTGTTCATTTTCAAAGCTTTCCCCTTTCTTTTAAAGTTATATTTCCCTATCAAGCTGTTCAATTATTACCCTGTTGTCGTTGTCAAACTCATCAACAAGAACGTGAACAATCTCTTTTCTTGAAGTTGGAACATTTTTTCCTACATAGTCAGCCCTAATTGGAAGTTCTCTGTGTCCTCTGTCAATCAACACTGCAAGCTGAATCATCTTTGGTCTTCCCATGTCCATCAAAGCTTCAATTGCTGCTCTTACTGTTCTACCTGTAAAAAGAACATCATCTACTAAAACTATCTTCTTGTTGTTTATATCAAAATCAATCCTTGTGGAGTTAACCGTAGGGTGTTCTGATAGAAGGCTTAAA